>JACMQX010000129.1 GCA_014376765.1 Ramlibacter sp. | reverse complement strand
TGTCTTCGGGCAGCGCCAGCACAGCGTCCACCATCTGGGAGACTGTCTGGGCCTGCAGCGGCAGGTCGTGGTCGGGGCAATAGGGGGTGCCGGCGCGGGCATAGAGCAAACGCAGGTAATCGTGAATCTCGGTGACCGTACCCACGGTGGAGCGCGGGTTGTGCGAGGTGGCTTTCTGCTCGATGGATATGGCCGGCGAGAGACCCTCGATCACATCCACATCGGGCTTGTCCATCAACTGCAAAAACTGCCGTGCATAGGCCGACAGACTCTCCACATAGCGGCGCTGGCCCTCGGCATACAGCGTGTCAAACGCGAGCGATGATTTGCCCGAGCCCGACAGGCCTGTGATCACCACCAGCTGGTTGCGCGGGATGTCCAGGTCGATGTTCTTGAGGTTGTGGGTGCGTGCACCGCGGATGCTGATGCGCTGCGCCGCCAGCGCGCGGGCGAGGTACTTGCCCTCGATGGCGGCCTCAAGGATGCGGTCCTGCGCCGCCTGTGCCTCTTGTTCAGCTGCATCGCCGGTGGGCTTGGCTGCGAGGTATTTGCCGTCAGTGGAAGAATTCACTAGGGGATGTGTTGGGGGTAACCCTCGATGATAGACCTGCGAGGGTGCGCACGCACTTGACGCGGGCACCCACCGCCGCCAACCTGCTGCCGCGTGGAGTGACGGCCCCTCTTGCTCCCTCTCCCGCTTGCGGGAGAGGGCTGGGGTGAGGGTTCTCGAGTACCTCTACCGTGCCTGTTACACCTTCCATAAGGCTTCGTGTGCGGGTACCAATGTGTCATACTTTATTTACATATGTCTCTGTCATTTCCTTTCTCTGCAATCGTCGGCCAGGACGAAATGAAGCTGGCGATTCTGGCGGTGGCAATTGATCCTGGTATCGGCGGTGTTCTGGTGTTTGGTGACCGGGGCACAGGCAAGTCCACCGCCGTCCGGGCGCTGGCCGCCCTGCTCCCCAAAATGCGCGCCATCACGGGCTGCCGCTATGGCTGTGACCCAGACGCAACCGGCGGCGTCTGTGAAGACTGCGCCGCCCTGCTCGCCAGCCCCAAGGGCAAGCCCGCAAGCCATCTCGTGCCGGTGCCGGTGGTGGACCTGCCACTGGGCGCGACTGAAGACCGTGTGGTCGGCGCGCTGGACCTGGAGCGTGCGCTGTCGCAGGGCGTCAAGGCCTTTGAGCCTGGCCTGCTGGCCCGCGCCAATCGGGGCTTTCTGTACATCGACGAAGTCAATTTGCTGGAAGACCATCTGGTCGACTTGCTGATTGACGTCGCCGCCTCCGGCGAGAACGTGGTTGAGCGCGAAGGCCTGAGCGTGCGGCATCCCGCGCGATTTGTGCTGGTGGGCAGCGGCAATCCTGAAGAAGGCGAGTTGCGGCCCCAACTGCTCGACCGCTTTGGCCTCTCGGTGGAAGTCAAGACACCAAGCGACCTGGCGTCCCGGGTCGATGTGGTGCGCCGCCGCGACGCGTTTGAACGCGACCCGGCGGGCTTCACCGAACAATGGAAAAAGGAAGACGAGCGCATCCGCAGGCGCATCGTCACCGCACGCAAGCGGCTGGCCGATGTGAGCATTCCCGACTCCGCGCGGGAGCGTGCCGCCCAGTTGTGCATGGCGTTGGGCACGGACGGCCTGCGCGGCGACCTGACGGTGATCCGCGCTGCGCGCGCACTGGCCGCGCTGGAGGGTGACGCGGTGATGGGCGACGCGCATCTGCGCAAGGTCGCAGCGCCCGCGCTGCGGCACCGGCTGCGGCGCAATCCGCTGGACGACGCCGGCTCCACCGTGCGGGTGGAGCGCGCGGTGGCCGAATTGTTCGGCGCATGAGTGCCTGTGCAGCACCGGCAGCACAGCGATAACAGCCACCTGAAATGACATCGCCGTTCCCCGCTCCCGGGCTGGACGCAGACAGCGCCCTGATGGCGGCGCTGTTTGCCGTAGACCCTGCGGGCCTCGCCGGCGTGGCCTTGCGGGCACGCGCCAGCACCCGGCGCGACGACTGGTTGGCGCTGCTGCGCAGCCTCATGCCCGAGCAAAGCCCCTGGCGCCGCGTGCCCCTGAACATCAACGACGCGGCCTTGCTCGGCGGGCTGGACCTGGGCGCCACCTTGCAGGCTGGGCGACCCGTGGCGCAGCAGGGCGTGCTGGCGCAGGCCGATGGCGGCGTGGTGCTGCTGGCCATGGCCGAGCGCCTGCCCGCCGGCCTGGCTGCCAGGTTGGCAGCCGTTCTGGACACGCAGGAAGTTGCCACCCAGCGCGATGGCCTGGCCCTGCGCCAGCCGGCGCGCCTCGGCGTGGTGGCGCTTGATGAAGGTGCCAGTGACGACGAGCAACCTCCCGCAGCCCTGCTGGACCGGCTGGCGTTTCAGCTGCGCCTGGACGAGCCGGGTCCGGCGCGCGCGGACAACGAACCCGTGAACTGGCGCCGCGCCGACATCGAGCAGGCGCGCGCCCTGCTGCCGCGCGTCTCTGTGGGCGACGACATGCTGCAGGCCCTGTGCGGTGCGGCACTTGCCCTGGGCGTGGCCTCGATGCGTGGGACGCTTCTGGCCGTGCGTGTGGCCCGGGCGGCGGCGGCCCTGTCAGGCCAGGAGGAAGTCAGCGAAGAGCATGCCTCCCTGGCCGCGCGTTTGGTGCTCGCACCTCGTGCTACGCAACTGCCTGCGCCGCAGCAGAGCGAGCCGGATGAACAGCAGCAGAAACAGCCTGACGACAGCCCTCCCCAGGAGCCGCCTCCAGAGCCGCCACCACCTGAAGCACAGCAACCTCCAGATCAGCAAGCAGATGCGCCCCCACCGGCCGAGCCGCCACCCGATGCCGACGACGCCGCCAAAGGCATGGACAAGCAACTCGCAGAAACGGTGCTGGAGGCCGCCCAGGCCGCCATTCCGCCAGGCCTGCTCGCGGCCCTCAAGATCGGTGAAGCCAGCCGCTCGCGCAGCCAGGCTGCCGGCCGCGCCGGTGCGGTACAAAAAGGCCAGGCCCGCGGCCGCCCCATAGGCGCGCGGCGCGGCGAGCCGCGTGCGGGCGCGCGCCTGAACGTGATCGAGACACTGCGCGCAGCAGCGCCCTGGCAACGTCTGCGGCGTGAGGCCTCGCAACGCGGTGGTGCGCAGCAGCAACGCATTCACGTGCGGCGCGAAGACTTCCACGTCACCCGTTTGCGGCAACTCGGTCAGACCACCACACTGTTTGTCGTCGATGCATCGGGCTCATCAGCGCTGCACCGGCTGGCCGAGGCCAAGGGCGCGGTGGAACTGCTGCTGGCCGACTGTTATGTGCGGCGTGACCGCGTGGCGGTGCTGGCGTTTCGCGGCCAGACGGTGGAGCTGTTACTGCCGCCCACCCGCTCGCTGGCGCGTGCCAAACGCAGCCTGGCGGCCCTGCCCGGGGGCGGCGGCACACCGCTGGCCGCCGCGCTGGACGCCGCGCGTGAGCTGGCCGGCCAGATCGCACGCCGGGGCGAAACACCCATCGTCGTCTTGCTGACCGACGGCCGCGCCAACATCGCGCGCGACGGTTCGCCCGGCCGGGCCAAAGCCGGCGCAGATGCGTCTGCCGCAGCGCTGCAACTTCGCGCAGCGGGCCTGGCCACCTTGCTGCTGGACACATCGCCCCAGCCCCAGGCCGTCGCGGAACAGCTGGCGCGTGAGATGGGCGCGGCCTATGTGCCGCTGCCCTACGCAGGCGCCATGGCCCTGTCGCAGGTGGTCCGGCTGGCCACAGGCAGCCCGGCGGCTTGAAATGAGCGCGTTGCAAGCGGACAGGCTGGTGTGGGAGCGCGACGGCATGAACTGGCCGCATCGCGAAGCCAGCCGGTTTGTCAACGCTGCGGGTCTTCGCTGGCATGTGCAGGTCTTTGGCGAGCCGGATCCGGCAAAGCCTGCACTGCTGCTGCTGCACGGCACCGGCTCGTCCACCCATTCATGGCGCGGCCTCGCGCCGCTTCTTGCCGACCACTTCACGGTGCTGGCGCCGGACCTGCCGGGCCATGGCTTCACGGCCATGCCCCAAGGCGGCACGATGTCGCCGCAACTCTCGCTGCCTGGCATGGCGCGCGCTGTGAACGGCCTGCTGGGCGAGATGGGCATCCGGCCCGGCGTCGTGGTGGGTCACTCGGCCGGCGCGGCCATTGCGGTGCGCATGTGCCTGGATTCAATGCTGGCGCCGCAACAGGTGGTCAGCTTGAACGGCGCACTTCTGCCGCTGGGTGGGCTGGCCGGCCAGGTGTTCTCGCCGGTGGCCCGGCTCATGGCGGCTACGTCGGTGGTGCCAAAGCTGTTTTCCTGGCGCGCCAGCGACCCGGCCGTGCTGCACCGGCTGATTGCAGGCACCGGCTCCACGCTGGACGCGCAGGGCATGGCCCTTTACGGGCAACTGGTGCGCAACCCGGGCCATGCGGCCGGCGCGCTCGGCATGATGGCCAACTGGGACCTGCCCACCTTGTCGCACCAGCTGCTGCGTCTGAACACGCCACTGCAGCAGGTGGTTGGCGAGAACGACCGCACGCTGTCACCCCGGCAGGCTCACCGCGTGCGGGCGATGCTGCCCGCAGCGTCGCAGCTGCCGGTCATCACGCTCAAGGGGCTGGGCCACCTTGCGCATGAAGAGCGCCCCGACCTGGTGGCGCGTTTGCTGTTGGATTTGCGGGCCTCGACACACGACAGCTCAATGCCAGCGATGGCAAGCGCGCAACCCGTCGATCAGGGCTGAACGCTGTTGATGGTGATGGCGAGGTCTTTCGCGCCGACCGTCAAGGGGCCTGATTGGCCCACCAGATCACCGCTCTGCGGCATCGCGTTGCCTGACCTGGACACCCGCACGCTCACTTCCACCTGCGTGAACCTGGACAGTTGCATCGCCGGCGACATGGCGGTGCTGTCGTCCAGCACAAAGCGGATCGGTAATTCGCTGGCCTTGCGTTTGAGGATGGCCAGCGGCATGCGCGGGCCCTGCGCGGCGCGCGCGAAGATGAACACGGTATCCCCCGGCGCGACCTTGCTCGCCAGCGCGGGCGAGAGGCTGACCACGCCGCTCAGGCTGGCTGCGGGCGCAGCAGCGCTTTGCGGTGCCTCTGCTGGCGCTGCTGCCGATGCAATAGCCGGTGTGGTGGCTGCGGCCGGCCCAGCCCCGGCGCTGGTCCGCGCCATCTCCAGGCTCCTGTCCAGCCCCGTTGCAAATTCGCTTCCTGCTGGGGCCAGCGCACGCGCCCGGGTCCAGTAGCGCGTAGCGGTTGCAAATTCCTTGCGCTCGAAAGCGGCGCTGCCCGCCAGCGCCAGCGCCTTGAGGTTGTCGGGCTCCAGCTTCAGCGCCTGTTCGACAAGGCGCGTGGGCTCGCCCGCTGCGCTCTGGCCCTGCAGCATCGCCAGCACATCGGCGCGGTCGGCCAGCAATTGCGCATTGGCGGGTGCCAGCGCAATCGCCTGCGCATAGGCGCGGTCCGCCTGAGGGAAGCGCTGCATGGCGGCATAGGTGCGGGCCAGCATTTCCCAAGCTTGCGGGTCGGGCTTTTGCCCGGGCGGCGGGTTCTCCAGCCGCTGGGCCATCTGCGCGACCATCTCTTCAAACTGCTCGGTCGTGACGTCCCGGCCCGCTGCGCCTGCCACTTCGGCTTGGGGCTGCAGGGCGTTGGTGTTGCCAATGAATCCGTAAAGGCCCATGCTCAGCAGGGGGACACCCAGCCCCAGCAGCACGGCAGTCCACACCGGCCGGCCTGCTGCCTGCACGGGTACAAGCCGAGTGTCTTCTTCCAGCGCGCGGCGCTCGATCTCGCTTCGGGTCTGCGCATGTTGCGCAGCGTCAATGCTGCCTGCGGCCAGTTCTGCATCGGCCTGCGCAAGCTGCTCGCGCAGCACGGCAAGGCCGGCTTGCGGGGGCGCAGCATTTGGCGCCGCGTGACGGCGAAACAGCGGCAGCAAAATTATCGCCAGAGCCAGCGCCAGCATCGCAGCGGCGAGCAGCCAGAAAGTGGTCATGAGCGTGCCCCGGGCGGTGCCGGGCTTTCCTGAAGCAGTTGTTGCGCGCGCTGCACTTCTTCGGCGCTGAGCTCGCCGCCGGCGCCTTCGCGCCGGCGCCGGCGGATGCTCATCGCCATGGCCACGGCGGCCAGCAGCAGCAGCGCAAAGGGCCCGGCCCACAGCAGCACGGTGCTGGCTTTCAGGGGCGGCCGGTACAGCACGAAGTCGCCATAGCGCTGCACCATGAAGTCAAGAATCTGCGGCTGGGTCTGGCCCGCCACCAGCTTGATGCGGATCTGCTTGCGCAGGTCCACGGCCAGGTCGGCGTTGGAGGCGGCCAGCGTCTCGTTCTGGCAAACCAGGCAGCGCAGTTCCTCGGCAATGACCATCACGCGCGCTTCCAGTGCCGGGTCGGCGACCAGGGGCGCTGCGTCTTTCGCCCACGCGCCAGCCGCGAGCACCATAACGAGGCCCAGCAGCCAGGTTCTAACCACGCAGCCTCCCGATCAGCGGCAAGATGGTGTCGCGCAAGGCTTCTGGCGTGACAGGGCCAATGTGTTTGAGCCGGATCACGCCCTGCCCATCAATCACAAAAGTCTCGGGCACGCCGTAGACGCCAAAGTCGATGCCGACCAGGCCCTCGGTGTCGGACAGCGAATGCAGGTACGGGTTCCCGAAGTTGCCCAGCCAGCGGATGGCGTCTTCGCGCTTGTCTTTGTAGTTGAGGCCGTAGATCGGCACCGCGCCCGTCTTGGCAAAGTCCACCAGCACCGGATGCTCGACGCGGCAGGCCACGCACCAGGAAGCCCAGACATTCAACATCCAGACCTTGCCGCGCAGGTCTTGCGCAGAAATATATTGGCCCGGTACAGCCAGCGTTGGCAGCCGGAAATCCGGCGCGGGCTTGTCGATCAAGGGGGAGGGCACTTCACGCGGGTTGAGCTTCAAACCCGCCGCCAGGAAACCGAGCATGAGGATGAAGACCAGCAGCGGAATCAGGTAACGCTTCACGGCCGCGCGACCCTGCCGGCCAGCGCGGGTTGTGCCGGAACTGCAGTAGCGCCACCCGCCGGCCCGCGTCCCGCCAGCATGGGCGCAGTCGCAGCGACGCGCCGGGTCCGGTAGCGCCTGTCCAGCACGGCCAGCAGGCCACCCAGCGCCATCAGCACGCAGCCGCCCCAAATCCAGTTGACGAAGGGCTTGTGGTGCAGGCGCACGCTCCAGGCGTTACCGCTCACCGGTTCGCCCAGCGCCACATAAAGGTCGCGCATGGCACTTCTGTCAATCGCCACTTCCGTCATGGCCGTGCGGCTCACGTTGTAGATGCGCCGCTCAGGCTGCAGCAGGCCTATTGGCTGACCATTCCGGCTCACAGCCAGTGTGGCGCGTGCCGACACATAGTTGGGCCCGCGAACCTGCGTCACGCCCTCCAGCCGGAAGCTGTAGCCCCCCACCGAAGCGGTGTCTCCCTGCTCCATGCGCACATCGGTTTCACTCTGGAAGCTGCTGACCACCGTCACGCCCACGATGAACACGGCCACGCCCACATGGGCCAGCAGCATGCCCCAGTAGCTACCCGGTTGCGCCGCCAGGCGGGCTCCCCAGCCTGGCGCAGGATGCTCGCGCAGCCGGTTCGCCAGATTGACCACAGCGGTACTGAAAATCCACATGGCCAGCAGCAAGCCCAGCCCCGCCATCGGCGTCCAGGCGCCGATGAAAATTGGCGCGAGCACGGCACTGGCCACGCTCACCCCGGCCGCCCAGCGCAGGCGCAGGGCCAGGTCGCGCAGATCGGCCTGGCGCCAGCGGGCCATGGGGCCAACCCCCATCAGGAACAAAGCGGGCGCCACCAGCGGCACGAACACCGCCGCAAAGTAGGGCGGCCCGACCGACAGCTTGCCCATGCCCAGTGCCTCGATCACCAGCGGGTACAGCGTGCCCAGCAGCACGGCCGCAGCCGCCACCACCAGCAGCACGTTGTTGGCCAGCAGCGCGGATTCGCGCGAGACCGGCTCGAAGCTGCCGCCCAGGCCCACACGCGGCGCGCGCCAGGCAAAGAGGAGCAGCGAGCCGCCAATCACAAAAGCCAGAAAACCAAGAATGAACACCCCGCGCGCCGGGTCAGTGGCAAACGCATGCACCGAGCTCAACACCCCCGAGCGGACGATGAAGGTGCCCAGCAGTGACAGCGAGAAGGTGATGATGGCCAGCAGCGCCGTCCACATCCGGAAGCCGCCGCGCTTTTCTGTGACGGCCAGCGAGTGCATGAGTGCCGTGCCCACCAGCCAGGGCATGAACGAGGCGTTCTCCACCGGGTCCCAGAACCACCAGCCGCCCCAGCCCAGTTCGTAGTAGGCCCAGAAGCTGCCCAGAGCGATGCCGAAGGTCAGGAAGCACCAGGCCACCGTGGTCCAGGGTCGCGACCAGCGCGCCCAGGCGGCATCCAGCCGGCCCGCGAGCAAGGCCGCCACGGCAAAGGCAAACGCCACAACAAAGCCCACATAGCCCATGTAGAGCATCGGTGGGTGGATCACCATGCCCGGGTCCTGCAGCAAGGGATTCAGGTCCTGCCCGTCCGGGGCGGCAGGCAGCATGCGCTCAAACGGGTTGGAGGTGAGCAGGGTGAACAGCAGAAAGCCACAGCTGATGAGGCCCATCACGCCCAGGACGCGCGACACGGTCCGATCGTCCAGCTGCTTTGAAAAAATCGACACCGCCAGCGTCCAGCCGGCCAGGATCAGCGACCACAGCAGGATCGAGCCCTCGTGGTTGCCCCAGACGGCGGTGATGCGGTAGATCAGCGGCAGGGAGGAATTGGAGTGGCGGGCCGCCAGCAGCACCGAGAAGTCGTTGTCGATGAAGGCGTAGGTGAGGCAGGCAAACGCGATCAGCACGAAGACGAACTGGCCGCGTGCTGCCGGCCGGGCCAGCCCCATCCACGCGGCATTGCCCCGGTGCGCGCCCACCAGCGGCAGCACGCTTTGTGCCAGCGCCATGCCCAGCGCCAGGATCAGCGCGAAATGACCGAGTTCAGGAATCATGGTTTCGTTGCCAGTGTGGAGCCCTTGGGCAGGCTGCCGGCCTGCGCATCCCTGAGCGCTGCCGCAGCTTCGGGCGGCATGTAGTTCTCGTCATGCTTGGCGAGCACCTGCTCGGCCCGGAATATGCCGTCGTCGCCCAGCTTGCCCTGGGCCACCACGCCCTTGCCCTCCTTGAACAGGTCGGGCATGAGGCCGGTGTAGGTCACCGGAATTTTTTTCGCCATGTCAGTCACCACAAATTGGATGGTCAGGCTTTGCGGGTCACGCTTCAAGCTGCCTTGCTCCACCAGCCCGCCGATGCGGAAGTTGCGTCCGCGCGGCGCTTCATTGGCCGCCACCTGCGAGGGGCTGAAGAAAAACACCAGGTTGCTGTTGAAGGCGTTGAGCACCAACGCGGTGGCAATGCCCAGTGCGGCCAGGCCGCAGGTGATGGCCAGGGCTCGGCGGGTGCGGGGCTTCATGCTGCACCTCCGGCTTCAGCCTCAGGCCCGTCGTCATGCCCGCCTTCACGCAACAGCGCCTGGCGGCGCAGCCGCAGCAGCGCGATCTCGGCCAGCGCGACGGCGGCGCACATTCCGAGCGACCCCCAGACGTACAGGCCATAGCCGCCCATGGCCAGAAATTCAGATCCATTTGAAAAGCTCATACAGCCCCCAGTGCAGTGCGCGCCCACGCGGTATGGCGTTCACGCTCAAGCATGATGGTGCGCAGCCGCACCAGCGCCACGGCGATGCAGTAGGCCCAGAATGCCAGTGCCATCACCAGCATGCCCATCAGCATCGGCGTGGCCATGCTCGGCGCTTTGGACAGGCTGACAGACGCCCCCTGGTGCAGTGTGTTCCACCACTTCACCGAGAAATAAATGATCGGCACGTTCACCACGCCCACCAGCGCCAGCAGGCCGGCGGCGCGGTCGGCGCGGCGCAGGTCGTCAATGGCCGCATGCAGCGACATGAAGCCGATGTACAAAAACAGCAGCACCAGCTCGGAGGTCAGCCGCGCATCCCAGACCCACCAGGCGCCCCACGTCGGCTTGCCCCACAGCGCACCGGTCCACAGCGCAAGAAAGGTCATGAGCGCGCCTGTGGGCGCCAGTGCGCAGGCCATCATCGAGGCCAGGCGCGAGTTGAAGATGAGGCCGATGCCGGCCCAGCCCGCCATTGCCAGATAAATGACCATCGACATCCAGGCAGCGGGTACGTGGACAAAGATGATGCGGTAAGCCTCGCCCTGCTGCGCGTCAGTCGGCGCCAGCCACAGGCCCAGGTACAGGCCCACCAGCGTCAGCAGCGCGGCAGCGGCGCCAAACCACGGCACCAGCCTGCCCGCCAGCGGGTAGAAGCGCTGGGGCGCTGCGTAATGGAACCAGTTGATATCACCAGGCCGCATGGCACGTGTCCAGAAGGCCGGTGGCCTTCATATGTAGAGAGAGTTCCATTATTCCACCGAGATCCGCAGGGCGGCGCCTGCCACCAGGGGCGCGGCGACCAGGGCCAGCACGAGCAGAGCGCCCAGCAAGGAGAAATGACCGCCCACGCCCAGGCCGGCGTTGTGCGCCTCCACCGAACCCGCGCCAAAGACCAGCACCGGGATGCACAGCGGCAGCACCAGCAGCGACAGCAGCACACCTGCCCCGCGCAAGCCCACGGTAAGTGCCGCGCCAATCGCGCCAATGAGGCTTAGCACCGGCGTGCCCAGGAGCAACGACAAAAACAGCACCACGGTGGCGGGCGCCGAGAGATCAAACTGAAGGGCCACCAGCGGCGACACCAGCGCCAGCAGCAGGCCGGATGAGACCCAGTGCGCTGCAATTTTGCCCAGCACCAGAAGACCCAGCGGGTGGGCCGACAGCAGCATCTGTTCCAGCGTGCCGTCCTGCCAGTCGTCAGAGAACAGGCGGGCAAGCGAGAGCATGGAGGCCAGCAGCGCCGCGACCCAGACCACGCCCGGCGCGATCGCGCGCAGCAACTTCGGGTCAGCGCCGGCGGCCAGCGGAAACAGGCTGGCCACCATGACGAAGAAGACCAGCGCGGCCAGCGTGTCGGCACGGCGGCGCAGGGCAATGCGCAGGTCGCGCGCAAAGACGCAGCGCATGCCGTCCAGCAGGCCGATGGCGGGGGCTGCGCCTTCGGCGGTGACGGCGAGGGCGGCGCTCATGAAGGCAGCACCTGCGTCATAGAGCCAGCACCTGCTGGGGCTCGCCGTCGAGCGCCAGGTCCTGGTGGCTGGTCAGCACGACGACGCCGCCGCGCTGCAGCTGCAATCGCACCTGCCCGGTCAGCCAGTCGGTGGCCGCGGCATCGAGCGCGTTGAAAGGTTCGTCAAGAATCCACAGCGGTGTGGCGTTCGCTGCGGGCGTCAACGCCAGCCGGGCCAGCGCACTGCGCCGGCGCTGCCCCTGCGAGAGCTTGCGCGCGGGCACGCCGTGGTAACCCTTCAGCCCGGCGTCATCCAGTGCGCGCCGCGCGTCGCCGGTGCTGACGGCATGGCCGGCCAGCATGCATGCAGTCTGCAAATTCTCAAGCGGGGAGAGTTCGTCTTTCAGGGCGGCCGCGTGGCCGAGGTAGACCAGGTCGCGCCCAAAGCTGTCGCGCTGGGCAGATATCTTTCTGCCGCGCCAGAGCACCTGGCCCTGCGCCGGCTCCATCAGCCCGCACAGCATGCGCAGCAAACTGGTCTTGCCTGCCCCATTGGCACCCTTGACGCGCAGCAACTCGCCAGCCCGCACCGGGCGCGATAACCCGCTGAACAGCGTGCGGCCGCCCCGAACACAGGTGAGCTGGTCCAACTCGAGCGCACCCGCAACCGCAACCGCACCCGCCGGGCCTGCGCCGCCCGGGTCGGTGGCAGCAGCTCCAGACTGAGTGTCAATTAGTTCGTTCAAGAGGTTGTCAGATTTATGTGACACTTATATCATGCACCCAATGACAACAGACCCAGTGAAGACCGCAATGGCCCCCCCGGCCACGAGGGAAAGGCCCCATGCGGTCGTCATTGGCAGCGGCTTTGGCGGGCTGGCAGCGGCGGTCCGTCTGGGGGCACGGGGCTACAGGGTAACCGTCCTCGAAAAGCTTGATGCGCCAGGGGGTCGTGCCTACGTCTACCGGCAGGACGGTTTCACCTTTGACGCCGGCCCGACTGTCATCACCGCGCCCTTCCTGCTGGAAGAGTTGTGGGCCCTGTGCGGCCGGCGAATGGCCGATGACATCGACCTGCGGCCGGTGGCGCCTTACTACCGCATCCGCTTTGACGACGGCACCGTCTTTGACTACAGCGGCGACGCCGCCGCCATGCGCGAGGAAGTGGCCAAGCTCTCCCCCGGCGATGTGGCCGGCTACGAGCGCTTTCTCAAGGCCAGCGAGGCGATCTACAAGGTCGGCTTTGAAGAGCTGGGCCATGTGCCCTTCAACACCTGGGCCGACATGCTGCGCGTGCTGCCCGCCCTGCTCAAGCTGGAGGGCTACCGCACTGTGTATTCCCTGGCCTGCAAGCATGTGAAAGATGCGCGGCTGCGGGTGGTGCTGACCTTTCAGTCGCTGCTGGTGGGGGGTAACCCGTTTGCCACCACCTCGGTCTACTGCCTCATTGCCTTCCTCGAGCGGCGCTGGGGCGTGCACTTTGCCATGGGCGGCACAGGCAGCCTGGTCACGGGGCTGGTGAATCTGATTGAAGGCCAGGGCGGCGCGGTGCGCTGCAACCAGGCTGTGACTGAAATCACCGTGGCCAACGGTTGCGCCACCGGCGTGCGGCTGGCCAATGGCCAGACCCTGGCGGCCGACGTGGTGGTCTCCAACGCCGACTCGGCCACCACCTACAAGCAGCTCGTCGCGCCCAAGCATCGCCGCCGCTGGACGGACGCGCGCATCAGCAAGGCGCGTTATTCGATGAGCCTGTTCGTCTGGTATTTCGGCACCAAACGCCAGTACCCGGACGTGGCGCACCACACCATCGCGCTGGGCCCGCGCTACCGCGAACTGCTCACCGATATTTTTGAGCGCAAGCTGCTGGCGCAGGACTTCAGCCTCTACCTGCACCGCCCCACGGCAACCGACCCGTCGCTGGCGCCGCCGGGCTGCGACACCTTCTATGTGCTGTCACCCGTGCCGCACCTGCAAAGCGGCACCGACTGGGAAACAGCGGCCGAGCCCTACCGCAAGTCCATTGAAAAATACCTTGAAGCCAATCTGCTGCCGAATTTGTCGAGCGAGATCGTCAGCTCCCGCATGCTGACGCCGCAGGACTTTCAGGACCGCCTGTCTTCATTTCGTGGCGCCGCGTTCGGGCTTGAGCCTGTGCTCACCCAAAGCGCCTGGTTCCGCCCGCACAACCGCAGTGAGGAGCTCAAGGGGCTCTACCTTGTGGGTGCGGGTACCCATCCTGGCGCCGGATTGCCCGGCGTCCTTTCATCAGCCCGCGTCCTTGACTCCGTGGTACCTCATGCAGACACCTTCACACGCCCTGACATCGCCTCCCGATTTGCCGGCCCGGCGATTGCCTGACCCGGTCACGGGGCAGCTTGATGCTGCGCCGGCACGGCGGCTGCCGCAGGCCGGACCAATGACCCAGCAGGCCCAGGCCGACCTGGCCGCCTGCCGCGCCTCGCTGCGCGAGGGCTCCTACACATTTTTTGCAGCCTCGCTGATCCTGCCGCGCTCAGTGCGCGAGCCGGCCTCAGCGCTCTACGCGTTCTGCCGCATGGCCGACGACGCAGTCGACAACGGCGCCGACCCGCAAGCTGCGGTGGCCGCCCTGCGCGCCCGGCTGGATGACGCCTACAGCGGCCGGCCC
The DNA here is from genome assembly GCA_014376765.1 of Ramlibacter sp. Taxonomy (GTDB): domain Bacteria; phylum Pseudomonadota; class Gammaproteobacteria; order Burkholderiales; family Burkholderiaceae_C; genus JACMQX01. Next base: position 16,299 of record JACMQX010000129.1, on the reverse strand, counting down.
CAGTTCGCGTCGGCAGACAGGGCGCTGGCCGCCGTGGTCAGCCACTTCGCCTTGCCCCGCGCCTTGCCCGATGCGCTGATCGAAGGCTTTGTCTGGGACTGCGCGGGCCGCCGCTATGAAACCCTGGCGGACCTGCAGGACTACGCCTCCCGCGTGGCCGGCAGCGTCGGCGCGATGATGGCTGTGGTCATGGGCGTGCGCAGCCCCGAAGGCCTGGCCCGCGCCTGCGACCTGGGCGTGGCAATGCAACTGTCCAACATTGCCCGCGACGTGGGGGAAGACGCCCGCATGGGCCGGCTGTACCTGCCGCTGCAGTGGCTGCGCGAAGAGGGCGTGGACCCTGAGGCGTGGCTTGCCAACCCTGTGTTCAACCCGCAGATTGCGGCAGTGGTGCAGCGATTGCTGGCTGCGGCTGACGCGCTTTACGAGCGTGTGGGCGCGGGCGTGGCGCAGTTGCCGGCGGCTTGCCGCCCGGGGATTAATGCAGCGCGTTTTCTGTATGCCGCGATAGGCCATGAAGTGGCGCGGCGGGGCATGGACTCGGTGTCCCAGCGCGCGGTGGTCGGGCGCTCACGCAAGCTGGGCTTGCTGGCGCTGGCCATGGTCAGCCTGCGGCCCGCCCGCGCCGACCAGCCGGCACCCTGTCTGCCGGCCAACCGCTACCTGGTGGACGCTGCGGCGCTTCAGAGTCAGGCGCCGGTCCGGCAGGCTTTCATCCATCAAACGCCAGTCCAGCAGGTGCATGCGCAAGATGCCCCGGCATGGTGGCGGGTGGACTCGCTCGTGTCGGCACGGGCCGTGTGGGTCATCGATTTGTTCGAGCGCCTCGAGCGCCGCGACGCCTTGGCGCGCGCTGCGGGTGGGTCCCTGGCGCGATGAGTTCCTCCCTCATCATCACGCTCGAAATGGCCGGCGTGCTCGGCGTGGTGCTGCTGCTGGGCGGCTGGGAGCTGTGGTCGCTGCGGCGCGACCGCAAGCGGGACAAGCAGGCTGAAGAGGAAGCCGGCAAGGACAAGCAGTAGCCGCATCTGGCCAGCGCCACTTGTTGCACCGGCAAAGATTTTTTCTGGTACCCACTAGCCGCGCCGCGGCATCCTGAACGGCAGCATCAGCTGCACCACAGGCCTGGCCCAGCGCTGCAGGCACAGGCTTTCATGCACTGCCGTTGCGGGCTCGCCCAGCAGGTGGGTCTGCAGGATGGAGCGGGCATAAAACGGGCTGTCTTCCAGGGTCTGCGCAACCTGCACCGGCTGGGACGCGTCGCTGCGCGTGGCGCGGGGCACGCGCCACGCGGTGGGCGCCAGGGTGCAGGCGGGTGGGGGGGTGAAGCGGGTTGCGCCGCCTTGGCCATCAAACGCCAGGGCCAGCGACATTGCGCTGCCGTCCCGCCGCGTCACGTCATACAGCACCGCACTGCGTTGGCCGCTGAGCGCGGTGCGCGACCAGTCCCAGCGCTGGAAGTCCTGCTCCAGCGGGCGGTCGCCGTGGTTGCAGTCCAGGTAGGCCGTGCCGCTCCAGTTCAGGCCCGGGCTCTCCATCTCCACCTCCACCCTCGCGCTGGGCGCGATCGGGCACCAGCGGTGCCTGGCTGCGTCGTCCAGGGGGTAAGGGCTGCCCAGCAGAGCATGCGGGTGCAGGCGCACGGTGCCTCGCATGCGCCGGCCCCAGGGCACTGAGGTTTCATGGATCTGCGCGGTCAAGGTGCTGCTGTCCCAGGTGAGGCCGCTGGGTCCGATCTGCAGGGTGGACGCTGTGCGCTCCACCGCTCTGCGGCCGCGTTCGGTCATGCACCAGGCCTTGGGGGCCCCGCTGCCTGGGCCGGCGTAGAGCGCCACGTTCATGGCGCAGTGATTCTCCGGGTCCGCCAGGCCCTGGCCGCGCCGCCGTGCCGAGGCGTAGTAGGGCGAGAAGACGCTGCCAATGAAGGCGATCAGTGTCAGGCCGTGGCGGCCATCATCGCTGAGCGCGTCCAGATACCACCAGGCATAACCGGCTGGCGGCACCCGCAGGTCAAAGGCGGGAGTCATCGCGGGGTGTGCCGTTTTCGGCACGATGTGCGTCGCCCCAATCGGCCAGAACGCTCGCCGCTGCCTGCCGGCCCGACAGCGCTGCCATCGGCACACCCGGCCCCGGATGTGCGCTGCCGCCGGCGAGGTACAAGCCAGCCAGACGGCTGCGTGCACCCGGGCGGCGGAACGACGCCATCCAGCCGTGCGACGCCTGTCCGTACAGCGCACCGCCAGTGGCGGGGAACATGCGGTGAAAGTCTGCGGGTGTGGTCCTCAGCGTATGGCCCGTGTCGCGGTCGATCTCGAGGCCGCAACGCGCAAGGCGATTGAAGGCGGCTTCTTCGCAGCGGGCCAGTGCATCAGCGTCGAGGCCGCGGTCGTCTGCCGTGGCAGGTGCATTGACCAGGCAAAGCAGGCGCTCTGCAGGGGCCGCCACTGTGTCACTGCCCTGGAGGTTGCTGCTGCGACTGCCGTCAAGGCTGCTGTCGCCGCTGTTGCTGTTTGTACTGCCGCTCCCCACAGCATCGCCCCGATCCTGCGCGCAAACATAGACCGTCGGCTCACCCGGCAGCCGCGATTGCTTGAACACATCGTCGAACTCGGCCTCATAGTCGTCCGAGAAAAACACGTTGTGGCGCAGGAGATCAAATCCGCGCGTGGGCGCCACCAGGTTCCAGGTCAGCGCGGAGAGGGACCGGCCGGAAGCCGGGGGCGCCGCCACCGCGCGCGTGGCCGCATCCCCAAGCAGGCCACCCGCAAGCGCCGCTGCGTCGCCATTGAATACGACGGCCGCGGCCTCCAGTGTTTCTCCGCTTGCCAGGCGCACGCCGCAGGCGCGCCCGTTGCGCACGAGCACTTCCTGCACGCTGGTGCCATAGCGGAAGCTGGCGCCGCGTTGTCCTGCCAGGTCGGCCAGCGTTGTTGCCAGCCGGTGCATGCCGCCTTCCAGCAGCCAGACGCCGTCCTGCTCCACATGGGCCACCAGCATCAGCGTCGCAGGCGCCATGAAGGGGGAAGAGCCGCAGTAGGTGGCGTAACGGCCAAACACCTGGCGCAGGCGAGGGTCGTGAAAATAATCGCCCAGCGCGTTCCACATCGAGCCAAAGGGCGAGATGCGCGTCAGCCCCGCGAGGCCACGCCGGCCCACCCGTGCGGCGAGCGACACGGGATTGGGCCGCGAGCTCTGAATAAAGGGCTGGTCCAGCGTCTGGTAAATAAGGCGTGCCCGCCGGCAAAAGGCCAGATAGCGGGCCGCCTCGGAGGCGCCGGCGAAATCGCCAATGGCCTCGGCCGAGCGGGCCGTGTCCGCATACAGGTCGAGCTGCACGGAATCAGTCCACGCATGGCGGGCCAAAGCGCTGACGGGATGCAAGGACAAGTGGTCGGCCAGCTGCTCGCCCACAGCATCAAACAGCGCGTCAAACACGCTGCGCATCGTGAAAACGGTGGGCCCGGCGTCCAGCGTGGCATTGCCAATATGGACCCGGCGCATCTTGCCGCCAGGCTCGGCGCCGGCTTCCAGCACCAGCACTTCCACCCCTTGGTGGGCCAGCTCCAGCGCGGCCACCAGCCCGCCCATCCCGGCCCCGATCACGACGACCCGTTGCCGCGCCACTAAAGCAGACCCTGTGTAAACGCTTGTTGACGCCCTTGTTGCATGTGTCTATATTAACTGACACTATCTAATGACAAATTAAATTTACACCTCGCGTTCCAGTGGCCTCAAAGCGAACGCTCACCCGGAGTCAACATGAAAACCATCACCCGCATCGAGCAATCCCTGGCCTCGGCCATTGCAGCGGGCGAAGACCCGGCATGCCCGCCCAAGCTGGCCGGTGCGATCCGCCATGCCGTGTTCCCCGGTGGCGCGCGCATCCGCCCGCAGCTGTGCCTGGCGGTGGCGCAGGCCTGTGGTGATGATGACCCGGTGCTGTCTGACGCCACGGCGGTGGCCATTGAGCTGCTGCACTGCGCATCGCTGGTCCATGACGATCTGCCATGCTTTGACGACGCGCCCGTGCGCCGTGGCCGCGCCTCTGTGCATTTTGCTTTTGGCGAATGCCTGGCCGTGCTGGCCGGTGACGCCTTGATCGTGCTGGCCTTCCAGACGATTGCTGCAGCAGGCGGCAAATCACCCAGGCGGCTGGGCGGCGTGCTGGGCACGGTGGCCAGCGGGGTTGGTATGCCGTTTGGCATCGTGGCGGGGCAGGCCTGGGAGTCTGAATCTCGCGTGTCGCTGGTCGACTACCAACGTGCCAAGACCGGCGCACTCTTCGTGGCTGCCACGACGGGCGGCGCCCTGGCAGCGGGCGCAGACCCCGGCCCCTGGCGCGCTTTGGGCGACTGGCTGGGCGAGGCCTACCAGGTGGCCGACGACATCCGTGACGTGATGGCCGACTCCCAACTGCTGGGCAAACCTGTCGGCCAGGACGTGGCCCTGGGCCGCCCCAGCGCAGCCATCGAGCTGGGCCTGGGCGGCGCGGTGCAGCACTTCCGCCAGCTCATTGCCAATGCGGCGCAGTCCATTCCCGAGTGCCGCGGCGCCACGCAGCTTCGCGCGCTGGTGCATGCAGAGTCGGAGCGGCTGGTGCCCTTCGCCATGACTCAGGCCCTGCTGAGCGACATGTCAAAGAGCACCTTGCCCGTGGCTACAGATTGAGAGCCCTGGTCCCCTCCGATCCCAGTGAGGGTGCTACGCCCGGGCTCCGGCACAGCAACGTTCCAGCCGCTTCGGGCGCCCATTTAATGCTCTCATGGTCGGACAGGTGGTTTGGCTTTCGCAACCGCCTTCTCGCGAGCCCGCTGTTCCAGCGTCGCTCGGCCTCCTTTTTCCTGACGCGCCCTGTTGCACGCCGGCGTGCGCGCGCGCTGTTCGACCTGGTCGCTGGCTTTGTCTACTCGCAGGTGCTGCTGGCCTGCGTACGCTTGAGGTTGTTTGAAATTCTTGCCTCAGGCCCGCAGTCGGTTGAGGCGTTGGCCCTGCAAACCGGTTTGTCTGAAGAAGCCACCGAACGTCTGCTGGCCGCTGCAGCTTCACTGCAGCTCGCGGAGCGCCGCAAAGACGGGCGCTATGGTCTGGGCGTGCTGGGCGCACCCATGGTGGGCAACCATGCGATCACGGCCATGGTGGAGCACCACACGGCCCTGTATGCCGATCTGGCTGACCCGGTTGCGCTGCTGCGCGGCCAGGCCGCCACCGCGCATCTGGCAGGCTACTGGCCCTACGCAGGTGCCGCAACGCCCCATGGCCTGCCTGCCGGCGACGTGTCTGACTACTCAGCGCTGATGTCAGCCTCGCAGCCGCTCGTGGCCAGCGAAATTCTTGACGCCTACCCCTTCGCCCGCCACCGCTGCCTGCTGGACATTGGCGGCGGTGAAGGCACTTTTCTTTTGCAGGCCGCGGCGCGTGCCCCCCAGCTGAAGCTGATGTTGTTTGACCTGCCCGCCGTCGCCGAGCGCGCGCAGCTGAAGTTTGGCCACGCAGGCCTTTCGGCCCGCGCGACTGCTACAGGTGGCGATTTCCTCACCAGTGAGTTGCCCTCAGGTGCTGACGTAGCCACCCTCGTGCGCGTGGTCCATGACCATGACGATGACCGCGCGCTGGCGATCCTCAAGGCCGCTCATCGCGCGCTGGTCCCCGGCGGCACCCTGGTGCTGGCCGAGCCCATGGCGCAAACCGTGGGTGCAGAGCCCATGGGCGATGCCTATTTCGGCTTTTATTTACTGGCCATGGGCCGCGGCAGCGCCCGATCACGCGCACGCCTGACAGAGATGTTGCATGCAGCCGGCTTCACTGGAGTTCGCGAGCTGCCCACCCGAATGCCCCTGCAGACCAGCATCTTGTTGGCACGCGCATCGCATTCACCTATAAAACCAAGTGTAAATATTAGTTGACATAAAAAATAGTCAATTTAATATGACACTCATGCCGACGAGCAATCCCTTGAATCCCCCGCTTTTGCCCAGCCAGAGCACCCCCGCAACAGGTGGGATCGAATGAAAGCAATGGCCGTCGTTCTTGAGCGTCCCGAGCACCTTGTGCTCAGCCAGCTGGACCTGACCGCCCCCACCGATGACGATGTGGTGGTGGACATCTCCTGGAGCGGGATCAGCACCGGCACTGAAAAGCTGTTGTGGTCTGGCCGCATGCCGGCCTTCCCCGGCATGGGTTACCCCCTGGTGCCAGGTTATGAGTCAGTAGGTGAAGTCGTCACCGCAGGACCCAACTCGGGCCGCCGCTCGGGCGACACCGTCTTTGTTCCCGGCTCCAACTGTTTCGGCCCCGTGCGGGGACTCTTCGGCGGCGCTGCAGCGCGGCTGGTGGTGCCGGGTGTCCGCGCCCTGCCAATCGACAGCCAGCTGCAAGAGCGCGGTGTGTTGTTCGCCCTGGCTGCTACTGCCCACCACGCCACCTCCGCCCCTGGCACCCAACAACCCGACCTGATCATTGGCCATGGCGTCCTTGGCCGCATGATCGCCCGCCTGGCCGTTGCGGCCGGCGCTGCGCCCGTCGTCTGGGAAACCAATGCAGCCCGCCGCGGAGGCGCAACCGGCTATGAAGTCATTGACCCTGCCACTGACGCCCGCCGCAACTACAAATGCATTTGCGACGTCAGCGGCGACGGCACCCTGCTGGACAGCCTGATCGGGCGCCTGGCCCCCGGCGGCGAAGTGGTGCTGGCCGGCTTTTATGACGAGCCGCTGTCCTTCGTGTTCCCGCCTGCCTTCATGCGTGAAGCACGCATCCGCGTGGCCGCGCAATGGCAACCGCAAGACCTGCAGTCCACGAAGCAGCTGGTTGAAGCCGGCCGCCTTTCACTGGACGGCCTCATTACCCACAGGTCGGAGGCTCAGCATGCTGACGCCGCCTACCGCACCGCATTTGGCGATCCCGCCTGCCTGAAGATGATCCTCGATTGGAGAAACCCCTCATGAGTTCCAGCACCATACCGGCCGTTGCCCCGGTGATATTCATGATGAAGGACAAGCTTCGCGCAGAAGCTGCCATCGAGCCGTCTCCCGTCGCCACCGGTCCAGTCACCAAAGAGACGCAGATCATCGCTATCTACGGCAAGGGCGGCATCGGCAAGAGCTTCACCCTGGCCAACCTCAGCTACATGATGGCCCAGCAGGGCAAGAAGGTCTTGCTGATCGGCTGCGACCCCAAGAGCGACACCACCAGCTTGCTGTTCGGCGGCCGTGCCTGCCCGACCATCATTGAAACCTCGTCGAAGAAAAAACTCGCTGGTGAAGCGGTGCAGATTGGCGACGTCTGCTTCAAGCGCGACGGCGTCTACGCCATGGAACTGGGCGGCCCGGAAGTCGGCCGCGGTTGCGGTGGCCGCGGCATCATCCACGGCTTCGAGCTGCAGGAAAAACTCGGCTTTCACGAGTGGGGCTTTGACTACGTGCTGCTCGACTTCCTGGGTGACGTGGTGTGCGGCGGCTTCGGCTTGCCGATTGCCCGTGACATGTGCCAGAAGGTCATCGTCGTGGCCAGCAACGACCTGCAATCGCTTTATGTTGCCAACAACGTCTGCAGCGCGGTGGAGTACTTCCGCAAGCTGGGCGGCAACGTCGGCGTGGCCGGCATGGTGATCAACCGTGACGACGGCACCGGCGAGGCGTCCGCCTTTGCCGAGCAGGTCGGCATCCCGGTGCTGTCCATCATTCCTGCGAATGAAGACATTCGCCGCAAGAGCGCCAGCTACGAAATCATTGGCCGCCCCGGCACCCAGTGGGGCCCGATGTTTGAAGAGCTTGCAGCCAACGTGCACACCTCTTTGCCCGTTCGCCCCAAGCCGATGACGCAGGACGCTTTGCTGGGCCTGTTCTCTGCCGCGTCCGTCGGCCGTGATGTGGTGCTCGAGCCGGCGACGCAATTCGACATGTGCGGCAAAACCGAAATCATTCGCGAGACGCTTGAAGTCGTCTACGACGAAGTTTGAAAAAAATCCCATGAGCCGCACCATCCCGATCATCCCCGCCGAGCAGGCCAGCCAAGCCGTCGCGCCCGGCGTGTCCACGACGACGCTGGAAGGCGACGGCATGGGTTGCCATTCAGGCGGCGAAGCGATGCTGGCAGCGGCCAGGTCGGCAGGCAAGTCCGAGGTGCTGGAACAGTACGCCAAGGACTATCCGAAAGACCCCAAGGCCGGCCCGCACGACCAGCCGCAGAGCATGTGCCCGGCCTTTGGCTCGCTGCGCGTGGGTCTGAGGATGCGTCGCACCGCCACCATCCTGTCCGGCTCGGCCTGCTGCGTGTATGGCCTGACCTTCACCTCCCATTTTTACGGCGCGCGCCGCAGTGTCGGCTACGTGCCGTTCAACTCCGAGTCGCTCGTCACCGGCAAGCTGTTTGAAGACATCCGCGAGGCCGTGCACAAGCAGGCCGACCCGGCCCTGTATGACGCGATCGTCATCATCAACCTGTGCGTGCCGACCGCCAGCGGCGTGCCGCTGCAGATCCTGCCCAAAGAAATCAACGGCGTTCGTATCATCGGCATCGACGTGCCGGGCTTCGGCGTGCCGACCCATGCCGAAGCCAAGGACGTACTGGCCGGCGCGATGCTGAAATACGCACGCACCGAAGCACAGGCCGGACCGGTCCAGGCGCCGCGCAATGGCAGGTCAGACAAGCCCACCATCACCTTGCTGGGCGAAATGTTTCCTGCTGATCCGGTGATCATCGGCCGCATGCTGGAGCCCATGGGGCTTGCAGCGGGGCCCGTGGTGCCCACACGCGAATGGCGCGAGTTGTATGCCGCGCTTGACTGCGCCGCTGTGGCTGCGATCCACCCGTTCTATACCGCCAGCGTGCGTGAGTTTGAAGCGGCGGGCCGCACGGTCGTCGGCTCGGCCCCCGTCGGCCATGACGGTACAGAGGCCTGGCTGCAGGCCATCGGCAGCGTCGCGAATGTTCCGCAGGCGCAGATCGATGCCGTCAAGAATTTCATGCTCCCTGCCATCAAGGGCGCGCTCTCGAAGATGACCATCAAAGGCCGCATCACGCTAAGCGGCTATGAAGGCTCGGAGTTGCTGGTCGGCAGGCTGCTGGTGGAAAGCGGCGCTGACCTGCGCTACGTAGGCACCGCCTGCCCGCGCACCCCCTGGAATGAAGCTGATCTGCAGTGGCTGCAGTCCAAAGGCGTGCATGTGCAGTTCCGCGCGTCGCTCGAGCAAGACCTCGCGGCGATGCATGAATGGCAGCCAGATCTCGCGATTGGCACCACACCCATCGTGCAGGCCGCCAAGGAACTGACCATCCCCTCGCTGTACTTCACCAACCTGATTTCCGCACGGCCTCTGATGGGCCCCGCAGGTGCCGGGTCGCTGGCCACCGTGATCAATGCCGCCATCGGCAACAAGGCGCGGTTTGCGGCGATGAAAGACTTCTTCGGCAGCACCGGCACAGGCCACAGCGCCGGTGTCTGGGAACCCGCCAATGGCGTGCCGCAAGACCGCCCTGAATTCAAAGCCGACACGCGCAGGCAAGTGCAAAAAATGCTCAAGAAGCGCAAAGCCGAGGAGATGCTGTAAATGCTAGTTCTCGACCACGATCGCGCAGGAGGCTACTGGGGTGCGGTGTATGTATTCACCGCCATCAAGGGACTGCAGGTTGTCATCGACGGCCCGGTGGGCTGCGAGAACCTGCCAGTGACCTCGGTGTTGCATTACACCGATGCACTGCCGCCGCACGAGCTGCCGATTGTGGTCACGGGCCTGGGTGAAGAGCAGTTGGGCCGCGAAGGAACAGAAGGCTCGATGCGCCGCGCCCATGCTGCGCTGGACCCTGACCTGCCATCGGTGGTGGTGACAGGCTCGATCGCCGAGATGATCGGTGGCGGCGTGACCCCCGAGGGCACGAACCTGCAACGCTTCCTGCCCCGCACGATTGATGAAGACCAGTGGCAGTGCGCCAACCGCGCGATGTACTGGCTCTGGTCTGAATATGGCCTGAAGAAAGTGCCGGCCCGCAAGCCTTTTGCCGAGCGTCCTGCCGGTGAGCGCCCGCGCGTCAACATCATCGGCCCCAGCTACGGCACCTTCAACAGCCCGAGCGACCTGGCCGAGATCCGCCGCCTGGTGCAAGGCATCGGCGCCGAGATCAACATGGTGTTCCCGCTGGGCAGCCACCTGGCCGATGTGTCGCGCCTGGTGGAGTCGGATGTGAACATCTGCATGTACCGCGAGTTCGGCCGCATGCTGTGCGAGGCGCTTGAGCGGCCCTACCTGCAGGCGCCCATCGGCCTGCACAGCACCACCAAATTCCTGCGCAGCCTGGGCGAGCTTCTGGGCCTGGACCCCGAGCCGTTCATCGAGCGTGAAAAGCACACCACCATCAAGCCGATCTGGGACCTGTGGCGCTCCGTCACTCAGGACTTTTTCGGCACCGCCAGCTTTGGTGTGGTGGCCAACGAGACCTACACCCGCGGCATCAAGCACTTTCTTGAAGACGAGATGGGCCTGCCCTGCAACTTTGCAGTGGCCCGCCGCGCGGGTGAAAAAACCGACAACGACGAAGTGCGCCGCCTGGTGCGCGAGAAGACGCCGCTGGTGCTGTACGGCAGCTACAACGAACGCATCTACCTCGCGGAGTGCGGCGGTGGCGGCATGATGAAGACGACCTTCATCCCCGCATCCTTCCCGCTGCCCATCATCAGGCGCCACACCGGCACGCCGTTTATGGGATATGCAGGCGCCACCTACATCATCCAGGAATTTTGCAACGCGCTGTTTGACGCGCTGTTCCACATCCTGCCGCTGGGCACAGAGCTGGACCGCGTGGACCCGACGCCCGCCCGCCTGGGTGAACAACAGACTCGTCCCTGGGACGACGACGCCCACCGCCTGCTTGACGAATTCGTGCAGACCGAGCCGGTGCTGGTCCAGATCTCGGCGGCCAAGCGCCTGCGCGACCGGGTGGAGCGCGATGCGCGCAGCGCCGGCGAAGACCGGGTGACAGCAGAGCGCGTGGCCCGTTCACGCGACGCGCTGCGCCAGGGGCAGGCCGCATGAACGGAACACAACAAACACAGGAAATCGCCCGGCATGCTTGCCGGGCGCAAAGGAATGTCGCGACATCCGTCGCGGTAACCCCCTCCGCGGGGACGTTCGCGGCAACTGCCGAAAGGCAAGTCAGGAGTCACTATGGCTGATAACAGAGACGGTTCACTCTCAGGTTTGACGGAAAGCGAAGCCAAAGAGTTTCACGGCATTTTCATTACCAGCTTCATCATCTTCACGGTGATCGCTGTCATCGCGCACTTTCTTGCGTGGCAGTGGCGTCCGTGGTTGCCGGGTGTTGGTGGGTATGCATCCATGATCAACGATGCCAAGGATGTCGCAGCCGCGTACATCGCCGTGGCATTCACTGCATAAAGGGGAATCAACATGTGGCGTATTTGGACTCTTTTCGATCCGCGCAGGACGCTTGTCGCCCTGTTCACTTTCCTTTTCGCGCTGGCTCTGGTGATTCATTTCATCCTGCTCAGCACGGATCGTTTCAACTGGCTGGAAGGTCCGGCCAAGGGCAAGGTTGCCGCAGGGCAGATGTCGTCGATGCCGGCTGCGGTAACGGCGCCAAAGCAATAAAGCTCACAGCAGTAAGGCTCACAGCAGCACTGCTGTCAGTCGGTACTGGCAGATGAGGCAAGGGCTGGCCGCCCTGGGCCTTGTCTGCCAACCAGCTTGAAAAGATATGAGGAGATTTGTCCTGTGCGGCAGCTCCTGACCTTGGGGACAAGAATCATGGCCATGCTCAGTTTTGAAAGAAAGTACCGCGTCAGGGGCGGGACCCTCCTCGGAGGTGATCTGTTTGACTTCTGGGCGGGGCCGTTCTACGTCGGCTTTTTTGGTATCACCACCATATTCTTCTCGCTGGTAGGGACCCTGATGATCGTCTGGGGCGCATCCCAGGGACCGACCTGGAACCTCTGGCAAATCAGCATCGCGCCACCTGACCTGAGCTATGGCCTGCGTTTCGCGCCGCTCATGCAGGGCGGTTTATGGCAGCTCATCACAGTGTGTGCCATTGGCGCTTTTGTTTCGTGGATGCTCCGGGAAGTGGAGATATGCCGCAAGCTCGGCATCGGCTACCACGTACCGTTTGCCTTCGGCGTTGCCATCTTTGCCTATGTGACGCTGGTGGTGATCCGCCCGGTGCTCATGGGTGCATGGGGCCACGGTTTTCCGTACGGCATCATGAGCCACCTGGACTGGGTGTCCAACACCGGCTATCAGTACCTGCACTTTCACTACAACCCGGCGCACATGCTCGCCGTGAGTTTCTTCTTTGCGACGACCTTCGCACTCTCGCTGCACGGCGCGCTCATCCTCTCGGCGACCAACCCGGGCAAGGGCGAAGTGGTCAAGACGGCCGAGCATGAAAACACCTTCTTCCGTGACACGATCGGTTACTCGATCGGCACCCTGGGCATTCACCGCCTGGGCCTGTTCCTGGCGCTGTCGGCAGGATTCTGGAGCGCGGTGTGCATCGTGATCAGCGGCCCGTTCTGGACCCGCGGCTGGCCTGAATGGTGGGGCTGGTGGCTCAACTTGCCGATCTGGCGCTAAACACCCGCGAACACCTAGGAGCACCACCTCATGGCAATTGAATATCAAAATCTGTTCACGCGGGTCCAAGTCCACGCACCGTCTTACCCCGGCGTGCCGCTGGAGCGCGGCAACAGGGAACGCGAAGGCCCGCCCATCCATGTCCACCTGCTCGGCCGGATTGGCGACGCGCAGCTCGGCCCCCTGTACCTGGGCTGGTTTGGCCTGGCCTCGGCGCTGTGCTTTTTCATCTGCATTGAAATCATCGGCCTCAACATGCTGGCTTCCGTCAACTGGAATCCGATCCAGTTCGTGCGCCAGCTGCCCTGGCTTGGCCTTGAGCCGCCGCCCGCAGGCATGGGCCTGAAACTGTTCCCGCCGCTCAACCAGGGTGGCTGGTGGCTGATGGCCGGCTTCTTCATGACGCTGGGTGTGCTGCTCTGGTGGGGCCGCATGTACCGCCGCGCCAAGGCGCTGGGCATGGGTACGCATGTGGCATGGGCCTTTGCTGCAGCCATCTGGTTGATGTTGGTCCTGGGCTTCATCCGCCCGATCCTGATGGGCAGCTGGGGCGAGGCGGTGCCGTTTGGCATCTTCCCCCACCTGGACTGGACCGCAGCCTTCTCCATTCGCTACGGCAACCTGTTCTACAACCCCTTCCACATGCTGTCGATCGCATTCCTGTACGGCGCCACGCTGATCTTTGCGATGCACGGCGCGACCATCCTGGCCGTGAGCCGGTTTGGCGGTGAGCGTGAGATCGAGCAGATTGTTGACCGCGGCACCGCCAGCGAGCGGGCCGCGCTGTTCTGGCGCTGGACCATGGGCTGGAACGCCACGATGGAATCGATTCACCGCTGGGGCTGGTGGTTCGCCGTGCTGTGCCCGCTGACGGGCGGTATTGGCATTCTGCTGACTGGCACCGTGGTGGACAACTGGTACCTGTGGGCTGTGAAGCACCACATCGCACCGACCTATCCGGCAGCATTTGCGCCCATGATCGACCCGGCGCTGATCCTGCAAGGAGTGAAAAAATGAGGATGACCCGAACGGCGCTTTGCGCCACAGCGCTGGCCTTCACTGCCTTCCTCTCCGGATGCGAGCGGCCACCGGTCAACAGCGTGCAGCGCGGTTACCGCGGCACCGGTATGGTGGAGGTCTACAACCCCCGCGTGCTGGCCTCACAGGCGCCCTCCAACGCGCTGCCTCAAGTGCAGCCGCCAGCCAGCCCGGACGGCCCCAAAGCCAGCCAGGTGTACCAGAATGTGAAAGTGCTGGGTGACCTGAGCGTGGGCGAATTCACCCGGGTGATGCTGGCCATGACGGCCTGGGTGGCACCGCAGCAGGGCTGCACCTATTGCCACGCCGCCGAGGGCATGGCGTCTGACGCGCTGTACACCAAGGTGGTGGCGCGGCGCATGCTCGAGATGACGCGCCACATCAACAGCGACTGGAAAACCCACGTCGCCGAGACCGGCGTGACCTGCTACACCTGCCACCGCGGCCAGCCCGTGCCGTCCAAGGTCTGGTTTACGGCAGCAACGCAGAAGCAGGCGACAGGCATGGTCGGCAACGATGCTGGCCAGAACAAGCCCGCAGTTGCCACTGGCCTCTCGTCACTGCCGTATGACCCGTACACACCGTTCCTGCTGCAGACCGCCGAGATCCGTGTCGCGGGCACCACCGCACTGCAAACCGGCAACCGCCACAGCATCAAGCAGACCGAGCACACCTATGGCCTGATGATGCACATGTCGGACTCGCTGGGCGTCAACTGCACCTACTGCCACAACAGCCGCTCGTTCTCGGACTGGGACCAGAGCACACCGCAGCGCGGCACGGCCTGGTATGGCATCCGCATGGCGGGGGACCTGAACGTCAATTACATGGCGCCGCTGACCTCGACATTCCCGCCAAACCGCCTGGGCCCAACGGGTGACGTGGCCAAGGTCAACTGCGCCACCTGCCACCAGGGCGCCTTCAAGCCGCTGTATGGTGCGAGCATGCTGAAGGACTATCCGGAACTGTCCGGCGCCCATTCGGCGATGGCGCCTGCTGCGGCTGCGTCAGGGGCTGCTGCAGCACCTGCAGCGCCGACGGTGGCGCTGGCGGCACCCGCTGCACCGACGGCTACGAAGTAAGAGATAAAGGCCCATGAGGGCCTGACTCGGAGGCCCGCCCGGGTCTTCAAACAAAAGCCACCACGGCCCCGCCCTGGTGGCTTTTGCGTTTACCAGCCGTCGCTGCCCGGTTCACCCTTGAACGGCCCCGCCAGCTCCGGCGTGATCCAGCCGCCATAGAAGCCGCCTGGTTGCGGTGACACCGGCATACCATCCACCGTGCACTGCAAATCAGTGGGATAAAACGCCACGCAGTCCGCCAACGCGTCCGCCCCCTGCAGCGGCCGCGGGTAGCTCCAGGCCACACGTGGCAGGCTGCGCCCTGCAGCTACCAGCGACCAGTAGCTGGCCGGCCCCTTCCATTCACAGAATGAGCTGCCGGCAGCGGGCTGCAGCAATTCGCGGTTCACGTCAGCCCAAGGCAGGTAAAAGCTGGGCGGGTGGCCGGTTTCAAGCACCCGCACCGCGGCCTTCGTGCGCGCTACTTCCAGTTCACCCCAGCGGATGATGACTTCACGCGTATCAGCCGCAATGCGTGGCGGGCGTGGAAAGTCCCAAACGGACTCCTGCCCCGGTCCGGGTGCAATTGCAAATGGCGGCCGTCCTTCGCCGCGCCACTGCCAGTGGTCGCGCGCAGCCTGGAGCCAGGTGGGGAGGTGTTGTTGAGTCATGTCGAAACAAGTGGAGCAGATGGAGCGGGCGAAGCAAGTAAAGCAAATGGGGTCAGATCAAAATTCAGGACAGTAATTCCGACGGAGTGCGCGGTCCAGTACGAAATTTTGCTCTGACCTCATTTGAGGGCCGGAGCAACGTCTTCATTCCCCGCCAGGCGCTACGGTATTGACCACCCGTCGCCCCGGTGCCGTCCGGTAGCGGTCTTCCTGCACCGCCAGAGGCAACACCCCATCTCTCGGTGAGTGGTGTGTGCGCCCGCAAGCCTTTCGCGATCCGGGGAGCCGCCGCAGGCGCTGCTGTTGAAAGACTTCACGCGATTCAGCGTTGGAGCTACAGCAAAATTTCGTCAGACCTGCTTCACAGCCGCCGCATCCTCACGCGAACGCAGGCCCCAGGACCAAAGCGCTTCTGAGGGCAGTGGCAGCACCAGGAACCAGTGCTCCAGCACAGCCAGCGTCAACAAGGTCGCGGCAAAGGTGAGCGAGGTTCCCTCAAAGGAAGTAATGCCAGTAGCAGTCGCCTGGTCCCACAGGCTCCAAGCCACCAGGCTGCCAAACAGCACCGATATCGGGAACAGCGGATTCATCGCCTTGCGGGTGAAGTAGGTTTGCAGGTACTTGAGGTGCACCGGCAAAAACGATTCATTGAGGTTGCGCACACCCAGAAACACATTGAGCTTGGCGCTCTGGCGCATCACCCACAGCACCATGAAGGTCCAGAAACCCGTCTGGTTGGGCGCGTTCCAGGTGGCCACCGTCACGCAGATGCCCAGCACGATCAGAGCGAGTTCATGATGCAACACGGCCTGGATGGCGTAACCGGTGCGGCGCCATCCGCGCGCGTCCGGCGGGCAGGGCACGCGGCGCGAGCCTGTCACGTAGCCGAGCAAAAACGCCACCTCCTGCCAGGCCCAGATCATCAACGCGCAGGTGAAGCTGAGG
>JACMQX010000128.1 GCA_014376765.1 Ramlibacter sp. | reverse complement strand
GTCGTCCAACCCCTTGCCGCCGGCCAGGCGGATTCCGGGCTCGGTGGGCATAGCGGCGGGCCCTGAAGTCGGCATCATGGACAACGACGGGCAACTGGTCCCGCAGGGCGTCATCGGTGAAGTGGTGATCCGGGGCGAGAACGTGACGCTGGGCTATGAGAACAACGCCAAAGCCAATGCCGAAGCCTTCACCAACGGCTGGTTCCGCACGGGGGACCAGGGCATGTTGTCTGCAGAGGGATACCTCACCCTCACAGGCAGGCTCAAGGAAATCATCAACCGGGGTGGTGAGAAAATTTCCCCGTTGGAGGTGGATGAAGTCCTGATGGATCACCCTTCGATCATGCAAGTGGTGACCTTTGCCATGCCCCATCCCAAGCTGGGTGAAGAGGTGGCCGCCGCCGTTGTGCCGCGTGAAGGCCACACGCTGACCGAGCAGCAAGTCCGCGAATTTGCGGCCACGCGGCTGGCTGACTTCAAAGTGCCCAAGAAGGTGTTGATCCTGGCGGAAATTCCCAAGGGTGCGACTGGCAAGCTGCAGCGAATCGGCCTGGCGGCCAAGCTGGGGCTGGGCGAACCGGCCGCCTGAGCCTACGGGCAAGACGGCAAGATCAGGTAGTTCCACACCCCCATCCAGTCGTCCAGTCCATCCGCGTCGTGCGTCGTGCGTCGTGCGTCGTGCGTCGTGCGTCGTGCGTCGTGCGTCGTGCGTCGTGCGGAAGGCTATCCTGGCGACGGCCCGCCCACTTTGCGGCCGCCCACATGGCCGGGCCGCTCATCACTCCACTTCTGGGCTACTTCCCGGGCAAGCGCTTGGGGCTGGTCTCTGGCGCGGCGGCGTCACTCCACCGTCACACTCTTTGCCAGATTCCGCGGCTTGTCCACATCCGTGCCGCGCGCACACGCGGTGTGATAAGCCAGCAACTGAAGCGGCACCACATGCAACAGCGGGCTGAGCGGGCCGTAGTGCTCGGGCATGCGGATCACGTGAATGCCCTCGCCGCTTTCAATGCGGGTGTCAGCGTCTGCCAGCACATACAGCACACCGCCGCGGGCGCGCACCTCCTGCATGTTGCTCTTGAGCTTTTCCAGCAGCGTGTCGTTAGGCGCAACCGTCACCACCGGCATCGCGCTCGTCACCAGGGCCAGCGGCCCGTGCTTGAGTTCACCGGCAGCATAGGCCTCAGCGTGGATGTAGGTGATCTCCTTGAGCTTGAGAGCGCCCTCCAGCGCGATGGGGTAGTGCAGGCCGCGCCCGAGGAACAGAGCGTTCTCCATCTTGGCAAAGTCTTCGGCCCAGCTGATCACCTGCGGCTCCAGCGCGAGCACCGCCTGCAGCGCAGCAGGCAGGTGGCGCAGGGTCTTCATGTGGGCAGCTTCCTGCTCATCGCTCAGCCGGCCCTTGGACTGCGCCAGCACCAGCGTCAGTAAAAACAGGCCCGCCAGTTGCGTGGTGAAGGCCTTGGTGGACGCCACGCCAATCTCCACGCCCGCGCGGGTGATGTAGGCCAGCTTGCATTCGCGCACCATCGCGCTGGTGGCGACGTTGCAGATCGTCAGCGTCTGCTGCATGCCCAGCCTCTGGGCGTGGCGCAGCGCGGCCAGTGTGTCAGCCGTCTCGCCCGACTGGGTGATGGTGACCACCAGCGTGCGCGGGTCGGGCACTGAGTCACGGTAGCGGTACTCGCTGGCAATCTCGACCTGGGTCGGGATTTTGGCGATCGACTCCAGCCAGTACTTGGCCGTGCAGCCGCTGTAGTAACTGGTGCCGCAAGCCAGGATCAGCACCGAGTCGATGTCCTTGAAGACCCTGTGCGCACCGTCGCCAAACAGCTCGGGCACGATCCCCTGCACGCCTTCAAGCGTGTCGCCAATTGCGCGGGGCTGCTCGAATATTTCCTTTTGCATGTAGTGGCGGTAGGGGCCGAGTTCGGCCGCCCCGCTGTGGGCCACCACCGTCTTGACGGGACGCTGCCCCGGCGCCACCGCCTTGTGCGATTTGTCCAGAATCCAGTACTTGCCCAGCTGCAGGTCCACCACGTCGCCTTCTTCGAGGTAGACGATCTGGTCGGTCACGCCGGCCAGGGCCATGGCGTCGCTGGCGAGGAAATTTTCACTGCTGTCCTTGCCCACACCAAGGATCAGCGGCGAGCCGGCGCGTGCACCAATCACCCGGTGCGGTTCGTCCTTGCAGAAAACCGCAATCGCAAAGGCGCCGTGCAGCTGGCCGATGGCGGATTTGACGGCCTCCAGAATGTCGCCGTCATACAGGCTGTCCACGAGGTGGGAGATCACCTCGGTGTCGGTCTGGCTGTTGAACACATAGCCTTTGGCCTCGAGCGCCGCACGCAGCTCGTCATGGTTCTCGATGATGCCGTTGTGCACCAGGGCCACGCGCGCCGGGCGCCCGGCCGCCTCTTTGCCCGGGCCGTGGCTGAAGTGCGGGTGCGCGTTGTGCACCGCCGGCGCGCCGTGGGTGGCCCAGCGCGTGTGGGCAATGCCGGTGGTTCCTTCAATATGGTCCGCCGTGACCTGCTCCATGAGCTCTGCCACACGTGAGGTGCTGCGTGCCCGCTGCAGGGCGCCTGCCGCATGCACGGCCACGCCGCACGAGTCATAGCCGCGGTACTCCAGCCTCTGCAGGCCCTGCACGAGGATGGGAACGATATTGCGGGTGGAAACCGCGCCGACGATGCCGCACATAATAAAACTCCGTGAAATGCTCTGACGCGACTTTAGGCGGGTCTATGATTAATTAACTGTTGATATTTCGATAAATTCAGAATTAAATTACATGACCACTGGCTGAAGATTGATATTTTCAAAAAACACAGACATATGGAACAAATCACGCTAGACGCCATTGATATTAGGCTGCTGGAGCAGCTTCAAACAGACGCGTCGCTCAGTAACCAGTCCCTCGCGGAACTGGTTCATGTGTCGCCGCCCACCTGCCTGCGCCGCGTCAAGCGGCTGCATGACGCAGGCCTCATCGAGCGGCAGGTGGCACTGCTCAGCCCGGACAAACTCGCAGCGGTGCAGGGCCACGGTCTCACGGCGATCGTGGAGGTCACGCTGGACCGGCAGGGCGCGGAACTGCTCGATGCGTTTGAAGCGCGAGCCGGCGCCGATGACGCCGTGCAGCAATGCTGGCGCGTCTCGCCGGGGCCGGACTTCATCCTTGTGGTGGCGGCGCTGGACATGCCCGGCTACCTTGCGCTGGCGCAACGCCTGTTCACCAGCGATGCAAATGTTCGCAACGTCAAATCCTTCTTCAGCATCAAGCGCAGCAAGTTCGCGCCGCGCATGCCTCTGGCTGCATTTCCATGACCGCTCCTTTCCCCAAGCGATCCGCCCTGCTCATCCTGCTGCTTTTGGGCGTGTGCTTTGGCAGCAACCACATTGCCGCGCGCATTGCCTTTGACCACGGTACCGGCCTCATCACCGCCGTGGTGGTGCGCTCTGGCCTCACGGCCCTCGCACTGTTAGGCGTGGTCATGGCGCAGCGCACCAGCCTGCAGCCGCCGCCGGGAACGATGCGCTGGCTGCCGGTGCTGGGGATGCTGATTGCGGTGCAGAGCCTGCTGTTGTATTCGGCGGTGGCACGCATCCCGGTGGCGCTGGCGCTGCTGGCTTTCAACACTTTTCCTGTTCTGTATGCGTTGCTGTCCTGGGCGCTGGGCGGCAAGGCGCCGGGCCGGCGCGCTGCCGGTGTGATGGCGCTGATCCTGTTCGGCCTGTCGCTTGCGCTTGACGCGCCGGCCGCGTTGGGCGCTGTTGCCAAGACCGGCCCGGCGCTGGCCGGTGGTGTGCTTTTTGCAGTGGGCGCAGCCATCACTTTTGCGCTGGCGTTGTGGGTTACCGAACACCGCCTGCAAACCGTCAAGGGCCCCTTGCGCAGCATGACGACCATGGCCTTTGTCAGCGTTGCTGCGCTGCTGGGCGGCCTGACCGGCGTCATGCCCGGCGCGTTGCACTGGCCGGCCGACGCCACAGGCTGGGCGGGGCTGGTGATGTTGACGCTGCTCTACGGAACGGCCTTCTCCAGCCTGTTTGTGTTGATGCCCCGGCTGGACATGGCCCGCAACGCCTCAGCCCTGAACATCGAGCCGATTTCGGTGCTGGTGATGGGCTGGCTGATCCTGGGCCAGTCGCTCACGCTGATCCAGCTGGCGGGGGCTTTGCTGGTGGTGACGGGGATTGTGCTGCTGGCGCGGCTCAAGTCGGTGTGAACTTCCCCGAGCGGTGGCGCGCCTGCCCGCATGTGGCCAGTCACCCCTTCGGCTTCTTCACCGGCCGCTGCCAGTTCGCAATAGTTACCTGCTTGCCCCGAGCCACGGCCAATGACCCAGCCGCCGTGTCCTTGGTGATGGTGGAGCCTCCCCCTACCGTGCTCCCCTTGCCGATGGTCACTGGCGCGACCAGCACCGTATTGCTGCCAATGTGCACATCGTCCTCAATCACCGTCTTGTGCTTGTTGGCCCCGTCGTAGTTGGCGGTGATGCTGCCCGCGCCATAGTTCACCCGCTCACCCACCGTGGCGTCACCCAGATAAGCCAGGTGGTTGGCCTTGGCACCACGGGCCAACGTTGAATTCTTCACCTCGACAAAGTTGCCGATGTGCACCTCTGCACCCAGCTGGGCACCAGGACGCAGCCGCGCAAACGGCCCCACCAACGCGCCCTCACCCACCTGCACGCCCAACGCCTCGCCATCAATATGGGTGAACGGGTGGATCACCGCGCCCGCTGCGATCGCGGCATTGGCAATCGCGCAGTTGGCGCCTATGCGCACGCCATCGCCCAGCGTCACGCGGCCTTCAAAAATGCAGTTGACGTCAATCTCCACATCGCTGCCGCAGAGCAGCTCGCCGCGCACATCCAGCCGCGCGGGGTCGGCCAGCCGCACCCCATGCACCATCAGCTGGCGCGCCTGCCGCATCTGGAACACGCGTTCCAGTTCCGCCAGTTGCAAAGGGCTGTTGACGCCCGTGACCTCCGCTTCCGACTGCGGGTGCGCGGCCACCACAGCCACCCCGTCAGCCACGGCCATGGCCACGACATCGGTGAGGTAGTACTCGCCCTGGCTGTTGTTGTTGGTCAACCGCGCCAGCCAGGCTTTGAGCAAGCCGCTGGGCGCTGCCATCACGCCGGTGTAAAACTCGCGGATCTCGCGTTGTGCAGGCGTTGCATCCTTGTGCTCGACGATGCCGGTCACCGCGCCGGCCTCATCACGCAGGATGCGGCCGTAACCCGACGCATCCGCCACCGACAGCGTCAGCAGCGCCAGCCGCTGGCCGCCACAGGCCATGACCAGCTCCCGCGCGGTCCGGGCCTGGATCAGCGGTACATCGCCGTTCAGGATCAGCGTCACGCCTTCGCCGGACAAGTGGGGCACTGCCTGCTGCACGGCATGTCCGGTTCCCAGTTGCGGTTCCTGTCGCACGAATGAAATGCCTGGCGCTGCAGCAGCGGCTTCAACCAGCGGCGCGCCGTGCCCGGTGACGATGATGGTGCGCGTGGCGCCCACCTGCTGCGCCGTGTGGACAACATGCGCCAGCAGCGCGCGGCCCCCCAGCCTGTGCAACACTTTGGGCAATTTGCTTTTCATGCGGGTGCCTTTGCCCGCAGCCATGATCACCACATCAACTTCCGCCATGCGCTATCTCTCCTGGTTTTGCCGGATTATCGGCCTCGTGCTGTTGGCCGCCACCTTGAATGGCTGCGGGATGATGCGGGTTGCCTACAACCAGGCGCCCGACGCGTTGTACTGGTGGCTGGACGGCTACTTTGACTTCAAGGAGACGCAGACGCTGCGCCTTCGCGCTGACCTTGACGCACTGCACGCCTGGCACCGGGCCAACGAGCTGCCTGCGTACATGGCCATCCTGGGCAAAGCGCGAAGCCTGGCTGGCGGCGACATAGACGCAGCGCAGGTGTGCGGCTTGTTTGGCGAAGGCCGGGCTAGGGTCATCGCGTCCCTGGAGCGGCTGGAGCCCACCAACGTGGCCATTGCGCAAACGCTCAGCCCCGAGCAGATCGGCCACCTTGAAAACAAGCTGGACAAGCGCAACCGCAAATGGCGCGCTGACTGGCTGGAGGGCGCGCCACAAAAGCGGGCGGCCAGGCGGGTGAAAGAGGCCGTGTCGCGGGCCGAGATGCTCTACGGCAACCTGGATGAGCGGCAACTCGCGGTAATCCGCGCTTCGATTGCGCGATCGGGTTTTGATCCGCAAATCGCCTACCGGGAATCCCTGCGGCGTGAGCAGGACGCTCTGGGCACGCTGCGTTTGCTGAACGCTCCATCCTCCACGCCGGCGCAGGCGCGCACCAGCATGCGTGCGCTGTTCGAGCGCTCCACCAACTCGCCCGATATCGCTTACCGCAGCTACCTGGAGACCATCACCCGGGAAAATTGCAGCGTTGTTGCCGACCTGCACAACAGCACAACGCCGGCCCAGCGGCTCAAGGCCATCAAGACGATCAAGTCTTACGAGGACGACTTCCAGTCGCTGCTGGCAGCGCGCTGATTTCACCCTCAGGCATCACGTTGAACTTCAGCTTCACGCAAATAGTCCTTCACGCTTTTTTGCGGCTCGCTTGAGCCATCACGGCTTATTTGAGCCTGCGGGCCGTTTTTGGGCTCGGCCGCTGTGCCTCTGTCGGATTCGCCGGTGCGGGGTGACTGGAAGGGTTTGAAGGTTTTGGTACTGGGGATCATGCTGGGGTCCTGTATGGCAAACGGTGCCACGCGGGCACGATGCGACCAGCTTAGGAGGGGGCCAGTGCAGCGCCTGTCGGCGCAAGCAGACGCAGCCTGTCAGCCGCAGCCCTACAGCAAGGGAACCTGCCGGGCCGGCTTGTCGTAATAGTCGGCAATTTCCTGCAGCGCCTTCGGGTTGAGCAGGCGCAGCCGCCCATCGCGAATCTCATGCAGCCCCATGCGGTGCAGGCGCCTCAATGTCTTGTTGGTGTGCACCAGTGAGAGCCCCAGCGCATCGGCAATGTGTTGCTGGCTGAAGGGGAAGTCGATCTCGCCGTCCTGTATGAGGCTCACGCGCTTGGCCCGGCGAAACAGGTGCAGCAGCAGCATGGCCACACGCTCCGTGGCATTGCGCCTGCCGGTGGTCAGCAGGTTTTCGTCCAGCATGTTCTCTTCGCGGGCTGCAAGCCAGGTGACGTCGTAGCCCAGGCTCGGGTGGTTGCGAAACAGCTCCCACAAACCGTCCTGAGGAAACGCGCACAGCACTGCATCGGTTGCTGCCTGCACACCGCTGGTGGCGCCATCGGCAAATTTTTCCTGCAGGCCAACCAGGTCACCTGGCAGCAGAAAATTTATGATCTGCCTGCGGCCGTCGCTGAGCGTCTTGTAGCGAAAGGCCCAGCCGGCATACAGCGTGTAGATCTTGTCGGTGCTTTTTTGCTCGGAAATGATGTCGCGCCCTGCCTCCACCTGGATCACGCCCTTGCGCAACTGGTAGATGAATTCAAGCTCACCGTCAGTTACTGGGGAAAAGGCGTCAGTCTTGCGCAACCGGCACTGGCGGCAGTGTGCGGGGCAGGTCTCTGACTGGATAGGGATTGGGGGACTCGCCATGGCAATTTTTTGGGTTCAGCGCGTAGCCCAAATTGTCGCTATTTCCCTTAACCCTAGCTGTGTCTTTTTACATTGCGACGAAGTTACAACAAACTTAAAGTGAGGCCCGGAGATACCTCGCTTGAAACTCTACGAAATCATCTACGTCAGCACCATGGCTCCTGCCACGCCAGTCACGGCGGTGCCGGTGATCCTCTCCAGGGCCAGGCAGTTCAACCAGGCCAACAACATCACTGGCATGCTGGTGTTTGACGGTCTGCGCTTTGCCGAGCTGCTGGAAGGTCCACCCGATGCGGTGCTGGAGCTGACCGAGCGGATCCGCGAGGATTCGCGGCATACCAACATGGAAGTGGTGCACCATGCCAGCGTCGCTGAGCGGCGCTTCACCCGCTTCAGCATGGGATATGTCCCGATCGAGGAAGACGACGCCCTGGCACAGCTGGAACAGTGCGAAGGCCCGGCCGCCATGCAACGATTTCTTGACCTGATTCCGGTGCTCGACCTGGGCTACTGAAGCCCGGCGCGCTGCCTCCCCTCAAGCCTGCAGCGCCGCCCACATTTCCTTGTCTCGCTCGGCCGTCCAGATCCGCGGGTTCTTGATGCCCTTGGCCTCGTCATAGGCGCGGCTCACATCAAACGGCAGGCAGTGCTCATAAATGAACACCTGACCAAAGACCGGGTCCATCGCCTTGCGCGTGTGGGTCATGGCGGCTTTAAGGTCCATGTTGGCCGCTGCTGCTTCCTTGCCGCACTGGTAGAGCGTCTGGACCCAGCTCCTGGTGTAGTCCAGCGCCTTGTTCACGGCGTCGGCGCCTTTCATGGCTTCACCCCGGCCGGGCACGATGGCCTCGGCCTTCAGGGCGCGCAAGACTTCCAGCGTGGCGGGCCACTCTTCAAGGTGCGCGTCACCGGTGTACACGCCGGCCAGGTACTCCACCAGGTCGCCGGAGAACAAAACCTTTTCTTCCTCAACCCAGGCAATCGTGTCGCCACGCGTATGGCCGGGGCCCGGGTGCCAGACCTGCACCTTGACGCCGCCCAGGTCCAGCACCAGCTTGCCGGGTATTTCGCCCTTGACCGGATCGCCGCCGCCAATCACCAGCGTCGGCCAGGTGAGGCCAGGCACACCCTCCGCGCCGCGAAACAGGCGCGGAAAGCGCTCCATCTCGCTTTGCATGTCCTGCGCGCCGCGCTCGATGATCAGGTCCAGCGTGCCCTGGCTGGCAATGATTTCGGTGGCGCCCTCGGCAGCGTAGGCGCTGGCGCCCAGCACGCGCACGGCGTGGTAGTGGGTCAGCAGCACGTACTTGATCGGCTTGTCGGATACGGTGCGGATGCGGGCGATCAGGTCGCGCGCCATGTCGGGCGTGGCAGTGCAGTCGCTCACCATGATGAACTTGTCGCCAATGATGACGCCCGAATTCGGGTCCCCCTCGGCGGTGTAGGCCCAGCAGTGGGCGCTCAGTTGCTCGAAGGTGATGGTCTTGTCAGCCAGGTCGGCCTGGCTGGCGAATGCTTTGGACATGCAGTGTCTCCTGTGAATGCACCAATTTTACCTAATCGTAATCGATTACGCATTGTTGAATTCTCAGGTACCGCTGGATTGGACCCATTGCGCGGCCGATTCAGCCAGCCCCTGCACCGGCGCGGTGGCGTCCAGCTGCAGCACGCCGGGCTCGGCCGCGGGGTCCTGCAAGGCCTCAAACTGGCTGGCCACAAGGCTGGGCGGGTAGAAGTGGTCAGTGCGCTGCGCCACCCGTCGCAGCGACTCGGCCTGGGTGATGTGCAGGTGCACAAAGCGCAGGTGCGGCACGGCCGCGCGCAACGTGTCGCGGTAGGCGAGCTTTAGCGCCGAGCAGGTGAGCACCGCGCCGCGCGGATGGCGCGCCAGCTCCTTGCCCAGGGACACCAGCCAGTCGGCTCGGTCGTCGTCCGTGAGGGCGATGCCTTGCTGCATTTTGTGGATGTTGCGCTTGGGGTGAAAGTCATCGCCCTCGATCAGCGGCAGGCCCAGCAGCGCCGCCATGCTGCGCCCCACCTCGGACTTGCCGCAGCCGGACACGCCCATGATCACGCTATGAGGGCCTTGCGTGGGGCGCATGGGCTCGCTCATGCCGCCAGTCCCTTTTCCAGCATTCCGACGACCTCTTCCGCAAAGGCCCCATAGCTCATGACGCCGCCGGGCCGCAGCCAGGTGAAAGTCCAGTTGATCATGCCAAACAGCATCATGGTGACGGCCGTCTGGTTGTTCGGGTTCAGGCGCTGCGGGTAGGCGCGGCACAGGAAGCGCGTCACGGCTGACACCACGTCGCGCTGCCGGTTGCGGATCAGCTCACGTTGCGCTTCGCCCAGGAACTTGGTGTCGTGCAGCAGGGCTGCGTGGCGGGTGGCGGAGGTTTCGTATTCCTGCAGGAAGCTGCGCACCAGCTCGTGCAGGGCCGCGCGGTCGTCCAGGTTGCGCCGCTGCGCCGTGGCCTCGGCCTGGACGATCAGGGCCTGAAGGCGCTGGGTGTAGCGGTCCAGCAGGTCGAACAGGATGGCTTCCTTGCTCTCGTAGTAGTGGTAGAGCCGGGCCTTGGAGGTGCCGCTGGCAGCGGCAATGTCATTCATGCTGGCGGCGTGGTAGCTCCTGTCAGCAAAGCACTGCGCCGCAATGTCCAGAATCTCATCGCGCTTGAATTCATGAGATGCTGATTTGGGGCGGGCCATGCCGGCATTCTGCCAGCGGCTGCGGCAGCCTCAACAGCTGGGGCAGCAAGCCCGCCAGTCCCGCTACCAGCCTGCCCACGGCACCTCCGGCCTGAGCCAGCGCACTGCGCAAGTCAGCCAGGGGCTGCAGCACCGACAGCTGCCAATGGCTGACGGCCCGCACCGGGCTGCGCACTGCGGCGGGCAGCGCGTCCCAGCTGAAATAAGCCGTGTCCTGCGGCCGCGCGCCGAACGGCTCGATGACGGCGCGCTGGCCAGCCTGCACCGTCAGCCCTTCCCCTGCAGTGAGGAAATAATCGCCCAGCTCGTTGCCATGGCCCACCCGCTGCGTATCGAAAGTGACCCAGACCCGGCCATGCGCAATGCGCAGCACCGCAGCCTCGCGCGGGTGCAAGCTGATGGCCCGGCCCTCGCCCAGCTTCCAGGTTCCGGGCAGCACCGGGGTGGACAGGGATTGTTGCGAAAAATTGAGCGTTTGTTGGGCCATGAGGTTCTCCAATCAGGCGATAACAGAGTTGGATGATCGTTGGGAGCCCCTTCACAGTCCAATGAAATCGGGCTACGCTATTGATTCCAAATTCACATCAATCGCCCTAGGCCCTTCTACCAGGTCCCGCCATGCAGCACTCGCAAACCCACCTGCGCAGCCGCCCCATCTCGGCCGGCCACCTGCGCGCTTTTGAGGCTGTGTCGCGCCACCTCAACTTCCGCGCAGCGGCGGAGGAACTGGCGCTGACGCAGTCCGCCGTGAGCCGCCAGATCCAGTCGCTGGAAGAAGAAGTAGGCGTGAGCCTGTTCCTGCGGCACACCCGCGCAGTGGAGCTCACCAGTGCCGGTGCGCAACTGCTGCTGGGCGTGGCCCAAGCGCTGCCGCGCATTGATGCGGCCGTGCGGCAGATCCGCCAGAGCGCCGGGCGCAAGGCGGTATCGCTCACCACCTTTGCGTCGTTCGCGTCGATGTGGCTGATCCCCCGGCTGGAGGCGTTTCAGCGCGAGCACCCAGACATCGACATCCGCATCGACGCCTCCGACCAGGCCGTTGACCTGAACATCGCCGATGTGGACCTGGCCCTGCGCTACGGCCCGGCGTCGGCCATGCCGCCCCATGCGATCCGGATGTTTGGCGAGCAGCTCACACCTGTGGTCAGCCCCTGGCTGCTCAAGTCCACCAAACTCAAAAAGCCCGAGGACCTGGCGCAGTTTGCCTTGATTGAAGCCGGCGACGCGCATCAGACCCATCTGCAGTGGCTCACATGGCGCCGCTGGCTGGAAGCGCAGGGGCTCACCAAGCTCGTGCCCAAGCGCTGGCTGTACTTCAACTACGCCTACCAGATGGTGCAGGCGGCGTTGACGGGCCAGGGCGTGGTGTTGGCCCGCCTGCCGCTGGTGGCAGAAAGCCTGGCCAACGGCGACCTGATTGAGGTGCTGCCGCAGCAGCGCATGGAATCGCCGATGGCTTACTGGGTGATTGTTGGCCCCCGCAGCGGCCAGAGGCCGGAGATCAGTGCGTTTTGCCAATGGCTCAAGGCGCAAGCCAAGGCCACGCGCGAGACGATTGGCGAGGTGCCGGATCCGGATACGGTAGATTACCTGGATTGATGCGCCCGGCACTTGCGTTGAGCACTCAGAGTTTGTGCCCACCGAAACTTCCGGAGCGAGAGGCAAAGCTTTGGGGTCAGCCGGTACGGCGCCCTACACAGGCCACACCACCCCGTTGTCATTCAGGATCGCATCCAGCGGGACATCATGCGGCTCAGGCTCAAACTCATCCAGGTACCCCTGGGTGAAGCCTAAACCCACGGTGAAGGGCTTGGGTTGCAAGGTCGCCAGCGTGCGGTCGTAAAACCCGCCGCCATACCCCAGCCGGTAGCCGCCCGCGCTGTACCCCACACAGGGCACGAAGAGCAGCGTTGGCACGATCACCTCGGTATCTTTGGGCTTGGGGATGCCGTAGGCGTCTTCTTCCATCGGGCAGCCGGGGTACCAGGCCCAGAAAGTCAGCGTTTTGTGCACCTTGTCGACAACGGGCAGACCGATGCGGCGGGGCTGGGGCTCGTCAATCAGCTCGCCGTCTTCTTTCCAGCGGTGCAGCGCGGGCAGCGGGTCAAACTCGCCCTTGATGGGCCAGTAGGCGCCAATGACGGCATCGGGCCGGCCGATCAGCCAGATGCGCATCACCTGCTGCAGATCGTCGGCGCGCTGCAGCCGGTCCGGCATGTTCAACCGTTGTTCAATGAGGGCCTTTCGCAGGGCCGCCTTTTCGTCTGACTTGTCCATAATCCCCCTCATGCTACTTCGAGCCATTCTGACATCTATCGCACTGCTTCTTTCATGGCCGCTCCAGGCCGCTGCGCAAGCAACCACCAAAGGCGATGACCTCATTCTCGACATGGCCCAGGCCTACAAACAGGGCGACCGCAGGAAACTCGCGCTGCTGCTGCCACAGGCCCGCGGGCATGCGCTGGAGCCCTGGGCCGCCTACTGGGAGCTGAAGCTGCGGCTGGACTCGGCCACGGCCCAGGAAGTGCAGGACTTCATGGCGCGCTACGCCGGCAGCTACCAGGAAGACCGGCTGCGCAACGACTGGTTGTTGCAACTCGGCCAGCGGCGCGACTGGGCTGCGTTCGCCGCCGAATACCCTCGCTACCGCATGAACGACGACAAGGAAGTGCGCTGCTACGCGCTGCTGGTTGAAAGCCTCACCACGGGCCAGGCTCCGCCGGCCCTGGTGGAGGAAGTGCGCAGGAACTGGCTCGCCCAGCGCGAGGCGGACGACGGCTGCAACATCGCCGCCGGCCGCCTGATCGACAGCAGGAAAATGACGGTTGACGACGCCTGGCGCCGCGCCCGCACCGCCATGGAAGCCAACCGCCCGCGCGCGGTGAGCAAGGCGGTGGAGCTGATTGCGCCTGAAGCCCTGCCGCTGGTGGCGGAGGTGATCGCCAGCCCGGCCAGGTTCCTCTCCGAAAAGTACATTGCCGTGCGCAAGGTGCGCAAGGAAATTGTGGTGCTGGCCCTCATCAAGCTGGCCACCACCGACGTGGAGCAGGCCGCCAGCCAGCTGGACGACAAATGGGGTGGCCAGCTCAGCACCGAGGAGCGCAACTGGGTCTGGGGCGTGATCGGCAAGCAGGCGGCCAACAAGCT
>JACMQX010000127.1 GCA_014376765.1 Ramlibacter sp. | reverse complement strand
CCCGACTGGGGCACGCTGTACCGCTTTGCGGCTGAGACGGGCGTCACCTTCTTCGGCGCGGGCGCGGCCTTCTTTGCCAATTGCATGAAGGCGGAGCTGGACTTGTCGCAGGGCGGCGACCTGAGCCGGGTGCGGGTGCTGGGAACCACAGGCTCGCCCCTCAGTGAAGAGGCGCAGCGCTGGGGCACGCAGCAGTTCGCCCAGCTCGGCACGCCGGACATCTGGTGGTGCAACATGTCTGGCGGCACCGACTTCGCAGGCGCCTTCATCGGCGGCAACCGCGACTTGCCGCTGGTGCCCGGCGAGATGCAATGCCGCCTGCTGGGCTGCGCCGTGGAGGCCTGGAACGAAGACGGCCAGGCCGTTATCGGCGAGGTCGGCGAGCTGGTGTGCAGCCGGCCCATCCCGTCCATGCCGCTCTATTTCTGGAATGACGAAGGCAACAAACGCTTCCTGTCCAGCTACTTCGACATGTACCCCGGCGTCTGGCGCCACGGCGACTGGCTCAAGGTCACGCCTGAAGGCGGCTGCATCATCTACGGCCGCAGCGACGCCACCATCAACCGCTACGGCCTGCGCATGGGCACCAGCGAGCTCTACAGTGCGGTGGAGGCGTTGCCCGAGGTGCTGGACTCCATGGTGGTGGACCTTGAATACCTGGGCCGCGAAAGCTACATGCCGCTCTTCGTCGTGCTGCGCAGTGGCGTGGTGCTGGACGACACCCTGCGCGGCAAGCTGAACCAGGCCATCAAGACGGCGTTGTCACCGCGCTTCGTGCCCAACGACATCTTCCAGGTCGCCGAGATCCCGCGCACCTTGTCCGGCAAAAAGCAGGAGCTGCCGATCAAGAAAATGCTGCTGGGCCAGCCGATGGACAAGGTCATCAACAAAGAAGCAATGGCCAATCCTGGGTGCCTGGATTGGTATGCCGAATTCGCTGTGCGGCGATTGGCTGTGGCGGCGGGGAATGCTTAGGCCGGCCCTTTGCGATTCACCAGCACAATCCCCGCCGCCACCAGCACCAGCGCAGCCACCAGGCTAGGCGTCACCGACTCGTTGAGCCACAACGCGCCAAACATCAGCGCAAAGATCGGTGTAAGGAATACAAACACCGACAGCCTGGTGGCCGGGTAGTGCCCCAGCATCCACATCCACGCCAGGTAGCTGGCAAAGGCGCCAATCAGCGTTTGCACTGCAAGCGACACGACCGCAAAACTGCTGAATTGCCAGGTCCAGGTCTCGCCTAGCGCAAGGGACAACAGCGGCAGCGCCGCGCAGCTCACAGCCACCTGGTAGAACAGCAGCTTTTCTGCACCCACGCGCGCCAGTGAAGTCGAGCGGATGGCAATCGTGGTCAGCCCCCAGAACATGCCTGCTGCCAGGGCCAGCAAGTCCCCCAGCCAGATGCGCGAGCCGTTGGCCGAGTCAAAGCCCTCGCGCAGGGCAAAAACCACCGCAGCAAATGCGCAGGCAAGACCCAGCCACTGCGCGCGGCGCAGCTTCTCGGCCGGCACCCATAAGGGCAGCAGCGCCGCCACCCAGAACGGCGAGGTGTAGAGAAATACCGTGAGCCGCGAGGCCGTGGTGAACTGCAGCCCGAGGTAGATGCAGGCGAACTCGGCCGCAAAGAGCGCCCCGGCCAGCAGCCCCGGCCTCAGCGAACCGTCGCGCTCAAACAGCTTGATGCCGCGTGCGGCGCACCACAGCCACAGCACCGCGGTCGCGCCCACAAAGCGGACTGCCGCCTGAAAGATGGGTGGCACGTGCGGCAGCGTCGCCTTGACCAGCACCTGCTGGAATCCCCAGAACAGACAGCAGGCCAGCAACAGCGAAACGGCCAGGCCGTCGAGGTGGGTTTTTCTGGTGGGCATCTTTTGATACTACTGGCGGCGTTGGCTCCCAGCGCAAAATACCAGCGATGAACACGACTAACAAATCCTTGCCCACACCCCTGGCCGCCCACCCCGTCCAGGTGGAACCACCCCAGCTCTCACGATGGGCTGAGTCAACAGCGGGCGTGGCCTATGTGCATGAACGCTTTGCCAGCAAGCCAGGACCGGAGGTGCTGCTCACTGCACTTGTGCACGGCAACGAATACTCGGGCGCGCTTGCGCTGGACGCCTTCCTGCGCAGCGGCCTGCTGCCGCGCCGGGGGCGCATCACGGCAGCGTTCTGCAACATCGACGCTTTCGGCCGCTTTGACGCCGCGCAGCCCGATGCGTCACGCTATATCGACGAGGACTTCAACCGCGTCTGGTCGGCCGCCGTGCTGGACGGCCCGGGCCAGACAGCGGAGCTTGCGCGTGCCCGCGCGCTGCGCCCCCTGGTGGACCGTGCGACCCATTTGCTGGACCTGCATTCCATGCACGAGCCCTGCGTCCCGTTGATGGTGACCGGCCTCCTGCCGCGCAACATCGCTTTCGCGCAGAGCCTGAATATGGCCGGCGAGATCATCGTGGACGCGGGCCACGCCGATGGCCAGCGCATGCGTGACTACGGCGAATTCGGCGAGGCGGGTAACGCGCGCATCGCGCTTCTGGTGGAGGCCGGGCAACACTGGGACCCGTCGTCTGTGGCTGTGGCGCGCAATGTGCTGATGCGGTTTTTGGTTGGCGCGGGCGCGATCGACAGCGCGGATGTGCCACCGGGCTGGCTCATGCCCGACGCGGCTGCCGCTGCGCCGGTGACCGTGACGCACCGCGTTGTTGCACGATCCATGGACTTTGCCTTCGTGGACGCCTACCGCGGTGGCGAAGTGATACGCAGCGCGGGTACCCCGATTGCCCATGATGCAAGTGAGCCGGTGCTCACGCCCTACGACGATTGCGTGCTGGTCATGCCCTCCGTGCGGCAACTACGGCCCGGCGTGACGACGGTGCGCTTCGGGCGCCGCGACGGCTGAGCCGCCAGGCCTCTCGCGTGACGCAGCAGCAGCAGCGCGAATCACCCCAGCCCGGCCAGCTTGCCCAGCAGTTTCTTCAGCGTTGCGCTTTCACTGGATGACAGCGTCTGCATGAGTTGCGCCTCATGGCTGCGCGCCTTGTTCACCAACGGCTTCACCAGTCGGCGCCCCTTGGCCGTTGCCGCCACCAGCGTGCGTCGCTGGTCCCCCGCATCGGCCTGCAGCAGGACCCAGCCCTGCTCGCACATGCGCCTGTACCAGCTCGGTGACAGTGGGTTGCCTGGACAGCACCTCCTGCGCAAGGGCACTCACTGTGAGTGCCTCGTTGGCATGCAGCGTGGCCAGCACGCGCCATTCAATCAGGCTCAGCCCGGCGGCGCGCACGTGTACGTCAAAGTCTTTTTACAGCGCCTGATTGGCCTGTCCGAGCAGATAGCCAAGATGGTCCCTGACAAAAACGGGCTGAGCCATGGCGGGCCTGCGCTGCGGCGTGGACCCGTTACAGCGGGTGTTCGGTGTAGAAGCGGCTACCGTGAAACAGCAACGGCGACGCGCCCTTGCGGTGGGTGCAGCGCTCCACCTCACCCACAAAAATGACGTGGTCGCCTTCTTGGTAGCGGCTGCGGTTGAAGCAGACAAAACTTGCCGCAGCGCCGGCTAGCAGCGGTGCACCGGCCACGTCCTCAGTAAAGGCAACGCCAGCCCAGCGGTCCGCGCCCTTGAGCGCAAAGCGCTCGGCCAGCTCGCGCTGGTCCGCCGCGAGGATGTTAATGGCGTAGTGCGAGCCGGTGCTCAGGGCGGGCATGGAGCCAGCTGCCTGGGCCAGGCTCCACAGCACCAGCGGCGGCGCGATGGACACGGAGTTGAAGGAGTTGGCCGTCAGCCCCACCAGTTCGCCCTCTGAGTTGCGGGTCGTGACAATGGTCACGCCGGTGGCAAACATGCCCAGTGCGGTGCGGAACTCGCCGCCGGAAAAAGCGGGGGGCCGGGCTTGGCGGTGCGGGGGATTCATAGGCTGCAACTTACATGAAATTTCATAAATAATAATACGGCGCACCCCACCTCACACAACTGACGGCACAACAGTCCGTACTTCGTACCGGGCAGGCGTGAACGAGGTGCAGTGCGACGCGCCTCTTGAGTTGAAGCCGGTGAATTCATTCACGCAGGGCTGGGCCGCACGGGCCCGGTTGCATTTTTTTAAAAATTGCATCGCAGCCGCCCCCTAGTTCACCTCGTCAACCGAGACCATTGCCGCGCCGAAGGCGTCCGAGCAAGCCGGGTTGCTGCGGCGCGCGGCGTTGCCACTGCATTCAGCGGCTGTGGCCGCGCGAGATGCCGTCATCAACGCGCCCAGTTTTGCGCGGCCCCCTGCATCATTGAGTGACGCTACGAAGGGCCCGGCCTTGTTAGCCGCCATCTGGCTGAAATCGCGCGGGCCGTCGGTCACCAGAATCAGCAGGTTGTCGGTGCCTGCGGGTCCGCCTGCGCGAACGCGCCAGTTGGGCCGGGGTAGGGCCATGCGCTGGCCGGGCTCTATGCGGTTGGCCTGGTCCAGGTCGTTGGGGAACAGCAGGTACACCGACTTGTTGTCGGAGCCGGCCTGCGCCAGGTAGACATAGCCCCCCCGGTCGGACTGCACGCTGATATCCAGT
>JACMQX010000126.1 GCA_014376765.1 Ramlibacter sp. | reverse complement strand
TGTTCGAAGGTGTTGAACTCCTGCATGGGCAACGCGTCAATGTCGGCGCGCAGGCCGATGGCGCGGCCGGTCTTGGGGCCGGTACCTTCAACAATGCCAATGACACCGGTGGTGCCCATCCCGCGATGAATCGGGATGCCCCACTCTGTGAGCTGCCGGGCGACGACGTCGGCCGTACGGACTTCTTCAAAACACAATTCGGGGTGGGCGTGAATGTCGCGGCGGATCGCCGTGATGCCGGCAGCTTGGCCGACGAGGGAGTCGATGATCTTCATACTGCTGTTCCGTTGAGGAAGGAAGGACTTCCATGGTAGCGCCGGACGGCCATGGCTGTCTTTGCACAGATCAAGTCCCCGCGCTTCATACTTTTGTCTGATGCGACTACCTATGCCTTTCGCTATCTTGACCTTGGGTGTTCTGCCTCTTTAACCGTCAAGGAAATCAATGAAAAACTTCACTGCCCGATGTGCAAAGCACACGGCCGGCATGTTCGCCGCTTGCGTGGCTGCCGTGCTCATGACCGCGTGCGGAGGCGGCGACGACGCGCCCGCTGCCACTGCTCCCGTGGTGACCGCGGCACCTGAGATTCCGTTGGTGCCAGTGGTGCCGGTCGTGCCTGTCGTCACCGGATCGGCCAGCGGCACACTGATTGATGCTGCTGTGGGTGGTGTCAGCTACATCACATCTTCCGGCGTCACCGGCACCACGGCGGTTGATGGGTCATACGACTTCAACCCTGGCGATACCGTCACATTCACGCTGGGTGGCCTCACGCTGGGCACGGCTACCGCCACCGGCATCATCTCGCCGATGGAGCTGTCGGGCGGCAGCGCTGTGCGGCTGCAGAATCTGCTGGTGCTGCTGCAATCGCTGGACTCCGATGGCAACCCTGGCAACGGCGTCATCATTCCCGCAGGGGCTGCGGCAGCGGTCACGTCCAGCGTCAACCTCGCCGGCGGAACCGCCACCTTTGCAGCCGACGCTGGCTTGCAGGGCACCATGACGGCTGGTGGCGTTTCAGGCGCACCCAAGAGCAATGATGTGGCAAGTGCGCACTTCCTGGCTCAGGCTTTGCCGCTTGTGGCGGGCAACATCTGGGTCAGCCAAAGCGTTGACGTCACGGGCCAGACCCGCACCTCCGTGCTGAACATCGAGTCTACTGGCCGCTATGTTCAAGTGGAGGCGGGCCCCTCCGAGGTCATGGATACCAATACCATCGGCGCCACAGGCATAGAGGCAGGCACTCTGACTGCGGCGGGCTTCACTCCCCAAGGCTATAACTTTACCGCCACCATCGCCACCGACAGCAACCTTGGCTGGGGTGTATCGGGCCTTCTGGACTGCGGCCGCTTCCGCAATACTGGCGATCAGCTCGTCACCGGCAACTGCACCAATTCGCGCGGCGTGTTCAGCAAATTGCCAAACACCACCATGGGAATCGTGGGCGGCTGGCGCACGACTTATCTGGACCCTGAGTTCGGTACCGAAGAATCGATTGACCACTATTTCCTTGCAAACGGCACGTTCCTCAAAGCGTACTACCGCCCCGGTTGCGCTAAGTCGTGCATCTCAAGCGCCTATTACGGGACTTACACCGCCGCCAGTGGCGAGATCACGCTGACGGGCGCTGGCGAAATCTATGGGTCGCCGGGTACCTACACTTTCTCAACGGATGGCCGTGAGATGACGCTGGAGGTACGCCGGTCCAAGGTGCGCACCTTCACGCGCCTGGCCCGGTAAATCCCGCACTTCAGCCTGAAGGCCTGCGCTTGCGGGCACGAAGCAATGAGGCCCTCAGGCAGGGTCCGCGTCAAATAGGCCCGCACTGCGGGCCTATTTCCTTTTCCGCATTAAAGTGTGGGCATGCTGTCCCCCCACGCCCTTGAACTCGCCCAGACGCTGGTGCGCCTGAACACCGTCAGCCACAACTCAAACCTGCCGCTGATCCACTTCATCCGCGATGAATTGCACAAGCTCGGCGTCAAGAGCCGGCTGACTTACAACGCCGACAAAACCAAGGCCAACCTGTTTGCCACCCTGGGTGAGGGCAAGCCTGCCGGGGTGATCCTCTCAGGCCACACCGACACCGTGCCCTGGGACGGCCAGGCCTGGACCATGGACCCGCTTAGCGCCCTCGTGAAAGACGGCCGCCTGTATGGACGCGGCAGCGCCGACATGAAGAGCTTCATCGGTATCGCGCTGTCCCACGCGAATGCGTTTCTTGAAAGCGATGCACCGTTTGCCGTGCACTTTGCCTTCAGCTACGACGAAGAGGTGGGCTGCTTTGGCGTGAAGGAACTGCTGGCTGACATGCGCGATGCCGGCATCAAGCCTGTTGCCTGCATCGTGGGCGAGCCCACGAGCATGGTGCCCGCCATTGCCCACAAGGGCGTGTACCGGTACAAGTGCTGCGTGCGCGGCAAGGAGGCGCATTCCTCGCTCACGCCGCAGTCCGTCAACGCCATCGAGATGGCGGCGCGCCTGGTGGGCAAGCTGCGTGACATGGCCGAAGGATTTGAAAAATCAGAGCCGCGCTATGAGGGCTTTGACGTGCCCTTCAGCACCGCCAGCGTTGGCCAGTTCCACGGCGGCATAGCCGACAACGTGGTGCCGCGGGATGCAGAATTTCGCTATGAATTCAGGGACCTGCCCACAGCCGATGCCGCCGCCATGCAGGCCAGCTTCGTGGCCCAGGCCCGTGAGCTGGAGCCGGCGATGAAAGCGGTGGCGCCTGAGGCGGGCTTCAGTTTCGAGACGATTTGCGAGGTCCCCAGCTTCCTGGGCTCCGAGACAGACGCCGTAACCCGGCTTGCCCAGCGCCTGGCCGGCGAGCGCCGCGTCACGCAGGTGGCCTTTGGAACGGAGGCGGGGCTGTTCAAGCAATCGGGCATCCCCACGGTGGTGTGCGGCCCGGGGAGCATTGTTCAGGCGCATCAGCCGGATGAGTATGTGAGCCTGGAGCAACTCGGCCGCTGCGAGGCGTTCATGCGCGACCTCGCGGCCGTGCGCGAGATCGGCTAACCCTTGCGTTAGAACTCCACGCCCGCCTGCAGCCACAAGGTCGGCGACTTGACGGCAGACTTCGGGATGGACACGGGAATACCGCCGCTGGTGCGCCAGGCCAGACTGGCCTTGACCTGCAATTTATCCCACGCGGCCGTTGCACCAAAGCCCGCGCCGGCCAGATGCTTGCTGTTCGGCGTGGCGGCAAACGGCGTCTTGTTAATCTTCACCGAACCAAAATCGTAGAACACCGAGCCTTGCACGTTAGCCGCCAGGCTTTGGCGCAACTCGAGCGTGCCGCGGTAGCCTTCGTCGCCGCTGGCCTCGCCCGTGGGGTAGGCGCGAACGCTGGTGGGCCCGCCCAGGCTGAACTTCTCTGACGAATCGAGATTCTTGTGGGCCTGCTGCCCGGTCAGGACGAACCAGACCTGCGCGTCGTTGTTGATGCGTTGCAGGCGGCTCAGGCTCCATCCCAACTTGCTGTAACTGCCGTTG
>JACMQX010000016.1 GCA_014376765.1 Ramlibacter sp. | reverse complement strand
GACAGCAAACACATCCGCGAGAGGCTGCGGCGCCGCTTTGGCACCCAATCAATCCGTGCCGCCGACCTGCTGGCAGCCATTGGGCGCGACTGCGTTGGTGCGGTGCAACTGGTGCCCCATGGTGCACAGCCCCCCGCACACAACCATATTGACAGCACGGCCTTGAGTGAAGCGCAGGTCGCATCCTTGCTACGCGACGTCACCAGTGACAACCCGGGCGACGGGTCACTGGATGACTTCCGCATATCAATTGCGGGCGCGCAGGAAAAAACGGCACTACTCAAGATAGGCAAGCGCTGGCACATCCCGCATGGCGCCACGCCCACCACCCATATTTTCAAGTTGCCGATGGGTCTGGTTGGCAACATGCGCGCTGACATGTCGACCTCGGTTGAAAACGAATGGGTGTGCGCGACCATCCTGTCCGAACTGGGCTTTGAGGTGGCACCCACGGAGATGGGACACTTCGGCAACCAGAAGGCCCTGATCGTCGAGCGTTTCGACAGGCGCTGGGCAGAAGGGGGCGACTGGATTGCGCGCTTGCCGCAAGAGGATTTTTGCCAGGCTACCGGTACGGCGGGCGACCTTAAATATGAAAGCGATGGCGGACCAGGCATCAAGACCGGGTTGGCCCTGCTTGCGGGGAGCAGTCAGGCGCAAGTTGACAGCCTTCGCTTTGCCATGGCCCAGCTGGCTTTCTGGCTCATGGCAGCAACCGATGGGCATGCCAAAAACTTTTCGATCTTTCTGGAGCGTGGTGGTGGCTACCGGATGACACCCCTGTACGACGTACTGTCAGTCTGGCCCATCATCGGAAACAGTCCCGATCAGTTGGCTTACCGCCGCGCCAAACTGGCCATGGCGATCCGTAACAAGAACACGCATTACAGCCTGTATGAAATAAGAACACGCCATTGGCTTGGGCTGGCAGAGAAATGCGGCGTGCCAGATGGCTTTGACCAAATGGTGGGCATGGTGCTGCAGGTGCCAGCTGCGCTGGATCGGGTCGGCGCGATGCTCCCGCCTGGCTTTCCAGAGAAGGTGTTTCGTACTATCCGGGACGGGATGGTGATGCAGGCCGGCCGCTTTGTGGATGGACTGCAATGAAACGCGACTTCATACCCCCCTTTTTCGCCACCTTGCAAGCGGCCAACCCAGAACCCAAAACCGAGCTGGCATACACCTCGCCTTTTGAGCTGCTTGCTGCGGTGCTTCTCTCTGCGCAAGCCACCGACCTCAGCGTCAACAAGGCCACGCGGGTGCTCTACCCGGTGGCCAATACGCCGCAGAAGATCCTCAAACTGGGCCTGCCCGAGCTGGAGGGCTACCTCAAGACGATTGGCCTGTTCCGCAGCAAGGCAAAAAACCTGATGGAGACATGCCGCATCCTGGTGGAGCAACACGGCGGGGAAGTGCCCCGCACCCGCGAGGAGCTTGAAGCGCTGCCCGGCGTGGGCCGCAAGACAGCCAACGTGGTGCTCAACGTGGTGTTTGGCGAGCCGACGATGGCAGTGGACACGCACATCTTCCGCATCGGCAACCGCACGGGCCTGGCGCCTGGCAAGACGCCGCTTGACGTTGAGCTGAAGCTGCTCAAACGCATACCGGCTGAATTCATGCTGCACGCCCACAACTGGCTCATCCTGCACGGCCGCTATGTGTGCGTGGCGCGCACCCCCAAATGCTGGGAGTGTGCGGTGGCAAAGTACTGCGATTACAAGCCCAAGACGCCGCTGCCGAAGTGATGCCCACGGCCACATGGATCCCCCCGGATCGGAGTCCGGGCCATGTTGGCGTTACACCAGTCACAACCCGCGCCAACCACCCCCCAGCGACTGGATCAGCGCGACAGAAGCCACCTGCCTGTCCGACTGCAACTGCACCAGCGCGCGCCGGGAATTTTGCGCGGTCACCTGCGCGGTGATCACTTCGGTGTAACTCACCTGCCCGGCCTTGTAGCGGTTGAGCACCTGCTCTTCCACCTGGTCAGCCGCGCGGGAGGCCTGCTGGCGCAGCGCCAGTTGCTGGGCGAGCACGCGAGAGGCAACCAGCTGGTTTTCCACATCTTCAAAGGCCCGAAGCACGGTCTGACGGTAGTTGGCCACGGCCCGATCAAAGTTGGCGCGCGCGCCGTCCACCTGCGCGCCGATCAGCCCACCGTTGAAGATGGACTGTGCCGCCGAAAGGCCAAAGGCCCACACCAGGCTGGAGGCACTGAGCAGGTCGCCAATCCGCGCGGCGCCCAGGCCCGCCGAACCTGACAGCCGCAGGCTTGGGTAATAGGCCGATTGCGCAATACCGATCTGCTCATTGGCCTGCGCGACGCGGCGCTCGGCCGCAGCAATGTCAGGCCGGCGCTGCAACAGCAGGGAAGGTATTTCAAGCGGTACATCCGGAACCACCACCTGCGTGGCGGCCGCCGTCATGGCTGACGATGGATTCACTGTGGTTGGAGAATTGCCGCTCGGCGATACATACACAGTCGTCGCCGCCAAAAGAGGCGCAGACACCGTCACCCCCGCCACAGCCAACGCCCGCGGCGCCAGCGTGAAGTTGGCAGGCGCCTGCCCCACCAGCACAGCAATCGCATGCTCCAGCTGCGCGCGCGAACGCTCCAGCCCCAGCAATTCAGCACGCGCATTGGCCAACTGCGTTTCAGCCTGCAGCACATCGGTCTTGGCTGCAATGCCGGCTGTGTAGCGGTTTCTGGTGATCTGCAGCGTGCGCTCGTAGCCGGTGAGCGTCTGCATCAGCAGCGCACGCTCGGCGTCCTGCTCGCGCAGGTTGAAGTAATTCACAGCCAGCTCGCCTTGCATGGCCAACCGGGCGGCGGAAAGGTCGGCGGCGCTCGCCTGCTCGCCAGCTCTTGCACCCGTCACGCCGCGGCTGAGCGTGCCGAAGATATCGGGCTCCCAGCTGGCACCCAGGCTCAGGGAAAAATTATTGCGCTCGGGCGCACCGCCACGCCCGCCGCTGCGGTTGGCGCCGCCGTCCAGCGTGACCTGCGGCAGCAAAGATGAGCGCTGTTGCGCCACCAGTGCGCGGGCCTGCGCATAAGCAGCCACAGCCGCAGCCACAGTCTGGTTAGACACCTCCACGCGAGAGGCCAGGTCGTTGAGCACCGGGTCGTTGTACAGCTGCCACCAGGGGCCTCGCTCCAGCGTGTCGGCGGGCGCGGCGCGCACCCACTCACCCTGCCCTTGCTTGAAGGCGACGGGTGTGTCGACGCTGGGCGCCTTGTCGTAGTTGGGGCCGACGGCGCAGCCTGCCAGCGCCAGGGCCAGCACCAAGGCCGTGAACTTCAAAGGAGTGTGAATGTAGGTGCGCATAAGCAGGGCTCAGGTTGTTTGCGGCTGTGCGTCGTGGGCGCCTGCCGGGCCGCGTAACGACGGGCTGCCCGCATCACCCTCGGCGTGGCGGCCCAGTTGCCGGTCCAGCGGGCTGCGGCGGCGCAGCTTGTCCATCAGCAGATACACCACGGGCGTGGTGAGCAGCGTCAGCACCTGGCTGGCAATCAGCCCGCCGATGATGGCAATGCCCAGCGGCCGGCGCAGCTCTGCGCCTTCGCCAAAGCCCACAGCCAGCGGCAGCGCGCCGAGGATGGCGGCCAGCGTCGTCATCAGGATCGGCCGGAAGCGCAGCAGGCACGCCTCACGCACCGCCTCATAAGGCGAAAGGCCGCGGGAGCGCTCGGCGTCCAGCGCAAAGTCGATGATCAAAATCGCGTTTTTCTTGACGATGCCAATCAGCAGGAACACGCCAATCAACGCCATGATGGAAAAGTCCAGCCTGAAGATCAGCAGCGCCAGCACCGCGCCCACGCCTGCCGACGGCAGCGTGGAGAGCACCGTCACCGGGTGCACCAGGCTCTCGTACAAGATGCCCAGCACGATGTAGATCACCACAATAGCCGCAAGAATCAGCATCGGCTGCTCCTGCTGCGAATCCTGCGCAGCGCGTGCCGTGCCCTGGAAGGTGCCGCGAACATTGATCGGCATGCTGATGGACGCCTCAGCCGCGCGCACCGCCGCCTGCCCGTCCTGCAAGTTCTTGCCGTCAGCCAGGTTGTACGAAATGGTGGTGGCCAGCTCCGCATCCTGGTGTGAGACCGAGCCCGCCACGGGCCGCTCGGAAAAGCGCGCAATCGCCGACAGCGGCACCATGGTGCGGGCCGAGTTGCTCAGAGCGCTGCCGGTGGACTGGTCTTTCAGCCCCGGGTTCACCGGCGCACTGGTGCTGGTGCCACCGGCGGCGGACTGCTGCGCTGCACTTGATAAAGACGCCGCCGCATTGGCCGGCACGTAAATGTCTTTCAGCGACTCCGGGCTGCGGATGTAGCGCGGCGCCACGCCCATGATCACGCGGTACTGGTTGAGCTCTCCGTAGATGGTGGCCACCTGGCGCTGGCCAAAGCCGTTGTACAAGGCGTTGTCCACATCACGCGCGCTGATGCCAAGGCGCGCGGCAGTGTCCTTGTTGACCTCCACATAGGTTTCCACACCGTTGTCCTGCTGGTCGGTGTCAACGTCCACCAGCGCCTCCTGGTTCTTCATCGCGTCGGCCAGTTGCGTGGCCCAGCGCTTCAGGTCAGCCACGTTGTCGCTTTTCAGGGTGTACTGGTAGGTCGAATTGCTGGGCCGCCCGCCCATGCGCAAGTCCTGCACCGGGTTCAGGAACAGGCTGATGCCGGTGACTTTCGCCAGCTGCGGCCGCAGCCGCGCAATCACCGCCTGGCCTTTGTCGGTACGCTGCGACGCGGGCTTCAGGTTGATGAACATGAAGCCGCCGCCGGCGCGGCCACCGCCGGTAAAGCCCACCACCGTGTCCACCGCCGGGTCAGCACGGATGATGTCCACCAGTGCCTTCAACTTTTCCTGCATGGCGGTGAATGAAATGCTCTGGTCAGCACGCACGCCACCCGAGATCTGGCCGGTGTCCTGCGTGGGGAAAAATCCTTTGGGAATCTGCACCAGCAGCCAGGCATTGAGCCCCACCACCGCCACCAGGATGAACAGCACCAGCCAGCGCATCTGCAGCGCCCAGTCCAGGCTGAGCTCATAGGCGCGGTGCACCCAGGCAAAGCCCCTTTCGAACAAACGCGCGACCGGGCCTTCCTTCTTGCCGGGCTGCGCGGGCTTGAGCAGCCAGGCGCACAGCATCGGCGTGGTGGTCAATGAAATGACCAGCGAGATCATCACGGCGGCCGACAGCGTCACCGCAAATTCGCGGAACAGCCGCCCCACCTGCCCGCCCATGAACAGCAGCGGGATGAACACTGCGACCAGCGACAGGCTGATCGACAGCACGGTAAAGCCCACTTCCCTGGCGCCGAGCAACGCAGCTTCAAACCGGTCCATGCCGGCTTCGATATGGCGGCTGGTGTTTTCCAGCACGACGATCGCGTCGTCCACCACAAAGCCGGTGGCCACCGTGAGCGCCATCAGGCTCAGGTTGTTGAGCGAAAAGCCCAGCAGATACATCACGCAGAACGTGCCCAGCAGCGACACAACGGTCGCCACCGCAGGGATGATGGTGGCCCGCACACTGCGCAGAAACGCGCTGACGACCAGCACCACCAGCACGATGGAAATCAACAGCGTGGTTTCCACCTCATGCAGCGCGGAGCGGATGGAACTGGTGCGGTCGGATGCGACCGCAAGCTTGATGTCACCGGGCAACTGCGACTGCAGCTCTGGCAAAAGCGCGCGCACGCCGTCCACCGTTGCAATCACATTGGCACCGGGCTGAAGCGTGACCAGCACGATGACGGCGGGGTCGCCGTTGAACAGGCCCAGTGTGTTGACGTTCTCCACCCCGTCCGTCACC
This sequence comes from Ramlibacter sp., assembly GCA_014376765.1. GTDB lineage: Bacteria > Pseudomonadota > Gammaproteobacteria > Burkholderiales > Burkholderiaceae_C > JACMQX01. The sequence goes on along the minus strand of JACMQX010000016.1, from coordinate 16,866 downwards.
TCGGCCACATCCACCAGCCGCACGGCCGAGTTGTTGCGCCAGGCGACGACGAGGTCCTTGTAGTCGGCCGCAGAGACACGGCCCCTGGTACCGGCACCTGCTGCGACCAGCTCGGGGTTGCTGCTGCGCCCGGTGCTGGTGTAGATCTGCAGCCGCTGCCCCGACGCGTCCATGTCGCCCTTGGGCCGGTTGGCACTGCTGGCCTGCAAGGCGGCGCGCACGTCTTCCGCGCTGATGCCGTAGTTGTTGAGGGCAAACGGCAGCAGGTCCACCCGCACCGCAGGCAGCGAGCCGCCGCCAATTTCCACATCCCCCACGCCCGGGACCTGTGCCAGTTTTTGCTGCACGACGTTGGACACCGAGTCGTAAATCTGCCCTGGCGAGCGCGTGGGCGAGGTCAGCGCCACGATGATCACCGGCGCAGCCGACGGGTTGGCTTTGCGGTAGGTCGGGTTGCTGCGCAGCGTGGACGGCAAGTCAGCCCGCGATGCATTGATGGCGGCCTGCACTTCGCGTGCGGCAGCGTCGATGTTGCGGTTCAGGTCGAATTGCAGGGTGACGCGAGCCGAGCCGTTGGAGCTGTTGGACGTCATTTCATTGACGCCCGCGATCACGCCCAGGCGTCTTTCCAGCGGCGTCGCCACACTGCTCGCCATGGTGTCCGGGCTTGCCCCCGGCAGGCTGGCGCTCACCGAGATCACCGGGAAATCCACTTGCGGCAAAGACGCTACCGGCAAGATGAAGTACGCGCCAATGCCCGCCAGCGCAATGCCGATGGTTAGCAGCACAGTGGCAACCGGCCGGCGGACGAAGGGGGCTGAGAGGTTCATTTGCGCCACCGCCGCGCCAGCGAATCAAAACCCAGGTAGATCACCGGCGTCGTGAACAGCGTGAGCAGCTGGCTCACAATCAAGCCGCCAAAAATAGCCAGACCCAGCGGCCTGCGCAGCTCGGCCCCTTCACCAAACCCCAGCATCAGCGGCACTGCAGCAAACAGGGCCGCCAGCGTCGTCATCAGGATAGGCCGAAAGCGCATCAACGCAGCCTGGCGAATCGCCTCATACGGCGCCTTGCCATGCTCACGCTCCGCCTCAATCGCAAAGTCGATCATCATGATGGCGTTTTTCTTCACGATGCCGATCAGCAGGATGATGCCGATGATCCCGATCACGCCCAGGTCGTTGCCGGTGATCAGCAGCATCAGCAGCGCCCCCACACCTGCAGAAGGCAGCGTCGACAAAATCGTCAGCGGGTGGATGTAGCTTTCATACAGCACACCCAGCACGATGTACACGCAGACCACCGCGGCCAGGATCAGCCAAAGCTGGTTGGACAGCGACGACTCATACGCCCCCGATGCGCCCAGGAAGGTCATGGTCACGCCTGCCGGCAGTTTGATCTCTTTGGCTGCAGCGCGAATAGCGTCCACCGCGCCGCCCAGCGACTGGCCTGGGGCAGTGTCAAAGCCCACTGTCGTGGCCGGGTACTGGGCCACGTGGGTGATCTGCAGCGGCGCGCGCCGCTCGGTGATTTTTGCAACAGCCGACAAAGGCGTGGGCTGGCCGCCCGAGGTCCGCAGCTGCACCATGCCGAGCGAGGCTGGTGTGGCGTTCGGATCAGGCATGGCCTCCAGGATCACGCGGTACTGATTCGTCTCGGTGAAGATGGTGGACACAATGCGCTGGCCAAATGCGCTGTAAAGCGCATCGTCAATGCTGGAGGCGCTGATGTTCAGGCGCGCCGCCGTGTCCCGGTCAATGTCCACAAAGATCGCGGCGCCGGTGGCATCGGCATCAGACACCACATTGCGCAGTTGCTTGAGCTCGCGCAGCCTCTGCGTGAGTTTGCCGGCCCACTCCACCACCGCGCTATTGTCTGAAGACTCCAGCGAAAAGCGGAACTGAGTCGGGCCCGATTCGGAGTCGATCGTCAGGTCCTGCACCGGCTGCAAGTACAGGGTGACGCCGGCCACAGACTCGGCGCGCTGGCGCAGGCGGTTCATCACCGCCTCCTGCTTGTCGTGCGGCGACTTGAGGTTGATCAGCATGCGCCCGGTATGCAGCATTGTGTTGTTGGCCGCGTCCACACCGACAAAGCTCGACAGGGTGGCCACATCCGGGTCTTCCATCAGCTTGCGCGCGACCTCCTGCTGCGTCAGCGCCATGCTGTTGTACGAGGTGGACTGAGCGACCTCCACCCGCGCCTGCAGCTGCCCCGTGTCCTGCGTGGGAAAGAGGCCCTTGGGTATGAAGATGTAGAGCAGAACAGTCAACACCAGCGTACCCAGCGCCACCAGCAGCGTGAGGCCCTGGCGCGCCAGCACCCAGTCCAGCGCACTGCCGTAGCGCGCTATCACCCTGTCCAGAAACCGCTGCACCCGGCCGCCCATGCCGCGCTGCGCAGCATGGGGCGTCCCGGCCTTGAGCCAGCGGCCGGCCATCATCGGCACGAGCGTGAGAGAGACCACAGCGGAAATCAGGATGGTGATCGCCAGCGTCACTGCAAACTCGCGGAACAGGCGGCCCACCACATCACCCATGAAGAGCAGCGGGATCAGCACCGCAATCAGCGACACCGTCAAGGAAATAATCGTGAAGCCGATCTCGGTCGCACCCTTCAGCGCAGCCTGCATCGGCGGCTCGCCGTCTTCCATGTGGCGAGCAATGTTCTCGATCATCACGATGGCGTCGTCCACCACAAAGCCGGTGGCAATCGTCAGCGCCATGAGTGAGAGGTTGTTCAGGCTGTAGCCCAGCAGGTACATGGCGCCGCACGCGCCAATGAGCGAGATGGGCACGGCCAGGCTGGCGATCACCGTGGCACGCAGGCTGTGCAAAAAGCCGAAGATCACCAGCACCACCAGCACCACGGCCAGCAGCAATTCAATTTCCACATGCATCACCGATGCGCGGATGCCGGTGGTCCGGTCGCTAAGCACGTCGACCTTCAACGCAGCGGGCAGGCTGGCAGTGAGCTCGGGCAGGCGCTGTTTGATGGCGTCCACCGTGGCGATCACATTCGCGCCGGGTTGCCGCTGCACATTGAGGATGATGGCCGGCTTCAGCTGCCCGCTCACCACCGACCAGGCGCCCAGCTTGACGTTCTCGGCACTCTGCACCACCTGGGACACATCGCGCAGGCGCACCGGCGCACCGTTGCGGAAGGTGAGGATGAGGTTGCTGTAGTCGGCCGCCACCAGCAACTGGTCGTTCGAGTTGATGGTGTAGGCCCGCGTGGGCCCGTCAATGCTGCCTTTGGCGCTGTTGGCGTTGGCGGCGGCAATGGCTGTGCGCACGTTGTCCAGCGTGAGGCCGTAAGACGCCAGAGCCCGCGTGTCAGCCTGGATGCGCACCGCAGGCCGCTGCCCGCCCGCGAGCGACACCAGGCCCACACCGGTGACCTGGCTGATCTTGAGCGCCAGGCGCGTGTTGACGATGTTCTGCACTTCAGTCAGCGGCATCGTGTCAGAGGTGATGGCCAGCGTCAGCACCGGCGCGTCGGCCGGGTTGACCTTGGCGTAGGTGGGTGGCGCGGGCAGGTCAGCCGGCAGCAGCGATGCGCCGGCGTTGATGGCCGCCTGCACCTGCTGCTCGGCCACATCCAGCGCCAGGCCGAGGCCAAACTGCAGCGTTACGATGGAGACACCGGCCGCACTGGTCGATGCCATGCGCGCCAGGCCGGGCATCTGGCCGAACTGGCGCTCCAGCGGCGCGCTGACGGTCTGCGCCATCACTTCGGGGCTGCCGCCGGGGTAAAGCGTCTGCACCTGAATGGTGGGGTAGTCCACCTGCGGCAGCGCCGACAGGGGCAGCATGCGCAGGCCGACCAGGCCGGCCAGCACAATCGCCAGCATCAGCAGCGAGGTGGCAACAGGCCGCTGGATAAAGGGGCGTGAAGGACTCATGAGCGAGGTGCCGGGTGAGGGGTGCCGCAATACAGGGGGGCGCTATGCAGGGCGGCGTTACGCAGGGGGGCGCTATGCAGTGATTCGCTGAGCAAGCCCGCGCGATACACGGCGCCGATCACTGGGCCGGGCCCTGACCGCCCCTGCGGCCGCCGCCTTCGCCACCACCACCCCCACCACCGCCACCACCTGCAGCGCGGCGTTCGGCCATGCGTTGCCAGCGTTCCAGCGCCTCGGGCTCGTTGGCATCCAGCGCGGCCAGGAATTTCTTGCGGCGCGCCAGTTGCTCGGGGTCGTCCTTCAATGCGTCGAGCATGCGCTGGCGCTGCTCTGCCGTGGGCTTGGGTGCGGCTGCAGCCGGCTTGGCGCCTGCCTCTGCTGGTGGCGTGTCAGCACCTGCAGAGGCTGCCGCGCCGGAGGCACGCTGGCGCCTGCCGCCGGGCCTGCCCTGCGCATCAGCGGGGGCGTCGCCGGGGGCCGCTTGCGGTGGCGGCAGGCCGGGTTGTTGCAACTGTGGTGCAGCTGAGCCGCTGGCCGGCATGGCCATGCCTCCTGGTGCAGCGCCCGATGCAGCACCCGCCGCACTTGACGCGCCATCACGCCTGCGCCCGCCCTGGCGGCCGCCCGCGCCCGGCGCATCGCCCGGCAAGGTCACGCGTGAGCCCTCCTTCAACCGGTCCGCACCTTCCGTGATCACGCGCTCGCCCACCTGCAGGCCGGCAATGACCTGCACGTTGTCCACAGTTGCCTGCCCGCGCTTGACCAGCCGGATGGTGACGGTGCGGTCCGGCTTGAGCACAAACACATAGTCGCCATTGGCACCCGTGCGCACTGCCGCCACCGGCACTACCACCGCGCCTTCAATCGTGCGCAGCTGCAGCCGCACATTCACAAACTGGCTGGGGAACAGCGCGAGCTTGCTGTTGGCAAACCGGGCCTTGGCCTTGACGGTTCCGGTGGTGGTGTCGATGGTGTTGTCCAGCGACGCAAACTCGCCGCTTTCAATGACCTGCAGACGTGTACGGTCCAGCGCGTCCACCTTCATCGACGCCCCGCCGCTTTGCTGAAGGGAGGACGCCATGTCCTGCGGCACTGCAAACTGCACGTCAATCGGCGAGAGCTGGGTGATGATGGCCACACCATTCGCATCGCCCGTGCTCACGATATTGCCCACGTCCACCGTGCGCAGGCCAACGCGGCCTGACACGGGTGCGGTAATGCGCGTGTAGCCCAGGTTGAGCCGGGCCACGCCTTCATTGGCTTTGGAAATAGTGACTGCCGCCAGCAGCTGCTTGGCGAGGGCGGCCTGCGTGTCCACTTCCTGGCGGGCAATGGAGTCCTGCTGCAGCAGCGTCTGGTAGCGCTGCAGGGTGACTACTGCCGCCTCGGCCGAAGCCTCATCGCGCTGGCGCTGGCCCAGGGCCTGCTGCAACGCCATCTCGAACTGGCGCGCATCGATCATGGCAAGCAGATCGCCTTTTTTGACCATCTGCCCTTCCTTGAACATCAGCTGCTGCAAGGTGCCCGACACTTGGGCGCGCACCCGCACAGTGGCCTGCGGGGTGACAGTGCCCAGCGCTTCAAGCACGATGGGGATGTCTGATTTCTCAGCCGTGGCTACGCCGACGGTCAAGGCGCCGCGGCCCCCGCCGCCGCCAGGGCCGCCGGGGCCGCCCGCGCCGCCTGGCCCCGCCACAACCGGTTCACGATGCGTCAAATCCCATGCCAGCCAACCCAGCCCAACCGACAGCAACAACGCGATGAGCGTGCCGATGATCACACCCCGCCGGCCCATGCTGCGGCGCTCGGGCAGCTGGACGCGGGCGCCTGGGCCATTTACAAAATCATCGTCTTGCAGCTTGGGTGGCTTGGAGGCTTGCGGGTCCATGAATTTCTTTCTTGTTAGTTCGAGCCCGCACGTGGGGCACCGCGAGGGTTATGCCTGGTGTGCCGCAACCCCATAGGCGAAGGGCACACTGACGTAACGTCAAATTTTGATTCATCGGGCCCATGGCTTGCTGGCGCAGGGTCATGACCCTCGCCCTGCCCTCACTGCGCCAATCCTGGGCCCCGTCTTGCGCAGCTTAGGTGACGAAAAAGTCAACAGGAAGTAAAGACGCAACGCCCTACCTGCCTGACGGCAAAACCCTGCCTTCGCTGGCAGACGGCGCTGGAACACCCAGCATGGCGGCCAGCGTGGGCGCGATGTCGACCACTTCAACCCGCGCGTCAAAACGCCCTGGCTTGATCCAGCGCGGGCCGTACATCAGGATCGGCACCTGCGTATCGGCCTCATAAGGTGAGCCATGGGTGGCGGGCGCTGAACCGGCGATCCAGTTGGGCTTGAAGACAAACTGCACCTCGCCCGACACGTCTTTGTGCCAGGACTTTTCCATCTGCCCAAAAAACGGCGCACCAGCCCGGCTACCACTCATGAACTCGGCGCGCGTGTACGCCGCGCCAATGGCGGGCTCGGTCAGCAGCGCAGCGCGCGCGGCCTCGGTCACGACGGCCATGTCGAGCCTGGCGTCGGCCACCCGCTTGCGGTCCAGCAGCAAGCCGGAGCCCGAATAGCCGCGTACCAGGCGAGGCTGTTCAAAGGTTTTTTCAAGCGCTGCATTCACACGCACCAGCGCAGCAGCCGAGTCAAACCGCCCTGCGTCCAGGCCGCGCGACGCTGAATACTCAGGTGCCGGCGTGAACCCATGGTCAGCCGTGAGCATGGCAATGTAGTTGTCCTTGCCCACCGTGCGGTCCAGGTCCTGGAAAAAGTCCTGCAGCATGCGGTCCAGTTGCAGCAGGTGGTCGTGCGACATGCGGGACTCCGCGCTGTAGGCATGGTTCACATAATCGTGGCCCGACAGGCTCACGGCCAGAATGTCGGGTATATCGTCCTGACCAAGCGCCTCGCCGGCAATCGCGGCGCGCGCAAATTCGAGCGACATCACGTCGGCAAACGGGCCCTTGAGCAGCGAGCGGTAGTAGCCCGCCTTGGGCGCGTCGTCATTTGCGCCGCCCATCATCATGGGCAGCTTGCCGCCTGCCGGGCCGTACCAGGGCTGGTCGTCCGGCAGGTCGCCGGCATAGGCTGCAGCGGGGAGCACCGGCGTCCACATCTTCTTGAAGTAACTGTCGGCCAGGCGGCGGCCGTTGTACGCGTTGACCCAGGCCGGATGCTCTTTCATGTAGAAGGTGGTGGAGGCAAACTCGCCGTCTTCCATATACATGTAGGCCGTGCCCGTCTTGCCGCCGGGCAGGATGGCGCCGCGGTCTTTGCCAGAGATGGCAATCACCTTGGAGCGGGCATCAATGCCGCGCAGCACGTCGCCCACCGTCTCGACCTTCAGATTCTTCGGGCTGGTACCGTCCAGCCTGCCGGTTTTATGGCCGATGTAGGTGGCACTGGCGTCGCCGGCGCAGTACTCGGGCTCACCCGTTTGCGGGTCACGCCAGTCGTTGCCGATGATGCCGGTGCGGTGCGGATAAGCGCCTGTGAGCATGGTGGCGTGGCCTGCGCCCGTCACGGTGAACGAGTGGCCGTAGTGCGCATTGGCAAACCAGGCGCCACGGTCCAGGAAGCGCGCCAGGCCATCGGGGGCAAGCTGGTCGCGGTAAGCAGTGACTTGCCGCTGCGGCAGGCCGTCCACCACGAGGAAGACGACGAGCCTGGGCTTGGCCGATGCAGACGGCGCTTGCGCCATCAGCCCCGGCGCCGCAGCGCAAGCTGCGACTGTTATGCATACCGCCGCCGACAGCAGCCGCCGCAGCGAGCGCAGCGGGTTTGAAATGATCGAAGGGCCGGTGGGGTGTGAAGGGTGGCGACTGGAAGTCATGGTCAATGGAGCGTTGGTACGAATGCCGCTATTCTGCCCCCAGGGCATGGCATCTTCCGCCATCCATTACCCTGAGTAATTTGTGATGCATGACACCCCGACGGCGCAGCGCGCAACGTTGCTGAACACCCTTGGCACCTACTTCGATTCAGGCCAGTTTGCAGCCGACCTCGCCCGGCGCGTTGCGTGCCGCACCGAAAGCGACACGGGCGCGCCCGGCCCCGCCCTCGCCGCCTACCTGCAGGGCGAGATCACGCCCAACCTGCAGCGCATGGGCTTTGCCTGCGAGACCCACCCCAACCCCGACCCGCGCGGCGGCCCGCTGCTGATCGCGCGCCGCATTGAGGACCCTGCCCTCCCGACCTTGCTGACCTACGGTCACGGCGACGTGGTCAACGGCCAGGAGGGCCGATGGCGCGAGGGCCTGCTGCCGTGGACGCTCAAGGCTGAAGGCAACAAGCTTTATGGCCGGGGCACCGCCGATAACAAGGGCCAACACACCATCAGCCTGGCGGCACTGGAACACACGCTCACAGCTCGCGGCGGCAAGCTCGGCTACAACATGACGGTGCTGATGGAGACAGGCGAAGAAGCCGGCTCCCCCGGCCTGCATGCGTTTTGCGAAGCGCACCGCGGGGCACTGCGCGCCGACCTGCTGATCGCCTGCGACGGCCCGCGCGTTGCTGCATCGCGGCCCACCTTGTTTCTTGGGTCGCGCGGCGCTGTCAACTTCAGCCTGCGGGTACGCAGCCGTGAACGCGCCTTCCACTCCGGCAACTGGGGCGGCGTGCTGGCCAACCCGGCGGTGGTGTTGTCGCACGCGCTGGCGACGCTGGTCGATGCGCATGGCCGGATGTTGATCGCCAGCTTGCGGCCTGCCGCGCTCCCGCCGGAAGTGCGCGAGGCGCTGCGGGGCATCGAGGCAGGCGGGTCGCCTGACGACCCTGCGATCGACGAAGCCTGGGGCGAACCGGGCCTGAGTGCGATTGAAAAGCTGGTCGGCTGGAACACGCTGGAGGTATTGGCCATGGAGTCCGGCTCGCCGCAGCGCCCGGTCAACGCGATTCCGCCCACCGCCGTGGCCTACTGCCAACTGCGCTTCGTGGTGGGCACGCCCTGGGAATCGCTGGCCAAGCTCGTGCGCGCGCACCTTGACGCAGCGGGCTTTGGCATGGTGGAGGTGGAAGTGTCATTCGGTTGCGCGGCCACGCGGCTGGACGTGCACCACCCCTGGGTCACCTGGGCCAGGGCATCGCTGGCGCGCAGCACGCCGGTGCCGGTGGCCGTGCTGCCCAACCTGGCCGGGTCCTTGCCCAACGACGTGTTTGCCGACCTGTTGGGGATGCCCACCCTGTGGGTGCCCCACTCCTACCCGGCCTGCGCGCAACACGCCCCCAACGAGCACCTGCTGGCCAACGTGGCGCGCGAGGGGCTGCAGATCATGGGGGGCTTGTATTGGGATCTGGGTGAAGCCGGCCAGCTACCCTGGCACGTGAAGCTCACCACGGACGCCGTCATTTCAGGGGAATCATTACTGAAGGCAAGCTGACGCTGCGCATACGCGGCACTACGCACCCCCCTGTCAGATTCCGCTCAGTGCCTGCATGGGATAAACGTCCCATGCATTCAAGAACAAGGACCGGCGCGCGCCGGCTGACACACGTTGCCGCGCTCGCCTGCTGGTTGACTTTCACCGGCGCCGCGACTGCGCAAACCGCCGCGATCACGCTGGCTGAGGCGATGCAAAAAGCAGCGGGCAACGCCGACGTGTCGCTCGCCCGTCGCGCTGCTGCGGCGGCGAGCGCCGATGTCACCTCGGCCGACCACGCACCCGCGCCCGTCGTCACGGCCAAGGCTGCGTCCATCGACCTGCAAAACGGCATTGGCGGGGGCAACCTCTTGCGCGACAAGCGCATCGACAAATCGCTTGGCGTGGACTGGACCTGGGAGCGCGGCGACAAGCGCGCCCTGCGCACGCGCGCCGCACAGCGCACGGCCGATGCAGCCCAGGCCGACTTGCAGGAGACCGTGGTGCTGCAGCAGATCGCTGCATCCAATGCGTTCTACGACCTGCTGGCCGCGCAGGAGCGAGTGACCCAGGTCGAGGGAGTCGGGCGCAGCGCCCAGGAGCTGGCCGGCAATGCGTCGCGCCGTGTCAAGGCGGGGGACCTGTCCCAGCAGGAGGCGCTGCGCATCGAGATTGAAAGCCAGCGCGCCGGTGCCGACACGCGCGTGGCCCGTGAAGACAGGCGCCGCGCCGAACAGGCCCTGGCCCTGCTGACCGGCATGCCCACACCGCTGCAAGCCCGGGCCGACTGGCCTGCAGCCAACGCACAAGACACGCCCCTTCCCGACCTGCCCATCGACTCACGCGCCGATGTGCAGGCCGCACAGCAGCGGCTGCGGGCCGCGCAAGCGGCACTGGACAACGCGCAGGCATTGCGCAAGACCGACCTCACCCTGGGCGCCTCGCTGGACCACTTTCCGGGCACCTCCACCCGCCAGCTCGAAGTGCGGGTGCAAGTCCCGTTGTCGGGCCTGTTCGGCACTTACGGCTACGACGGCGAGATCGCCAAAGCCCGTGCGCAGCTGGACCAGGCGCAGGACCAGCTGGACAAAACCCGCCGCCAGGCCGCGTCCGACAGCCAGCGGCTGCAGCAGGACCTGCAGGCAGGCGCCGCACGGGCAACCAGTTACGCCGGCGCCATCGTGCCGCGTGCGCGCCAGGTGGCGGCGATGGCCGAGCTGGCCTACAGCAAGGGGGCGATGTCGCTGACCGACCTGATCGACGCGCGCCGCACCCTGCGCACAGTGCTGCTGGAAGACATTGCCGCACGGGCCGAGCATGCGCGGCTGCTGACAGCGTCGCAACTGCGCAGCGCACCTGGTTCTGCAACTGGTTCTGCACCTGCTACTGCACCTGCTCCTGCCGCTGCCAGCACCACGCCCTGACGCCCAGCCCTCGCTGCCGCCGAACATCATCTCCCTGTCAGGACACACGATCGTGAAACCATTCGCCCTTTGCTTCCTCCCTGCCGCGGCGCTGACCGTTGTACTCATGCTGCCGGCCTGCGGCGAAGCGCCTGCCCCGGTGGCACCGGCAGGGCCGCCGCCACCCGTCCTGCAAGGCAGGCAACTGCGCTTCACCGCCGGCCATCCGCAGCTGGCGCAACTGGGCATTGTGGCGGCGGCACCCGGCAAGACCGTGACTGTCGATTTGCCCGCCCGCGTGGTGTGGAACGAAGAGCGCACCCAGCGCCTGTACCCCGCATTTGCGGGCCGCGTGGTGCGTATCGCGGCGGATGTAGGCCAGGCGGTCAAGCCCGGCACCGTGCTGGCCCAACTGGCCTCACCCGACTTCGGTGTGGCGCAGGCCGACACCGCCAAAGCGCAGATCGACTCGCGCCTGGCGCAAAAAAGCCTGCAGCGCCAGAAAGAACTGTTTGAGGCCGGCATCATCGCCCGCAAGGATCTGGACCAAGCCGAGGCCGACGCCGCCCGCTCAGGTGCCGAAATTCAACGTACCGAGGCGCGTACCCGCCTGTACGGCGGCACCTCCGGCGCGATCAACCAGAACCTTGCGCTGGCGTCCAGCATTTCAGGTGTAGTGGTCGAGCGCAACCTCACCCCGGGCCAGGAGCTCAGGCCCGACCAGGCCGGCCCCGGTGTGCCGCCGCTCTTCGTCATCAGCGACCCCACCTCGCTGTGGGTGCAGATCGACGCACGCGAATCCGAAGCCGGCGCCCTGCGCGTGGGCGCCGTGTTCCAGCTCATGGTGCCGGCCCTGCCGAATGAGAAATTCGAGGGCCGTGTCACGGCCGCGTCGGACTTCATCGACCCGGGCACCCGCACCATCAAAATCCGCGGCCTGGTGTCCAACACGGGCCGCTTGCTCAAGGCCGAGATGCTGGCCACTGCACGCATCGAACGCACGCTCGGCGCGGGCGTGGTGGTGCCGGCGCAAGCCGTGCTTTTCAATGGCGCGGTGCACTCCATCATGGTGGAAGTGCAGCCCGGCGTGTTTGAGCCGCGCGAGGTCACACTGGGCTACCAGGGGCCGAAAGAGGTGGTGGTGACACGCGGGCTCGAAGCGGGTGAGCGCGTGGCCAGCGACAACATGCTGCTGCTGTTCCGGCAATACCGCCTGGCGCAGGAAAACAGTGGGGCCGATGCGGCCGCACCCACCAAGGCCACCGGCAAGGCCAGCGCGCCATGAAGCGGCTGGTCCACTACGCGCTGCACCAGCCGCTGTTCATCGTGCTGGGCACGGTGTTGTTTGCGTTGGCGGGCATCATCGCCTTCATCAACCTCTCGGTCGAGGCCTTCCCCGATGTGACCGACACGCAGGTCACCGTCATTGCGCTCTACCCCGGCCGCGCGGCCGAAGAGGTGGAGCGGCAGGTGACGCTGCCGATCGAGGTGGCGCTGTCGGGCCTGCCCAATTCGATCCGGGTGTTCTCACACACGCAGTTTGGCTTGTCGTTCACCGTCGTCACCTATGACGACAAGGCCGATGTACTGGCCGTGCGCGCGCAAGTCAACGAGCGGCTGCGTGCGGTCGACCTGCCTGCCGGCGTGGACGCCAATATCGCGCCCAATGCCACACCGGTCGGCGAAATCATGCGCTACCGCGTGCGCGGCGACGGCGTCAACACCACCGACCTGCGCACGGTGGAGGACTGGGTCATCGAGCGGGCGCTGCGCCAGGTGCCCGGCGTGGCCGACGTCGTGGCCATGGGCGGCAGCATCAAGCAATACGAAGTGCAGCCCGACCTGGACAAGCTGCGCGCCACCAAGCTCACGTTCCAGAACCTGCTGGACGCGCTGGGCCGCGGCAACTCCAACGCCGGCGGCAGCTATGTGGCGCAAGGGCCGCAGCAGTACGCCATTCGCGGTATCGGCCTGCTGCGCTCGGCCGACGACATTGGCAGCATCGTCGTGGCGGCGCGCAGCGGCACACCCATCCTCGTGCGCGACGTGGCGCAGGTCAAAATCGGCGCCGTCCCCCGGCTGGGCGTGGTGGGGCAGGACGACGACGACGACATCGTCACCGGCATCGTGGTCATGCGCAAAGGCGAGAACCCGAGCGTGGTGCTCAAGGGCGTGAAAGACAAGATTGCCGACCTCAATGCGCGCAGCCTTCCCAAAGGCATCCAGATCCTGCCCTATTACGACCGCACCTGGCTCATGGCCAAGACCCTGTCCACCGTGTTCCGCAACCTGGTGGAAGGGGCGCTGCTGGTATCGCTGGTGCTGTACCTGTTCCTGTCCAACCTGCGCGCGAGCCTGGCGGTGGTGGTGGTGATTCCGCTGGCGCTGCTGGCCACCTTCCTCGGCCTGAAAGTCATGGGCGTTCCGGCCAACTTGCTGTCACTGGGGGCGATGGACTTCGGCATCATCGTGGACGGCGCGGTGATCGTGATCGAGAACATCATGCACCGCCTGGCCGAGCGCGGCGAGGGCATGAACGACAAGGACCGGCGCGAGGTGATCGTTGATGCGGCCAATGAAGTGGGGCGGCCGACACTGTTCTCGATGCTCATCATCATTGCCGCGCACATTCCAATTTTTGCGCTGCAGCGGCATGAAGGCCGCATCTTCCAGCCAATGGCGCTGTCGGTTACTACCGCGCTGGTCGGTTCACTGATTTTCTCGCTCACGCTGGTGCCGCTGCTGGCTTACTGGATGCTGCGCAAGAAGCTGCCGCACCATGACAACCGGCTGGTGGCGGCCTGCAAGCGTTTCTATGAACCGGTGCTGGCCTGGGCCCTGCAAAAGCGCAAGACCGTGACGGGCATTGCGCTGGGCGTGTTTGCGCTGGCCCTGGTGGCCGCATCGCAACTGGGTTCGGAGTTCCTGCCGGAGCTCAACGAGGGCACCATCTGGGTCAACCTGCGCCTGCCCGCCAGTGTGTCCACCGAAGAGGCCTCGCGCATCATGCGCGCGGCACGCAAGGCGCTGCTTACCGTACCCGAGGTGCGCACCGCCGTGTCCAAGGCCGGCCAGCCTGAAGACGGCACCGACCCCAAGACCATCAGCATGGGCGAGATATTTGTCGACATCAAACCGCAGGAAGAGTGGCGCAAAGGCCTCAGCCGCGAACAGCTGATTGACGCGATGGACAAGGCCGTCTCGGCCATCCCCGGCATGGAACCAACTTTTTCGCAACCCATCCGCGACAACGTGCTCGAGTCGATCTCGCAGATCGACGGGCAGATCGTGATCAAGGTCGCGGGTGACGACCTGGTCGAGTTGCGCAAGGTCACGCAGGCGATCGAGCATGAGATCAAGCAGGTGCGCGGCGTGTACCGCGCCGAGATCGACCGGCTGGGCGAGTTGCCGCAACTGGTGATCGACATCGACCGCGACCGCGCGGCGCGGCTGGGGTTGAATGTGCAGGACATCCAGGACGTGATCGAGGCGGCTCTGGCCGGCAAGTCGGCCACGCAGATCTGGGAGGGTGAGCGCAAATTTGCGGTAACCGTGCGCCTGCCCGAGAACCGCCGCGTGATTGCTGCGCTGCCCCAGACGCTGATTCCCACGCCCGACGGCGGCTACGCGCAACTGGGCAGTGTGGCCACCCTCCGCGAGACCAGCGGCGCCATGAACATTGCCCGAGAAGCCGGCCGCCGCACCATGGCGGTCGGCATTTTCATCAAGGACCGCGACATGGGCTCGGTGGTGGCCGACATGAAGGCGCGTATCGCCCAGAACATCAAGCTGCCCGAGAGCTACACCGTGGGCTGGTCGGGTGAATTTGAAAACCAGGAGAGGGCGATGAAGCGTTTGTCGGTGGTGGTGCCGATCTCGCTGCTGTTGATTTTTGTGCTGCTGTTTGATGCGTTCAAATCATTCAAGATGGCCGGCCTGATCTTGCTGAACGTGCCACTGGCGCTCATTGGCGGCTTCGTGGCGCTGTGGGTGTTTGGCATCCCGCTGTCAGTGTCGGCGGCGATTGGTTTCATCGCGCTGTCGGGACAGGCGGTGTTGAACGGCGTGGTGATGTTGTCGGTGTTCCAGCAGCTGCAGAACGCCGGGCACAGCGTGGTGGATGCGGTGAAGCTTGGCTCCATGCAGCGCCTGCGCACCGTGCTGATGACAGCGATGCTGGCCGCACTGGGCTTGCTGCCCATGGCGCTGTCGCATGAGATTGGCTCGGAGACGCAACGCCCCCTGGCGATCGTGGTGATTGGTGGGCTGATCACCGCAACGCTGCTGACGCTGGTGGTGTTGCCGGCGCTGTACGTGGCGTGGTTTTCGGGAAAGAAAGCGGAGCAATAGCGCGCGCTTCGGTGACATCAGCGGTTGAATTTCAGGGATCGAGCTGCTCCATCAACCCATGCCTGATCGCATAGCGGATCAACTCGCTCTGGTTGGTCAGCCCCATTTTCTGCATGAGGTTCGACTTGTGGGTGCTCACCGTTTTGACCGAGAGCGTGAGTTCGGCCGCAATATCAGTGACCGAGACGCCGGCCACCAGTTGGCGGAACACCTGAAACTCCCGGTCCGAGAGTGACTCATGCGGCGCGGCGCGGTTGCCCGGCATGGCACCAAGCGCAAGCTGCTCGGCCACCTCGGCGGTGATGTAGGCACCGCCCGCAGCAATCTTGCGGATCGCCTGCACCAGCTGGGCCGGCGCGCTTTCCTTGGTGAGGTAGCCGCTGGCCCCCGATTTGATCGAGCGCACCGCGTACTGCAGCTCCTGGTGCATGCTGAGGATCAGCATGCGCAGGCGCGGCTTCTCGGCATGCACCAGCTTGATCAGCTCCATGCCGCTTCGCCCGGGCATCGACAGGTCCAGCACCAGTACATCAAACTCGCGCTCGCGCACGATGCGCACCACCTCATTGCCATCGGCCGCTTCGTCAATCACGTCGAGGTCGTCGGCCGATGCGACGATGCGTTTCAGGCCCTCGCGCACGATGGCATGGTCGTCGGCAATCACGATGCGGGTCATCTGGACGGCCCCGCCACCGGTACATCCACCGCCACCGGCAAATCCACGGCCAGCGGTATGCGCACCTCGACCCCGGTTCCGTTTCCGGGCCGACTGTTGACGATGAACTGGCCATTGACCAGTTGCACCCGCTCGCGTATGCCGGCGAGGCCCAGTGATGCAGACTTGCGCGGGCCATCGGGCGAAAAGCCCTGTCCGTTGTCCTGCACGGTGAGCGTGACCTCGCCGCCTTCCAGCGCCACGTTCACCCGCACCCGCGTGGCGGCGGCATGCTTGGCAACGTTGACCAGCGACTCCTGCACGATGCGGAACACGGCTGTGGCATAGGGCTCGCCCAGCTCCAGGTCTTCGTTGATTTCTAGCTCGCAGGGAACGCCGTAGCGCTGGGTGAAGTTTTGCACCAGCCATTCGATGGCGGGCACCAGGCCCAGGTCGTCCAGCAGCAGCGGCCGCAGATCGGCGGCAATGCGGCGTGTGGCGGCGACGCTGCCGTCCAGCATGGCCAGCATCACATCCAGCTTGGCGGCGGCGGCGGGCTCGCCCTGCAAGCGGTCGCGCAGCCAGATGGCGTCCATCTTGAGAGCCGTGAGGGACTGCGCCAGTTCGTCATGCAGCTCGCGCGCAATGCGGGTTTTTTCCTGCTCGCGCAGGGCGCTGGCCGCCGCCGCAAAGGCTGCCAGCTCCTGTTGCGCGCGGACCCGCTCGGTCACGTCGCGCATGATGATGGTGTAGAGCTTGCCTTCGGGCGTTTGCAGTTGCGAGATGGACGCATCCACCGGGAATTCCTCACCGCTAGCACGAACGCCGTGCACCACTGAGTTGATGCCCATGCGGCGCGAGGTGACGCCGGTGGCGTCAAAGCGGGCAACGTGTACGTCATGCACTTTATGAAAGTGTGCGGGGATCAGGCGGGACAGTGGCTGCCCGATCATTTCGAAGGCCGTCCAGCCGAAGATTTTTTCAGCTGCGCGGTTGTACAGCACGATGCGCTGCTCTTCGTCGGCGGTGATGATGGCATCCATCGCCGAGTCAAGCAGGCCGGCTAGCTGGGCAGCAGCGCCATCCGTGGCACCGGCCGTGACCGAGGGCAGGGAACTCAAGCTGCGTGTCTCCGGGGGAAAGGTTGCAGTAATTACAGCACACCGCCCACATACCCCTTGCTCTTGCCGGTG
>JACMQX010000125.1 GCA_014376765.1 Ramlibacter sp. | reverse complement strand
GCGGCAGCCGCGAACGTACTGGCCGGCAAATTACGCGATCCAAAGAAGAGCCGGCTCCAGCCGCCTATCGCCGCAACGTTGCCCGCCAACCAGGCGAGCGACCTCGTCCGCTCGGGGCTCGACGGTTTCTGCAGCAAACGGTACGCGGCAACAGCCAGCCCCGTTTCAATCGCCGTCCATGCCAGCGGTATCACGATGTCCGGCGGCTTGAATGCCGGCTGCCGCAGCGCCCTGTACCAGACAAAAATGCGCGGATGGTCTGGCGTGGGGCTGGTGGACCGGCTCAGCACAAACGGGAGCACATACGCCCCCAAGGCAAGCAGAACTGAAGGAGCGCGGGACATTCCGTTTTTCATCGATGAATCCTGGGTGCGGCGACAGCACAGGGTCGCGCAACCAAAGATATCGTCAAGCAGGCTGTGGGCGTGTCAGAAAACGAGCCGTCGTCGTGTCCGCGCTGGTCACAAATCTGCGGCTTTGATCCGCTCGGCCGCCACTTCAGCCAGCATCATCGTCGGCAGATTCGTATTCGCACTCGTGATGTTCGGCATCACCGATGCGTCCACCACATACAAATTTTGTGTGCCATGCACCCTGAATGATTCATCCACCACCGCCATTGCATCCCCGGTCGCGCCCATGGCGCAGGTGCCCACCGGGTGGCCCATGGGGGAGATGGACGACAGGATGTCCTGGTCCGATACGGCACGCCCACCGCCAGCCCAGGCCACCGGCTTGCCGCTCTTGAAGGCCCAGCCGAAGATTGCCTGGCGGATGGAGCGCGGCGCGTTGGCCGCGGCATCAGCCGCAAGGGAAAGCGCTTTTCCCGCAAGCCCGGGCCGATTGAACTGCTTCACCGCCAGCGCGCCCGGCAGGAGAAACGCCTCGTGGTACTCCGCTGCCACCTGCGGGTCGCGCAGCAAGCTTTCGCAAAGCCGCGCCGCCTGCACCATGCGCGGCGGGTCAGCGGGGTCTGACAGGAAGCGGAAGTCAACCTGGGGGCTTGCTGATGGGTCGCGGCTTGTCAGCGTGACCGAGCCGCGTGACTTCGGCGCATACAAAGCACTGCCCACCAGCGCAAAGCTGGGCCCGAATGACTGCCCGCTGACGCGCCCGATCACAAACCCGAACAGGTCACCTTGCTCAGAGCCCGGCATGTGCGATGAAGACCGCATGCCCGCCACGGCAAACCGCCTCAGGCTCGTCGCCATGCGCTTGCCGCGCGGCAAGGTGAGGGCAAAAAACATGTAGGGGTGGTTCTGCAGGTTGCGGCCTACACCCTGCAAATTTACGGCGGGGGTGATGCCCAAAGCGGCAAGCTCACCGGCCGGGCCTATGCCGGACCGCAGTAGCAGCGTGGGTGAAAAAATGCCACCCGCCGACACGATCACGCGCCGCGCATGGAGGGTTGATTGAATACCTTCCCGCAGCACTTCAACGCCCGTCACCGTACCTTCGTCCATACAAAGGCGCAGCACTTCCGTGCGCGTGAGGATCTTCAGATTGGGCCGCGCCCTGACAGCCTGCGTGAGGTAGCAACCGGCTGACGTGACCCGCGTGTCCCCCTTTACCGCATTCGGCATCGCAAAAAAACCGTCGCCCGTGTGCTCGTTGATATTGGGCACGAAAGGCAGGCCTTGCTGTTGCGCGGCAGCCTCCATCGCCCGCGCAAATGCGGGCCACTGCGCCTTGGGCGTTCGCACCATGGCGTGCGGGCCAGCGGGGCTGCCGGGGTTGTCGCGATCGTCTTCAATCCGCCTGAAGTGCGGCGCGACCGTCTCCCACGAAAAGTCTCCGGCACCCGCTGCCGCCCAGCGGGAATAGTCTGTTGGCACACCGCGCAAAGCGAACATGCCGTTGATGCTGGAGCCGCCGCCCAGCACCCGTGCTTGCGGGTAGGGTGCAGCTGCGCCTGTATCTTCAGACCGCGCCGTTAAACCGTTCCAGAAATAAGAAGGATTCAGCGTAGCCGCCGGAAACCCGTCTTTAATGTCGGCAGGCTCAGTGCCAGGCGCCAGGTCGTCGCCCGCTTCGACCAGCAACACGCGCAGGCTGGCGTTTTCAGACAGGCGGGCGGCGACGACTGCGCCAGCCGTGCCGCCTCCCACAATCAGGAAGTCATAGTCCATTACGCCCGGTTGACCTTTGGCCCAAGTTCTAGTTGAGGCCTTTCACCCCGGCCGAGAACAACAGGTTCTGGCTGCGCAGGTAAGCCGCATATTCATCGGGCCCGAGCAGCCGGATTTCCGCGCCCATGGTCGATAGGTTGGTCGAGATCTGTTCGTTGTACTTTTCGGTCGCTTTTTTGGCGGCTGCATACAGCGCATCCACCACTTCCCTCGGTGTGCCCTTGGGGGCCGAGAGGCCGTACAGCGTCGGGCTGCCCACCTTGTAGCCCAGCTCCTTGAGGGTGGGTACATCGGGGTAAGACTTCACGCGCTTGTCGCCAAACACGGCCAGTGGCCGCAGCGTGCCCGCCTTGATGTGCGCCTGCGCGGGTGCAATGGCGGTGGAAGCCATTTCAACGTGGCCGCCCAGCAATGCCGTGATGGCCGGGGCGCTGCCGGCGTAGGGGATGTGGT
>JACMQX010000124.1 GCA_014376765.1 Ramlibacter sp. | reverse complement strand
TCTTCCACTCGACCGGGTTCGTGAGGTGGGGACGCGATGTGTCGATGCGGCTGCTTGGAGAGCGGCTGTTGGATTTACCCTGGTTGTATCGGGGCGGGTGAAAACACTTCGCTGCGGACCGCAACTGGGGTCAGAGCAAATTTCGTTCATCGCCGCGCGCTTCGAAAACACCCCTGTCCTGAACTTGATCTGACCCCGTTTGCTCAAGTGTTTTGAGCCAGCTGCCGGTCGCAACTTCCTTACTCCCTGCGAATGCCTAAACCTTCCCCAGCAGCAGGTATTCCATCAGCGCCTTCTGCGCATGCATGCGATTTTCTGCTTCGTCCCACACCACCGACTGCGGGCCGTCGATCACCTCGGCTTGCACTTCCTCGCCGCGGTGCGCGGGCAGGCAGTGCATGAAGAGCGCGTCAGGCTTGGCCGCGCGCATCATCTCGCTGTCCACGCACCAGTCAGCAAAGGCCTTTTTGCGCGCCTCGTTTTCGGCCTCATAGCCCATGCTGGTCCAGACGTCTGTCGTCACCAGGTCGGCACCGGCGCAGGCCTCCATCGGGTCCTTGAACACCTTGTAGCTGTCGGCCGAGCGGATGCCGGCGATGGACTGGTCCACCTCATAGCCGCCCGGCGTGCTCAGGTGAACCTTGAAGCCCAGGATCTCGCTGGCCTGCAACCAAGTGTTGGCCATGTTGTTGCCGTCACCCACCCAAGCCACCGTTTTGCCCTTCAGGTAAGCCGGGTCCGGCTTGCCCTGGGCATTGATGCCGCGGTGCTCAAGAAAGGTGAAGATGTCGGCCAGGATCTGGCAGGGGTGGAACTCATTGGTCAGCCCGTTGATGACCGGCACCCGGGAGTGCTCGGCAAAACGCTCGATCTTGTCCTGACCGTAGGTACGGATCATCACCAGGTCCACCATGCGGCTGATCACCTTGGCGCTGTCTTCAATTGGCTCGGCGCGGCCCAGCTGGCTGTCGCCCGTGGTCAGGTGCACGACAGAACCACCGAGCTGGTACATGCCGGCTTCAAAGCTTACCCGGGTGCGGGTGGAGGCCTTCTCGAAAATCATGGCCAGGGTGCGGTCGGCCAGCGGGTGGTATTTTTCGTAACCCTTGAATTTCTTCTTGATGATGTACGCCCGCTCGAACAGCCAGGCGTATTCAGCCGCTGTCAGGTCGCTGAACTGCAGGTAATGCTTGATCGCCATTCGCGGCTCCCTCACTCGGACAGCAACTGCTTGATCAGCGGCACCAGAATCGCCACGATCTCATCGGCCTCGGCGGTGCTGAGAATCAGGGGCGGCACCAGGCGCACCACGGTGTCCGCTGTCACGCTGATCAGGAGGCCGTTGTCAGCCGCGCGCTGCACCAGCGCGCCGCAGGGCTTGGCCAGGTCAATGCCCAGCATCAGGCCCTGGCCGCGTACTTCACGAAAGCCTGGAACGCCGGCCAGCCCCTGCTCCAGCGCGGCCTTCAGGTGGGTGCCGACGTGCATGGCGTTGGCCATCAGCCCGTCTTCTTCCATGATGCGGATGGTCTCGATGCCCGCACGCATGGCCAGCGGATTGCCGCCAAAGGTGGTGCCGTGGTTGCCTGGCTGGAATATATTGGCGGCTTTGGGGCCCGCCACCACAGCGCCAATCGGCACGCCCGAGCCCAGGCCCTTGGCCAGCGGCATGACGTCGGGC
>JACMQX010000123.1 GCA_014376765.1 Ramlibacter sp. | reverse complement strand
GTGTACATGTCAGCCACCTTGCCCTGAATCAACTGGAACTCGCCAATGCTTTGCCCGAACTGCTTGCGGTCATGGATGTAGGGCACGACGCTGTCCATCACCGACTGCATGATGCCCAATGGTCCGCCGGTGAGTACCGCGCGCTCGTAATCAAGGCCGCTCATGAGGACTTTGGCGCCGCTGTTCAGGCCACCCAAAATATTTTCTGCGGGTACTTCGACGTTGCAGAAAACCAGCTCGCCGGTATGGCTGCCGCGCATGCCGAGTTTGTCGAGCTTCTGCGCGATGCTGAAGCCCTTCATGCCTTTTTCAATCAGGAAAGCCGTGACGCCTCGCGCGCCGAGTTCCGGCTCGGTCTTTGCGTACACCACCAGCGTGTCCGCGTCCGGGCCGTTGGTGATCCAGAACTTGCTGCCATTGAGGAGGTAATAGCCGCCCTTGTCCTCGGCCTTGAGCTTCATGCTGATGACGTCGCTGCCCGCGCCGGCCTCGCTCATGGCCAGCGCACCGACGTGCTCACCGCTGATGAGCTTGGGCAAATACTTGCGGCGCTGCTCTTCGCTGCCGTTGCGCTTGATCTGGTTGACGCACAGGTTGCTGTGCGCGCCATAGCTCAGGCCCACCGATGCGGAGGCGCGTGAGATTTCTTCCATCGCGATCATGTGCGCGAGGTAGCCCATGTTGGCGCCGCCGTACTCTTCAGACACGGTGATGCCGAGCACGCCCAGGTCACCCATCTTGCGCCACAGGTCCATCGGGAACTGGTCGCTGCGGTCGATTTCGGCGGCGCGCGGGGCGATCTCCGATTGCGCAAATTCACGGACGGTGTCGCGCAGGGCGTCAATGTCTTCACCGAGCTGGAAGTTCAGGCCTGGCATGTTCATGGGGGTCTCCTTAAGCGGTTGTTGTTGGCGTGGGGTGGTTCAGCTCACAGCCTTTTTCTCGTGCCTGCCCAGCAGGGCCCGAGCTTCTTTTTCATGGGCTTTGACCTCAGCAAGGTTGGCTTCCAGGTCAGCCATCTGCTCTTCAAGCTGCTTGCGGTGGTCGTCCAGCACAACGAGAAATTTCTTGAGCTGCGGCATGGTGTCGCGCGGGCTGTCGTACATGTCGATCAGTTCCCTGGCCTCGGTCAGGCTCAAGCCCAGGCGTTTGGCGCGCAAGGTGAGTTTCAGGCGCGTACGGTCACGCGCTGTGTAAACGCGGCTGCGACCACCGGGGCCGGAGCGCTCGGGTTGCAGCAGTCCCATGTCCTCATAAAAGCGCATGGCACGCGTGGTCAGGTCAAATTCCCTGGCCAGGTCACTGATGGAGTAGGTGGTTGCCATTGGTTCACATCACCAGCGTCTGTGCGCCTCGCGCCGACCTCTGTGCTGGCCCTTGGAAGAAGGCGCTGGCGTTGACGTTTACGTAAACGTCAAATTATGAACCAGAATTTCAGGCAGTTTTGGGTCGCGCCATGACCTGGGCCGACACATAACCGTGCAGCCAGTCGAAGTTGAGCGGCTTGGGGCGCACCAACGCATTGGCGGGCAATCCGCCGCGGCGCTCGATTTCTTCGGGCGGCATGCCTGTTACGACCAGCACCTGCATCGTCTGCAACTTCAAGCGGCCTTTGAGCACCCTGAGCATTTCGATGCCATCCACCTCGGGCATCTTGAGGTCGGTGATCAGCAAATCTGGCTGCAGCGTGGCAATGTCCATCATCGCCTCCAGCGCGGACTGCACCACGGTGTAGTCGACTGCCAGGTCCCAATCGTCGAAGTTGGCACGGTAAAGCTCCCGCAGATTTCCGTCGTCCTCCACCACGAGCACATGTAGCCGCTGCTGGATGACCGGGAGGGGCGGCGCCGACTGCGGGCTGTAGCGCTGCTGGTATTTCTCTATCGAAGCCAGCGAGATACGCCGATGGCCACCCTGTGTTTTCCAGGCTTCGATCTCCCCCTTTTCTACCAGCGTCTGGACCGTAGCGACAGACAGCCTCAGCAGCTTGGCTGCGTAGCTGGTGCCGCAATAGTCATCCTCCACCATTAAAGGCTCCAGAGGATGGGATTCAACAGTTATGAGGTGGCGTGCCATGGAGGTTCCCCTATGCAAGGTTTCAACAACCGTCGTTATCAATTTTATTAGTTTGACTATTGGCCGTGAAAAATTACTAAGGGATTTTTGGGTTACTTACCTTCAAGTGCGGGTAGTAACTAGTTGCTCAGCATAATTATGGCGACTGAGCGAAAAATTGATATTTATTCCAATGGATTTATCAAGTTCATCAATTCCTTGACGTTAATTGAGCATGCCGCCAAGGAAAAAAAGATGAACCACCTCAAGCTCGCATTGCTCGCAGTAGTACAACTGGCCCTCGTGGGCTGCGGCGGTGGCGGTGGCGGCGGCACCAGCACCGTGGTTTCGGGCCCTGTTGCAACACCCGCAAGTGTCAACGTTGCTTCCCACGCCGGTGTCGCTTACGGCATTGCCCAAGCGCATTTCGACCGGCTTAATGAAGTGCGTCAGGCCATGGGCCTGCGGGTCCTTGCCTGGAGCGGCTCACTGGCAACAGCCGCACAAAAGCATGCGGACTACCAGCGCCTCAATGCTCAGCAAGGTCACGGCGAAATGGCCGGCCTGCAAGGTTTTGTGGCTGCAGGCTACGGAGACCGGGCCGCAGCGGCTGGTTTCACCGGGAATCTGGTTGGGGAAGTGGTCATTGGCGGCAATGCCCAGACCGCGCAGGATGCTCGCGTCCTGATGGACGGCTTGCTCACAGCGCCCGGTCACCGCTTTGTGTTGCTTGGACTTGAATTTACCGATGCAGGCGTCGGCAACTTGCCGCTGACCACCGAGGTGGGCTCGCGTGGCACGCCCTGGACGGCGCCCGACCGTGTGCTGGCCTACCCGTACAACGGCCAGAACAATGTGGCGCTTGCCTTTGCCCCTGCTTCGGAAACGCCTAACCCACTGCCCGGTATTGAAGTGACGGGCATGCCCCTTAGTGTCCATGCAGGAATGTTCAGCAGCTTTGTGGCCAGCCGTGCGCAGCTGACGAACGTTGACTCCGGCCTGGCCGTTGAACTGCTGCCCAATGCATCGCTGGGCCAGACGCGCAGCGCATTCGTGCTTTTCCCGAAGGAGCGCATGCTGCCCAATACCCGCTACAGCTTCAGCGTGGAACTTGTTATCGCAGGCACCGCAAAAACCGTCACCAGCACATTTACCACGGGCAGCAACTGATTAGTTTGAATTTCGGGAATCAACCGGCCGTGGGCCGGGATTCGTTGACAGCCAGCCAGTAGGTCTGGACGCGCTGGAGCTTTTCGGTGAACTCGCCAAAATCAACCGACTTGCGTACAAAGCTGTTGGCGCCCTCCCGGTAGCTGGCAATGATGTCTTCTTCCTCGCTGGACGAGGTCAGGATGACGACGGGAATGAAAGAGGTCCGTGGGTCACTGCGCACGCGCTGCAGGACTTCAAGTCCCGACAGGCGGGGCAGCTTCAAGTCGAGCAACACCAGCTTGGGTTGCTCACGCGTGTCGCGTCCTGCAAAGGCGCCTTGGCCGAACAGGTAGTCCAGTGCTTCAACACCGTCGCGCGCTACCGCGATTTCATCGGCCAGGCCGTTCTCACGCAGGGTGAGCGTTGTCAGTTCAAGGTGGTCGGGATTGTCTTCGACCAGCAAAATCGTGTTGTCATTCATGATGCGGAAATTCTCCGTCCCAACAGTGAGCAGCCAGGCGATGTGCACCCCGTGCAACATCGCCATACGGCCAACATCTTGCCATGGTACTCCTCGGCCGGCCCGGCTTTCAGGTAATCACCACAGGGGTAAGGCCTCATCCTTGAGCTGGCTGCGCAGCTCGGCGTAGTCAGGGACCACCGTGCGGACCGTATCCCAAAATTTTGGGCTGTGGTCCATGACCCGCAGGTGGCTCAGCTCATGGGCCACCACGTAGTCGATCACCGGCTGCCGGAAGTGGATGAGCCGCCAGTTCAGCCGGATGGAGCCGTCAGCGCTGGCGCTGCCCCAGCGCGTGCCCGCGCTGCTCAGGCTGAGCGTGCGCCACTGGACGCCCAAGATGGGCGCAAAGTGCTCCAGCCTGGCGATGAACACACGTTTGGCCTGGCGCATCAGCCAGGCCTGTACGGCGTCGCGGATCTGCTGGGTCGTGGCGTTGTGGGGCAGGCCCACATGCAGCGTCAACCGGGGCACACCCGCCAGGGTGAGGTTGTCGGCTTCGTTGGTGTTGAGTACAGCGCCCACAGCATCAAATGCATGGCGCGGATCGAGCACCACAATGACCTGCTCGCCAAGGAAGGGAATGATGGTGCCGTCTTTCCACTCGATGCGGGCGGACTCCATGCGGGCGCGCCGCTGGCGTGCTTCGTCCAGCTTCCTGAGCACCCAGGCAGATTTTTCGCGGAGTGCTGAGTCCACTTCATTCAGCGGCACCCACTTGGGCGCGCTGACAACCAGGCCCTCCGGGCCCACGACGAAGCCGATCGTGCGGCGCTTGCCGCGGCGGAATTCATAGGAGACGAGGGAGGCGCCCAACAGGGCCTGCCGGTTGGCACGGGGATGCCTGAATGCGGCAGGAGTCAGCACCTGGTCCAGCGATTGGGCTGGCGGGTTGACGGTATGCAACTCCGGCGGGGCTGAGATGGGGATACCGGTGGACGCACGTGGCCTGGCCGGCGCAAAAGGCGGAGGGGGCGGATCGAACAGGTCGAGGGTGAACTGAAGGAGCCGCTGCATGCGTTTGAGTTTAACGATATGCGTCAGGATCGAGCCGGTGCATTTCCGCTTCTATCCAGGCTTCGACCTCGCGCATCAACTCATCGGGCTGGCGGCCTGCGGTCGGGATGGGTTTGCCAATCGAGACGTCCACAATCCCCGCTCTTTTGATGAAAGCCTTGCGCGGCCAGACCCTGGCCGATGTGACGGCGATGGGGATCACCGGGGCGCCGGTATCAATGGCCAGCCGCGTGCCGCCGCTTTTGTAGGTGCCCTTCTGTCCACGCGGTATGCGCGTGCCTTCAGGAAACATGATGATCCAGATGCCCTGGGCCAGCAGCACCTTGCCTTGCGCCACCACCTTGTTGAAGGCTTGCGCCCGCTGGCTGCGGTCAATATGGATCATGTCCAGCCGGCCCATCGCCCAGCCGAAGAACGGCACGTAAAGCAGTTCCTTCTTGAACACATACGCCAGTGGGTGCGGCATGATGGTCGGCATGAGAAAGGTCTCATAGGTCGACTGGTGTTTGACCAACAGCACAGCGGCGCTGTTCTCGCCGGTGGGGAGGTTCTCCATGCCGGTGACGCGCGTACGGATGCCCAGCAATACGCGCGCGCCGTCCACGGCCCAGCCCAGCCAGCGCGCCGCCATCCAGTACAGCGGCTTGCCGCGCACACGAATCGAGGCCGTGACCATGATCAGGCCCCACGGGATGACGGTAACCAGCATCCACAGGGCGTGCAGGATGGAGCGAAGCAGGTTCATGGTGGGGGCGGTGTCCGGTCAGGAAATGGGGCGCGCGTGTCAGGGCGCTGGGGGTGCCTTGATCGGCACATCACGCGAGAGCAGCATGCTGGCAAACGCGGCCAGGTCCTCGTGCACATGCGTTGCCGGCGGGCAGTCTGGCGGGACGCCTTGGCCGCGGTACTGGACGCCCTTGCCGGTGAGGACAAGGTGCGTGTCGCATCCGACGGCCCCGGCGGCCTGCAGGTCACGCGTGCTGTCGCCCACGGCGGGCACGCCCTTGAGGTCAATGCCGTAGCGCTCGCCAATTTGCTCGAACAGGCCAGGCAGGGGCTTGCGGCAGCGGCAGCCGTCCTCGGGCACATGCGGGCAATAAAAAACGGCGTCGACACGGCCACCGGCGGCAGCCAGCGCCTTGTGCATCTTGGCGTGGATGGCGTTGAGCGATGCCACGTCAAACAGCCCGCGCCCCAGGCCCGACTGGTTGGACGCGATGACGACATGCCAGCCCGCATGGTTGAGCCTGGCGATGGCGTCGAGCGCGCCGGGCAGCGGCGTCCACTCTTCGGGGGACTTGACGAACTCGTCGCTGTCCTCGTTGATGGTGCCGTCGCGGTCGAGGATGACGAGCTTCATGGGGCCTCCGCTCATGACGCTAGCCTGGAGAGGTCTGCCACTCTGTTCATGGCGGCATGGAGGGAGGCCAGCAGGCCCAGGCGATTCAGGCGCACGTCGGTCTCTTCGGTGTTGACCATCACGTCGTCAAAAAAAGCGTCTACCGGACCGCGCAGTACGGCAAGGGTCTGCAGCGAGCCGGTGTAGTCGCCCGCTTCAAATTGGGCCAGCGATTCGGGCTCGACCCTTTGCATGACCTCATACAAGGCCTTTTCGGCCGGCTCGCTCAGCAAGGCCACGCTCACGTGGGCATCGGCCTCCGGCGCCTTCTTCAGGATGTTGCCAATCCGCTTGTTGGCCGCTGCCAGCGCCGGCGCTTCGGGCAAGACGGCAAACGCACGCACGGCGGCAAGGCGGTTGGGAATCGTGGCCCAGGTGCCGAGCTTCTGCGCGTGGATGGCGGCGTCGACTTCGGTGCCTGTATAGCCGCTGTCCTTGAGGTAGCCCTTGAGCCTGTCGACCAGGAATTCGTCCAGTTCGGCAACCCTGTCCTGCAGCAGGCCCGGCGCGAAAGCGCCGAAGGCCATGCGCGTCAGCTCGTGGGCCTGGAGCGGCAACTGCCGTTCAACCAGCATGCGCGCAACGCCCAGCGCGTGGCGGCGCAGCGCAAACGGGTCCTTGTCGCCAGTGGGCAAGTTGCCAATGCCGAACATGCCCGCGAGCGTCTCCAGCTTGTCGGAAAGTGCGGCGACGATGCCTGCCGTATTGCGCGGCAGCGCATCGCCAGCAAAGCGCGGTTTGTAGTGGTCTTCAATCGCAAAAGCGATGTCTTCGTGCAGGCCGTCATGACGCGCGTAGTAGCCGCCCATGATGCCCTGCAGTTCCGGGAATTCGCCGACCATGTCAGTCACCAGATCCGCCTTGGCAAGGCGGCAAGCCGTGTCGGCCGCCTGGGCCAGTGCATCGCCGCCAAGTTGCTGGCCGATGGCGCGGGCAATGATGCGCACCCGCTCAACACGCTCGCCCTGGGTCCCAAGCTTGTTGTGGTAGACCACCTTGGCAAGGCCCGCAACGCGCGAGGCTAACGTTTTCTTTCGGTCTTGATCAAAGAAGAATTTGGCGTCAGCAAGGCGCGGGCGCACCACCCGCTCATTGCCGCCGATGACCGCGCTCGCATCATCCGGGCGGATGTTGCTGACCACCAGGAATTTGTTGGTGAGCTTGCCTGCCGAATCCAGCAGGGGAAAATATTTCTGGTTGGCCTTCATGGTGAGGATGAGGCATTCCTGGGGGACGTTCAGGAATACTTTTTCAAACTCACAGATCAGCACGTTGGGCCGTTCAACGAGGGCGGTGACTTCATCCAGCAGCGCATCATCTTCAATCGCCCGGACGCCGCCGCCCACGCGCGCGGCTGCCTCGGCCAGCTGGGAGGCGATCATGGCCTTGCGTTGCGCAAAACCGGCAATGACGGCGCCGTCTTTCTCAAGCGTGCCAGCGTAGCTGTCAGCGTCTTTCAACAGCACCGGCGACACGGCCGCCTCAAAGCGATGGCCGTGCGTCGTTGCGCCAGCCTTAAGGCCCAGCGCTTCCACGGGCACAACGGTGCTGCCATGCAGCGCGACCAGCCCGTGGGCCGGACGCACGAAGCTGACACTGCTCCAACCGGGCATGTCGCAACCGGTCTCAAGCTGGTAGCTCATGACCTTGGGGATCGGCAGTTTGGCGATGCTGTCTGCCAGCGCCTTTTGCAGGCCTTCTGTCAGGGTGGCGCCTTTGGCCGTGCTGTCGTGGAACAGCGCCTCGGCCTTGCCGTCAGCGGCGCGCCTGAGCATCGCCACGGCTGAAGCATCGGCGCCCAGTGCCTGCAGTTTTTTCAGCAAGGCGGGAGTGGCATTGCCTTCGGCGTCCAGCCCGACTGAAACCGGCATGAGCTTTTGTGAAACGGCCTTGTCAGCGGCCTGCTCCGCCACGGCAGTGATGTGGGCCGCAAGCCGGCGCGGGGAAGCAAAGTCCGTCAGGCTTGACCCGGCGGTTGTGAGGCCCTGCGCTTTGAGTTGCTCAAACAGCACGCCCGCAAAGGCCTCGCCCAGCTTCCTGAGCGCCTTGGGCGGAAGTTCTTCAACAAACAGTTCAACCAGCAGATTGTGGGTGCTCATGCTGCCGCCCCTTCGACCTTGGCAGCTACAGGTTTTTTCGGCATCTGGTCCACCCATTGGCGCGGCGCCATGGGAAAGCCCAGGCGCTCGCGACTGTCGTAATAGCTTTGCGCCACGGCGCGTGCGAGATTGCGGATCCGCCCGATGTAGGCGGCGCGTTCGGTGACGCTGATGGCGCCGCGCGCGTCCAGCAGGTTGAAGCTGTGCGCCGCCTTGAGCACCTGCTCGTAGGCCGGCAGGGCCAGCTGCTGCTCCATCAGGTACTTGGCCTGCTTCTCGTGCGCATTGAAGGCCACGAACAGGAAGTCCGCATCGCTGTGTTCAAAGTTATATGCGGACTGCTCTTTTTCGTTTTGCAGATACACATCGCCATAGCTCATGGTTTCAGTCCACTTGAGGTTGTAGACGTTGTCCACCCCCTGCAAATACATCGCCAAGCGCTCCAGGCCATAAGTGATCTCTCCCGTGATCGGCCGGCAGTCGATCCCGCCAACTTGCTGGAAGTAAGTGAACTGTGTCACCTCCATGCCGTTGAGCCACACCTCCCAGCCCAGCCCCCAGGCGCCCAGCGTCGGGTTCTCCCAATCGTCTTCGACAAAACGAATGTCGTTTTTCTTGAGATCAAAGCCCAGCGACTCCAGCGAGCCCAGGTAGAGCTCCAGAATATTCGCGGGCGCAGGCTTGAGGACAACCTGGTACTGGTAGTAGTGCTGCAGGCGGTTGGGGTTTTCGCCGTAGCGGCCGTCCTTGGGACGACGGCTGGGCTGCACATACGCGGCCTTCCAGGGCTCGGGGCCCAGGGCGCGCAGAAAGGTGGCGGTGTGCGACGTGCCAGCTCCCACCTCCATGTCGTAGGGCTGCAGCAGCGCACAGCCCTGCTTGTCCCAATAGGACTGCAATGTCAGGATGATCTGCTGGAAAGTGAGCATAGGTGGGTTTCGCGAAGGCGCGCGGGGTGGGCCCGCAGGAAGTTCAGGTGCGGGCTGTGGCTCGCGGTGTCGCTTGATTTTACGGGGCATTCGGCTTGCCGCCTGCGCCCTTCAACGCCTGCGCAGCCAGGCAAGCGCCACCACCAGCACACCACCCAGCCACAACGGCCAGACCCCCAGGCGTGAGACCCACCAGGCAAATGGCGTGATGCCGGTGCGGCCCTGCACCTCGCCCACCAGCACGCCACGCGTGCCGCGCTCCAGCTCGTGCGTGACTGCGCCCTCGTGGTTGATGATGACGGTTGCACCAGTGTTGGTGGCACGGATCATGGGGCGTTCAAACTCCAGCGCCCGCATGCGGGAGATGAGCAAATGCTGGTCGATGGCGATCGAGTTGCCGAACCAGCCAATATTGCTGATGTTGACCAGGATGGTCGGCGCCCGGGCGGCGTCGCTGAAGTTGGTGCCGATCTCCTCGCCAAAAAGGTCTTCATAGCAAATGTTGGGCGCGAGCCTTTGACCCTTCCAGTCAAACGAAGGCTGACCCACGGCACCCCGGTTGAAGTCGCCGAGCGGGATGTTCATCATCTCGGTGAACCAGCGAAACAGCGGCGGGATGAACTCGCCAAACGGCACCAAGTGGTGCTTGTCGTAGAGGTAGGGTTGGGCCAAGCCAGGCTTCAGGCCAATGACCGAGTTGGAATAACCCGCCTGGAGATTGCCCAGGGGAATGCCGACCAGCACAGCCTGCTCACCTGTTGCAAAGCGCCTCTGCATTGCTTCGAGGTAGCCTGAAGGCAACTGTGCGGGCAGCAGGGGGATAGCAGTTTCAGGCGCCACGATGAGGCTGGTCCGCGCATCGCGAATCTGCTCGCCGTACCAGCGCAGCGCCAAGGGCACGCCGGTGCCGCCCTGGAATTTTTCGTCCTGCGGAATGTTGCCCTGTAGCAGCGTCACGGACAGGGTGCCGGCCGGCGCACTGAATGAATAGC
Organism: Ramlibacter sp.; assembly: GCA_014376765.1. Lineage (GTDB taxonomy): Bacteria > Pseudomonadota > Gammaproteobacteria > Burkholderiales > Burkholderiaceae_C > JACMQX01. The sequence goes on along the minus strand of JACMQX010000123.1, from coordinate 7,608 downwards.
CGCTCCACTGATAGCCCCACGGCAGGATGAGAACGGCAAGCAGGGCTACGCGCTGTAATGCACTGGTGCGGCGCAGTTGGACGAGCATCATGGCCAGCCAAGCCGCCACGGCACTCGTCGCGTAGGCACCCAGCCAGGGCGCGTAACCCGCCAGGGGCCCTTGCGAGTGGGCATAGCCCGCAGCGCCCCACGGGAAGCCAGTGAACCAGATGGCGCGCATCAGCTCAGCCAAAAGCCACAGCGCCGCAAACAGCGTGGCCTGCGCCGCGGTGTTGTCAGGCGCCAGCTTCACCCACAGGCCGCAAGCTGCCGCGTAATACAGAGACAGGAAACCAGCCAGAGAGACCACGGCCAGCGCCGCCAGGACGGAGGGCAGGCCGCCATAGGTGTGCATGGAAATAAACAGCCACCAGAAGGTGCCCGTCAGCCAGCTGGTGGCAAAGACCCAGCCGAGCATTGCGCCGCGCCGCGCTCCGGCCGCGCTGCCACGCAGGCTGCTGAGTTGCCAGGCCAGCACGCCAAGCGCCAGCAGTTCAAGCCACCACAGGGGGCGCCCATTTGAGGGCTCGGCCATGGACAGTGCGTGCGCCAGTCCCGCCAGCAGCACAAGCGCGAGCTGGAGCGGCAGGCGCATCAGCCCGTCGGGTCCTGGACGGCGACGGGGGACACCCGGAACCACTTCACCGCGCCACCCTTGGTATGCAGCACCACGAAGTTCAGGCCGGCCAGCGTGTAGTGCTCGCCGCGCTTGGGGACGTGGCCCATTTCATGCGCCACCAGGCCGCCGATAGTTTCGAACTGGTTTTCATCGTCGGTCCGTGCCAGTGTCACGCCAAACGCCTCGTTCACCCGTTCGATCGAGGTGTCGCCACTGACCCGGTAGGTATGGTCGGCCAAGCCGAAGATATCGCCGTCGTCTTCGGCAATGTCGAATTCGTCCTCGATTTCGCCAACGATTTGTTCCAGCACGTCTTCAATGGTGATGAGGCCCGCAACCCGGCCGAACTCGTCAATCACGATGGCCTGGTGGTTGCGATTGCCGCGGAAGTCGCGCAACAGGTCGTTCAGGCCTTTGCTTTCAGGCACGAACACTGCCGGGCGCAGCAGAGCGCGGATGTTCAGCTCAGGCGCGCGCTGCAGCTTGAGCAGGTCCTTCGCCATCAGGATGCCAATGATGTTTTCGCGCTCGCCTTCAAACACCGGAAAGCGCGAGTGCGCGGTGTCGATCACCAGGTGCAGCAACTCGTCGAAGGGTGCGACAATGTTGATCAGGTCCATGCGCGGCGCAGCCACCATGACTTCGCCAGCAGTCATGTCGGCCATGCGGATCACGCCCTCAAGCATCACGCGCGACTCGGCTCCGATGACATGGTTGTCTTCGGCATCCACAAGGGTTTCGATCAGTTCGTCCTTCGAGTCCGGGCCCGGATGGATGAACTCGGCTACTTTCTGGAGAAATGTGCGCTTGTCCTCTTTCTCAAGAGAACGCGCGGGGTGCGGGTCTGACACGGCCGGGGGTGGGCAGGACATGCGGTAGTTCAGGAGGCTCAAGGATAGCGGATTGGCATGACGCTAGGCCGTCATCTACCGCACATAGTCTGGCGCCGAAGCACAGGCGAAGCAGCAACGCACGCTTAACACGTCAGGGTGCCGACTTTTGCCTTGCGTCGCGCACACCGCGCCGCACCTCACGGACACCGGCCAGAAAGTCACGGAACTGCTTGGCCTGGACTTTGAGGCGGTAGTCGACCTCGGCATACCGGTCTTCCACCATCTCGCTGACGCGGCTGTCCATGGTGGCGGCGGGAAGCTTGAGATAGGCCTCGCTCTCGGAGCCGTCGCGCTCTACGACCGCGCCGGCATTGCGGGCAATCTTCAGCATGGCGGTGTTCTCGCTCAGGGCATGGATGAACATCATCGTCACACCCTCGTTTCGGGCGTGCATGATGGCCCGGTCAAAAAGTCGTGCGCCGTAACCGCGCCCACGCGCGTGCTGAAGTACGGAAACACCGAACTCGGAGCAGGATGCGCAAGAAGGGTCGACCGAAAACGCCAGATGTGCCATGGCAATAAGTTCGAGCCGCCGGTTGTAAATTCCGAAAATGTCATCGCGCTCGAATCTCAGGCCTGCAACATAGCGCTGGATTTGCTCATCGCTGGCGGCGTATCCAAAGCGCAGGTAACGGTCTTGATCACTCAGCGAGAGAAGGTGCCCCGCAATCCGTTCGCGGTGAGAAGGGCCCAGAGAGCGTATTGGAATCATCACCGGCGTGCGTTTCGCCGACTGGGCTGCTCCATTCGCGGATGGCGGACGCAAGAAATCTGTGCTGCCCTCCAGCGAGGGTTTAATTAGGTTTTTTGGTTGCACCATGCATTAAATATAAGGGTTATCCCTAGTCTTCGGGCCTTAATTTAACGTGCGGTATGTCTCAGACAGGCACTGCAGTTGTCGCCTTAACCCGGTCCAGAACAAAGCTTGTCTTGCAGTCCTGCACGCTCGGATGCTTGAGCAAGGTGTCCATGATGAAACGGCTGTAGTGCGCCATGTCCTGCACCACTACGCGAAGCAGGTAGTCCATCTCGCCCGTCAGAGCAGCACATTCAACCACCTCCGGCCAGGTCTGCACACTTGCGCGAAACAGGTCCATGGGATTGCGTTTGTGGCTCTCGGTATGCTTTTCCAAGCGTACGTTGAGATACGCAGTGAGAGCGAGGCCGACTGATTCCGGTTTGACCAAGGCCACATAACGATCAATGACACCCGAACTCTCAAGCCGCTTGACGCGCCTGAGTACCGCACTGGCTGACAGGTTGACCTGCTCTGCAATTTGGTCATATGTCGCTCGGCCATCGTTTTGAAGACTGCGCAAAATCAGTTTGTCGAGCTTGTCTAGTGTTTCCATGGATTATTTTTGCATTTTTCCTGCGCAGGAAGCAATATGAAAGCTTGAACTTGCAGAAAAAGTGAGGCGCTGCGCCGATATAGTTTCAGCAACCCACGGAGATCATCATGAACGCCAGCGTCGCTACCTACCCCATGACCAAAGAGCATGCCAGCACCTGGGACAACCCCATGGGCACAGACGGTTTCGAGTTCATTGAATTTGCGGCGCCGGACCCAAGGGCCATGGGGGAAGTGTTCACACGCATGGGCTTCAAGGCCATTGCCAGACACCGTCACAAGGATGTGACGCTGTTCCGGCAAGGCGGCATCAACTTTATTATTAATGCCGAGCCGGACAGTTTTGCGCAGCGCTTCGCGCGGCTGCACGGCCCCAGCGTGTGCGCCATCGCGTTTCGCGTGCAGGATGCCAAGCTGGCCTATGAGCGCGCCCTTACCCTCGGTGCCTGGGGCTATGCCAATACGGCGGCGCCGGGTGAGCTCAACATCCCGGCCATCAAGGGCATTGGCGATTCGATCATTTACTTTATCGACAAGTGGCGCGGCAAGAACGGCGCGAGGGATGGGGACATTGGAAATATCGGATTTTTTGACGTGGACTTCGAGCCGCTGCCGGGCGCGGAGCTGAACCCGGTTGGCCACGGCCTGACCTATATTGATCACCTCACGCACAACGTGTACCGGGGCCGCATGGCGGAATGGTCCGGCTTTTATGAGCGCCTTTTCAATTTCAGGGAAATGCGCTACTTTGACATTGAGGGGCAGTCCACCGGTGTCAAGAGCAAGGCCATGACAAGCCCCTGCGGCAAGATCCGCATCCCCATCAACGAAGAGGGAAACGAGAAGGCGGGCCAGATCCAGGAATACCTGGACAAATATCACGGCGAAGGCATCCAGCATATCGCCATGGGCTCAAGCAATTTGTATGAAACGGTTGATGCGCTGCAGCTCAACGGTGTGAAGCTGCTCAACACGAGCGAGATCTATTACGAGTTGCTGGGCAAGCGTATCCCCGGCCATGGCGAAGATCTGGTCGGGCTGCAACAGCGCAACATTTTGGTTGACGGCACGCCGCGTGAGTTGCTGCTGCAGATCTTCAGCGAAAACCAGCTGGGTCCGATCTTCTTTGAGTTCATCCAGCGCAAGGGCAATGAGGGTTTTGGCGAAGGCAACTTCAAAGCTTTGTTCGAAACGATGGAGTTGGACCAGATGCGTCGTGGCGTGCTGGCTGCCCACCCACCTGTAGGGAGCAGCTGATGGCCGCAAAACCCGTTGTTTATGGTGCGAGCGAGCGTCCACCTCGTGGCGAATATTCACGCGCGCGGCCCGACTACACCTGCCCGCAGGATTACGCCCTTTACACCGCTGCAGACCACGACACTTACCGGCGCTTGTATGAACGCCAGGCGGGCCTGTTGCCTGGGCTGGCGTGCGACGAGTTCATCTTGATGCTGCCATCGCTTGGCACAAAGGACCACATTCCACGCTTCGAGGAGATCAATGAGCGCCTGCACAAGGCGACGGGATGGGAGATTGTTGCGGTGCCGGGGCTGATTCCTGAGGTGCCGTTTTTCACCTTGCTAGCTAACCGTAAATTCCCGGTCACCGACTGGATCCGCACGCCGCATGAGTTCGACTACATCGTCGAACCCGACGTGTTCCACGACCTGTTCGGCCACGTCCCATTGCTGTTCAATCCAGTCTTTGCCGACTACGTGCAGCGCTACGGTCAGGGCGGCTTGAAGGCACACGCGCTCGGGGCGTGCGAGCAATTGAGCCGGCTGTATTGGTACACCATAGAGTTCGGGTTGATCCGTCAGGCTGATGGCCTGCGTGCTTATGGGGCGGGCATCCTCAGCTCCGGCGGCGAGTTGCAGTACGCGGTGAAAAGCCCGCAACCCCAGCGCCTACCGCTCGAACTGGACCGCACCATGCGCACGGGTTACAGGATTGACGATTATCAGCAGACCTACTTCTTCATAAGCAGCTTCCAGCAACTGTTTGAGATGTCGGCGCCGGACTTTGCGCCTGTTTATGAACGCGTGAGCAAGTTGCCAGAACTTGCGGCCGGACCTGCGAACACATGAAGATTCTGACGATAAAGTTGGCGCGGTTTGTTTGAACAGCTTTCCCCCATTTATAAGTGGAATGCTCCGGACGATTTACAGAAGATGCAGATCTTTCCACGGCGGCGGTCGGCGCTTTCGACGAACCGGCCGACGCGGTGGGCAACTCGGGACACTCCAGAGATTTCATCTTTTGCGGCCTTTTTCATTTGCGGCAAGCCTGCGAAGCACGCCTCGTCAGGCGTGAGGCGATCGGGGCTTGAATGAGTGCGATGCGCGTTGTACCAAGCCCAGGTAGTCGGCAATGTCCGCGCGGGCCGCGCTGACGCTGTCATTGGCCTTCAGCTACACCCTCTCGTACTTCACGCTGCGCCATAAACGCTCGACGAATACCTTGTCTCTCCAGGCGCCGCGCCCATCCATCGACAGCTGGCATCCAGCCTCCAGGACCACGCAAGTGAACTCCTCGGCGGCGAACTGACTGCCCTGATTGGTATTGACGATCCCGGGCGTGCCATGGCGGGTGAGCGCCTCCTCCATGATCTCCCTGGCATGGCACGTCTCCAGTGTGATAGCGACCATGTGCGCCAGCACGCGGCGGCTGAACACATCGGCCACGGCGGTGAGGTAGACGAACCCGCGCGCCATCAGGATATAGGTCGTGTTCAACGCCCAGACCTGGTTGACCCGGGTGATCGGCACGTTGCGCAGCAGGTACGGATCGATCTTGTGGCCCGGTGTGCGCTTGCTCGTGACCGGTTGCGGCGCCAGTGCAGTAATGCCCATGCGCTGCATCAGCGTGCCGATGTGCTTGCGGCCAACCTTGATGCCTTCCCGGTGCACATGGTCGCGCAGCATGCGAGCGCCCATGAATGGGTGCTCCAGGTGAAGCATCGTCAATGCGGCGCTTGAGCGCCAGGTCCGCCTCGCACACCTGCCGAGACAGGTAGTACACCGAGCCACGGTTGATGCCGAGTAGTTGCGCCTGGCGTGTGACGCTCAGTTGTTCGTTGCGGACGATCATCGCTTTGCGCTCAGCAATTTCGCTTTGCTGAGCGCGCGTTCTAATAAATCGTTTTCCAGCGTCAACTGGCTGATCTTGGCGTTTAGCGGATCGAGATTGACCGGCTCGGCTGCAGCGCAAGCGCCGCCGCCGAAAGCCCCAGCCGCGTGCTCCAGAAACTGGCTGCTCCACTGCGTGATCTGGTTGGGGTGTACTTCAAACTTGCTTGGCCAGATCCGCCAGCGTCTTGTCCTCACGCAATGCCGCCACGGCCACCTAGGCCCTTTATGCTGGCGTGTGCGTACGACGTGTGTGTCGCGCTGATTTGTTCACCATTGAAAACGCCTGCTCGCAAAGCCATCCTTGGCCCGGCATCATGCCCGGAGTTTCCATTTAGAACGCTGTTCAGATTTGCGGAACCACTCCTGATCGGGCATGACACGCCAAGGTATGGGTAAGGAAAAATCGCCTCGCGATTGCAAGGCTCGGATAGGCTTTATCAACGATGCGGTCGGGGCTATGTGTAGGCTCAGATACTGCTCAGGTTGTGTAGGACGGTGTCGCTGCACCTACGGTGAGCCCGCCCTGATTTTCGTGTTCGAGGCATAAAAATGACTGCCAGGAGTAGTTATGCCAAGCAGAACGCGAAAGCAAAAAATGCCGCGATCGCGGTGATGACGGCGGCGTTGCCGAAGATCTCCAATGAGGTGAAGGACCATTTCGTCACCGGTCCGATGTTGACCGGTGAGGCGGTGAGCGCGGCGACCATGGCCTTTAAGAAGGCCATGGTCGAGCAAGCCATGGGAGGTGAGTTGGCCCACCACCTGGGCTACGCCAGCGGGGCTGCCGAGTCGGCCGCCGGAGCCAACCAGCGCAACGGCAAGAGCGCCAAGACGGTGATCAGGGGCGGAGGCCCAATGCGGATGGAGATCTCCTGGGACCGCGACGGCAGCTTATCCTCAAGCACGAGCGGCGCTACCCGGGCTTTGACGACAAGATCAACACCATGTACCGCCGGGCATAAGCATGCGCGAAACGGCTGCGCGAACTGGAACTGGAGAACGGCAAGCTCAAGCGGTTGCTTTCCGAGGCGCACCTGGACATCCACGCGCTCAAAAGCGTCTTTGGCACAAAGCGCTAGCCCCACAAGTCAAGCGCGCAGCGATTGGATGCCTGGTGTCTGAACACCAAATGTCCGAGCGCCACGCCTGCGCCCTTGTGGGGCTAAGCCGTGACACCTACCGCCATGAGGGGCAGACCAGTGCGCTCAACATTGAGCTGCGCGAGCAGATCTTGCAGACCGCGCACGCCCGCCGGCGATGGGGCTATCGCATGATTCACGCGACGTACTGCGCCCGCAATACTTGGGCATCAATCACAAGCGGGTGTACCGCCTCTACACAGCAGAAGGCCTGTCGATCAGGATTGACCTGCCCCCAATCTCCGTACCAATCTAAATTCCAGAAGTCCGTGGTTTGCAAGATTAACTGATTCCCGCGTGGGTCTTGCTCTCTTGCTTTGAATCGCCAGTTAACTGGCGATTCAAAGCGGCGAAGGTCGCAGGCGGCATGCGCCCGCAACTGCTGTGCGGTCTGATCTCGTTGTAGTCGGTTCTCCATGTGGCAATGATCTGGCGG
>JACMQX010000122.1 GCA_014376765.1 Ramlibacter sp. | reverse complement strand
GGCAAAGGGCTTGTAGCTGTTGAACGAGATCTCAAAGCGCTGGCCCAGCTCGTCGGTCACTTCATTCCAGGCGCGCTTGTCGGACGCCACCTGAACAAAGCCGCGCGGCGCCTCCAGCGCGCGCGGGCTGGCCGTGAAGCCTTTGCTTGCGAGCATCGCCGAGAACAGCCCGGCACGCGCTGCGCCGCCTGGGTGAAAGGGCTTGGTCATGGTGCCAAACTGTTCGCGGAAACCCACCGGCTGCGACGAGGCAATGCCCAGCGCCATGGCCGTCTGCTGTTCATTCAGGTTCATCAGGCGCGCGCAACCCGCCGCTGCGCCCAGCATGCCGGTGGAGCCGGTGATGTGCCAGCCGCGGTCGTAATGGTCGGGGTACATGGTGTTGCCGATGCGGCAGGCCACGTCGATGCCCAGCACCAGCGCGTCGATCACGTCGCGCCCGCTGGCGCCGCGCAGCTCGGCCAGCGCCAGCACTGCCGAAGCCACGGGGCCGGCAGGGTGGATGATGGTCTTGAGGTGGGTGTCGTCAAAGTCAAAGGTGTGGGAGGTGATGCCGTTGATCAGCGCAGCGCTGGCGATGTCCACCATCTCGACGCGGCCCAGCAAGCTGGCCTGCGGGGAGGGCTCCAGCATCTGCGCGGCAGCCACGGCGGCGTCAGCGGCCTCATGGTGGGCAGCGCCAATTGCGCAGCCCAGCCAGTTGTAGAAAGTGCGGTGGGCTTCGCGCTCGACGGCGTCGCTCCAGCCTTTGCCTGGATGGCCGGAGACAAACCTGGCGAGGATGCTGGTGACGGGCGGGGCCGAATGGTCGGCGGCGACTTGGGTATTGAGTGCCATGGGTGGGGGTCCGGGTGCGGGTTACTGAAATGGAAAATGAAAAACTACTCGTCCAGCTGGATGCCGCGTGCCTTGGCCAATGCCGTCCAGCGCGCGACCTCCGACTTGATGTAAGCCCCGAATTCCTGCGGCGCCATCGGCCAGGGCTGCACTGCTTCGCCGGCCAGCTTCTCGGCCATGTCGGGCGCCTTGAGCACTGCCACCTGCGTGTCGTTCAGCCGCTTCACCACTTCGGCCGGCATGCCGGCGGGGCCCACGCTGCCATACCACTGCATGGCGTCAAAACCCTTGAAGCCGATCTCTTCCATCGTCGGCACGTCCTTCAGCAACGGGCTGCGCACCTTGCCGGTAACGGCCAGCGCCCGCATGCGGCCACTGCGCAAATGGGGCAGGGCGGCGGCCAGACCCGGGAACATGGCCTGCGTCTGCCCGCCCAGCAAATCCGTGATGGCCGGGGCAATGCCGCGGTAGGGAATGTGCAGCATGAACGCACCGGTGGCCTGCTTGAACAGCTCCATGGTCAGGTGCGTGAGCGAGCCCGCGCCAGCCGAGCCGTAGCTCAGCTTGCCGGGGTTGCGCTTGACGTAATCAATGAACTCCTTGACGGTCCTGGCTGGCACTGCGTCATTCACGGCGAGTATGTTCGGCGTGGCGCCGATCATGCCGATGGGCGTGAAGTCCTTCACAGCGTCGTAGCTCACCTTGCGCGTGGCCGGTGTGGTGCCATGGGTGGCCACATAGCCTTGCAGCAGCGTGTAGCCATCGGCCGGTGCGCGGATGGTGGTGGTGCAGGCCACCACACCGCCGCCGCCACTCTGGTTGTCCACAATGAAGCTCTGCCCGATGGCCTTGCCCCAGCGCTCGGTCACGACGCGGGCAATCATGTCCGCGCCGCCGCCTGCGGCGACGGGCACGATGTAACGGATGGGTTTGGTGGGAAAGGCTTGGGCCAGGGCGATGCCGGGCAGGAAAATTGAGGCCGCGGCTGCAGAGCCGGCCTTGATCAGGTCGCGTCGTTTCATGGGCGCATGTCTCCTATTGATGCACGATCTTCTGTGAAGCCGCTCATGTTGTATATTGCAATTTTCTGAGGGTTTATTGCAAGTTCTGCATGAATCCTGCGTGATCCCCAAGCCCATGTTGAAACCCTCGTTTGCCGACCTTCGCGCTTTCGTCACCGTGGGCGAGCTGCAGAGCTTTGCCGCTGCCGCCAAGGCGCTGCACCTGTCGCAGCCGGCGCTGTCGCGACGCATCTCGCACCTGGAGGAGTTGCTGGGCGTGCGCCTGTTTGACCGCACCACCCGCAGCGTCGGCCTGACGGTGCTGGGCCGGCGTTTTCTGGGTGAGATGCGGGGCATTGTGGAAGACCTGGACCGGTCGGTGCTGAGCCTGCGCGATGCGGCTGAGCTGGAAACCGGGGACGTGACCATAGGCTGCGTGTTCTCGGCCGTGCACCACTTCCTGCCGCCGGTGATCCGGGCTTTTCGGGCGCAGTACCCGGGCGTGCTGGTGCGGATCATCGAGGAGGGCGCCGACGAGGTGCTGGCCTGCGTCAAGCATGGCGAGGCGGACCTCGCTGTCAATTACATCGGTATGCAGGACCCGGAGGTTGAATTCACGCCACTGCTCAAGGAGCCTTACGTGCTGGCCTGCCCGGTGGGCCACCCGCTGGCCAGGCGGCGCTCGGTTCGCTGGGAAGAGCTGGCCGGCTACCCGCAGGCGCGGGTGTCGCATGCCTCGCGCAACCGGCTATTCATTGACCAGGCGCTGGCGGAACTGCCCCCGCTGCCGCGCCCCATCATCGAGGTGCGCCATGTGTCGACCTTGATTGGGCTGGTCGAAAGTGGCTTGGGGCTGGCTGTGGTGCCGCAGCTGACGGTTCCGCGACAGCCAGCTTCGATTGTGGGCGTCAAGCTTGAGCAACCTTCGATCAGCCGCACGTTGGCGATTGTGCGGCGCACGGGGCGCAGCCTCTCGCCAGCGGCGCTTGCGTTTGCCAAATTGCTCACCGACGCCGGGCGGGGCAAGCTCAAACCCGGCAAGGCCGCAAGGCCTTGAACAGACTCAGGGTTGCGAGATGTCCCGCAGCGAGTCGGCCACGGCGCTGTCATCGGCCCGGTCTTTCACTGCCAGGTCGCCCAGCGACACAATGCCGACCAGTTTTTTCTGGCCGTTGATCACCGGCATGCGCCGGATCTGGCGGGCGCTCATTTCCTGGAACACTTCGCTCACGTCGGCGTGTTCATCGACCGTACTGAGGTCTTTGCTCATAACGGTGGACAGGGGCGTGGTCTGCCCGTCCAGGCCAAGGGCCACGCCTCGCACGACGATGTCGCGGTCCGTCACCATGGCCAGCAGCGTGTCACCGTCGCACACCGGAATGGCGCCAACGTCATGGTCCGCCATCAGTTTGGCGGCGGTGGCAATGGTGTCCTGCGGGCGCAGGGTTTTGACGTCGCGCGTCATGAGTTCTGAGACTTTGGTCATGTGGGTTCTCTGTTGTATGTATGAGCTCCGGGTGCCGGAGCCAAGCAGACACTGTGACTGGCTTTTCCCCGAGTGTTTGTAGGACGGTGCGGATGAACCGCCGGTGGTTTGTCTGCGAGTTGAACCGCAGGCGCCGCCATTGAAATATCAGCGCGTACCTGGGGGTCAATCGTCGATCGAAGCACTCCACCGGTCACCCCATTGCCTTACCCGCTCACCATCGCGCCTGTCTCGTTTGGTCGGGCGGCCTTGCACCAGGCTCAACGCAGGTTCCGGGGAAAGGCGGTGTTGCTCAACAGCAGCTGCGCGCAACGCGACCGAAGCCGGGGTCTCGTCATAGAGCAGGGCAGCTTGCGGGGCGCCGCCGCGTTTG
>JACMQX010000121.1 GCA_014376765.1 Ramlibacter sp. | reverse complement strand
GGCGCCATGCGTACGTGGGCTGGTCAAGACTTCAGTCGGGCCTTCGTGTCACGAAGCTGCCGCGCCCCGTTTCGAAAATGGAAGTCTCATTACTTCGAACACAGCATGACCTCAACGACAGCGACCTGTCCCGCATTTGCAGCGCTCGCCGCAGCGCTTTGCAAGGCCGCGCGGATTGCGCCGCCAGCCCTCGCTGAAGACACATCAGGCGGCCTTGGCCTGCGGCTTGAGCTGGATGGCGTCCTCGTGACCATCACGCACCATCCAGCGCAGTTCCCAAGCCATGTGTTCGTGTATGTCGCCTTTGGCGCGGTCCCCGCGTCTGGCGAGGCCGATGCCTTCCGCGACTTGCTTGACGCCAATCTGTTGATGATGCGTCCCTGTTCGCCCAGCTTTGCCCGGGACCCGCTGGACGGCCAGATTGTGTTGCAGGCCTGCTGCGCCTTGCACGAGACCAGTGGCAACGCTTTGTTGGCCGGCATTCGAGTGGCGGTCGGCAAGGCGCTCGAGTGGCGCCAAGCCCACAGGCTTTCGCCACTGGCGCGCGAAGAGGCACATGCAGCGTCACGTGACTATGCAGCAGTATTCGCCTGAGGCATATCTTGCTGCCTGCATTTAGCGCCACATGCGGCGCCTTGCCCGCCAGAACCACGCCGCCGCTGCAACCAGCGCAGCAGCACAGCGCGGAATCATTTTTCAACCGGGATATGCCCCGATGGCTGGGAAACCTTGGCGCTTGTTTCCCCACCGCCGTGTTGCGCGGCGCTGCTCAGACCGGCACCGCTTACGCCGGGTTTTATGTGGCGCATCAAGCCCAGACCATGGTGACCTCCATGGGCGAGGAAGCGGTTGATGCCATGCTGGTCCTGACGCATTCGCTGGTTCTTGTGGGCGGCGGCCTGATTGGATGGCAAGTCGCCGGCCTGATGGAGTCAGGCGCGCGGGCCCGGGCCGAACAGATTGGTGAACCCGTGCCTGCCTGTCTGGGTGCGCTGCGCGGCGCAGTTTTGTTCGCCGCAACGGTGGGCCCCCTGGCTACAGCCTTTGTCATGAATGAGGCCACCCATGACCGCCAGCGCCAGCTGGATGTCGTGAACACGGTGGCAGCCCTGTATATCTACAGCGCGGTGCGGGACTTCATCAACGAACTGCTGCCGCGTCACCTGCTGCTGGAGCTGGCCGACTACGACGGCGGCGAACGGCTGGACCCTGCCTCCGCCCTCAGGCTTCGCGGCACCAACATCATGACGGCCTCGTTGCTTCCAAACAGCGTAGCGGCGATGGCCGGCAAGCTGATGCTGCAACGGTTGTTGGGGGACGTGGTGCTGGCCGAAGCTGTCACTCGGGGCCTGTATGCCTTCATCAATGAAATGAGCCGGGGCGTTGCTGCATCGAATGAGAGCGCTGATGCGACCGTGCGGCCTGTCCCTGTGGCATGCCGGCCGCGGCCCAGCCTGAAGGGCTGGGTTGAAGAAGGTGCCATGCGAAGCGCACTGGCGCTGCCAGCGCAGGGCCTGTACGGCCTGGCCAACTTGATTGATGACAGCACTCTGATCAACATGCTGGCCCACATGTTGGTGTTTGCCACAGGCTGTACGGCGTCGGCCGTGTCGGAGTTCCGGGGGTTGCTTGTGCAGTTTGGCCGCCTGGGCCATCTGCCGGAAGCGGCGGCGCGGCATGACGAAGATGACGTGGTAATCATCCATGCCACGCTGGTTGATCTCCAGCGGCCGGTCAGTTTCCATATGGCTCCCGCTGAGCGGCCGAGAGAGCCCTACATCTACCTGTAGCCTGTCACGACACAAGCCGCAACCCAAGCCGCAACCCAAGCCGCAACACTAGCAAGGCCAGCAAAGATTCACATCCCCAGATCACTCAGTCCCGGGTGATCATCAGGCCGCCGCCCCAGCGGCCAGTGGAATTTACGGTCTTCCGCCTTGATCGGCATGTCGTTGATGCTGGCATGGCGGTACTGCATGAAGCCGTGCGCATTGAACTCCCAGTTCTCGTTGCCATAACTGCGGTACCAGTGGCTCGAGTCGTCATGCCATTCATAGGCAAAGCGCACGGCGATGCGGTTGTCCGCAAAAGCCCAGACCTCCTTGATCAGGCGGTAGTCCAGCTCTTTGGCCCACTTGCGCTGCAGGAACTGGTGCACCTGCGCGCGGCCCACCGGAAACTCGGCGCGGTTGCGCCAGCGCGTGTCTTCGGTGTAGACCTGCACCACACGGTCCGGGTCGCGGGTGTTCCAGGCGTCTTCGGCCATGCGCGCCTTCTGCGCCGCTGTTGCGGCGGTGAAGGGAGGAAGTGGGGACTTGGTGTCCATGAGGTCTCCGCTTGAATAATTGTCAGACTGTGGCGTGGGGGTGAACGGGGTGGCTGATCGTCTCGGCCACCAGGCGCATGGCGGCATCGCATTCTTGCAGAGTGCTGGGGCCTCCCAGGCAGATGCGAACGGCGTCGGGCGGGTCGCCATCGGTTGAGAAGGCTGCACTGGCGACTGCGCCCACGCCCTGCGTGCGCAAGTAAGAGGCAAACTCCACCGGGCTCCATGCGCCGGGCAGCGGCAGCCACAGGTGAAAGCTTTCGGCCTGCGTCTGCGGCTTCCAGCCGCGCAGGTGCAGCCCGGCGACTTCCTGGCGCGCCATCGATTCGCTGCGGATCGCCGCCAGCATGGCGTGGGCCGTGCCGTCTTCCACCCACTGCGTGGTGAGCGCATTGGTGACGGGTGAGGCCATGACGGTGGTGGCCCGCAGGGCGCCCGCCAGTCGCTGCGACTGCTTCTCGTTGGGGGCGCACACGTAGGCGTTGCGCAGGCCCGCGCCAAAGCACTTGGACATGCCGGTGATGTAGTAGGTCAGGCCCGGTGCCATGGTGGCCATGGCAGGCGGCACCTCGCGCGGCAGCATGGCGTAGGCGTCGTCTTCAATGATGGGAATGGCGTAGCGCAGCGCCACGTCCACCAGGGCTTCGCGGCGCGAGCGGCTCACGGTGGCGGTGGTCGGGTTGAGCAGCGTCGGATTGCAGTAGAGCGCCTTGGGGTGCAGAGTCTTGCAGGCATGCTCGAAGGCGTCGACCAGCATGCCCTCATCGTCCATAGGCAGGGCGTGCAGCTGGATGCCCAGCTGCGCAGAAATTGCCTTCACGCCCGGATAGGTGAGCGACTCGACACAGATCAATTCACCCGGCCGCGCCAGCAGCGAGAACAGCGCTGTGAGCACGCTGTGGATGCCCGGGCACACCAGCACTTGCCCCGCTTTGCAGGCGGGCACGCGTTGCCTGAGCCAGCCCACCGCCGTCTCACGGTCATGCGGCGTGCCGCCAAAGTCCTGGTAGCGCAGCAAGGCATAAAGGTCGGCCTGCGCGACCACGCGGCTGGCGCTTTCATGCATGCGCGCCAGCAGGGCGGCGTCTTGCGGCTCGGGCGGCAGGTTCATGGTCATTTCCGCGCCGCTGCCGCCGCGCAGGGGCAGGCCCGGGCTGGTGCCGCGGATGAAGGTGCCTATGCCCGAGCGGGAATCGATCAGCCCGCGCTTGCGTGCCTCGCCATAGCCGCGCGCCACGGTCGTGTAGTTGAGGCCAAGGTCTTCAGCCAGTTCACGCAGTGTGGGCAGGCTGTCGCGGGCGCCCAGGCGGCCGGAGCGGATGTCCTCCGCAATCAGGTCGGCCACCTGCAGGTAGGCCGGCTTGCTGCTTTTCTCCAGCTTCTTGATCCAGTGCTGCGTGGTTTTGTTCATGAAGACTTGATCGCATGGTTGGATTGCAGGGCCATGCGATCAATGACGCAGGAAGCATGCCCGCCTTTTGGCCGCTTCATGCCTTCAGGCGGTGCGTGGCCGGTTGTTTATCGGGTGCATTGATCGCATCCAGTCCGCCTCTTTCTTGTGCAGGAAAACCCGTTTGTCCTGCAAGCAAAGGGGAAAGTTGAAGCATCCAAAAACTTTTTCTCTGCGCCACACGGCACCAGTGCTGATTGATCGCAGCTTGATCGCATTCAACCCCGCGCCGCGTGGCACAGCCCATGCAATGAAGCAGTGCGCGCAAAAACTGTCCCAACCTCTTTCACACACGGAGCCATTCATGCCCAAAGTCACCAAGCCTGCCAACGTCAAAGGCGACTACCTCGTCGACTACGAAGAAAAAGTGTTTGAAGACGTCAAGGCCGAGCCCGGCGAGAAAGCCCTGGTCACCTTCCATACGGTGGCCTTTGAAGGCTCCATCGGCTTTGTCAACCTGCTGCAGGCCACGCGCATCCGCCGCAAGGGCTTCGACACCTCGGTATTGCTGTACGGCCCGGGCGTGACGCTGGGTGTTCAGCGCGGCTTTCCCACGCTGGGCGACGAGGCCTTCCCCGGCCACCAGAACTTCAACAACCAGATCGTCAAGTTCATGGCCGAGGGCGGCAAGGTCTATGCATGCCGCTTTGCACTGCAGGCGTTGTACGGCCATGGTGAGGGCGCGTTGATCCCGGGCATCACCCCGATCAGTCCGCTGGATGTGCTGGACATCATCTTGCTGCACCGCAAGGCCAATGCCTTCATCCTGGACACCTGGACCCTGTGATGGCAGCGCCGGTCATTCGTGCAGCGGCGGTGCAGATCGCGCCCGACTTCGAGCGGCCCGGCGGCACGCTCGAGCGGGTGTGCGCCGCTATTGACGAAGCGGCCGGCAAGGGTGCGCAGATCGTGGTCTTTCCCGAGACCTTCGTGCCCTACTACCCGTACTTCTCGTTCGTGCTGCCGCCGGTGCAGCAGGGCGCGCCGCACCTGAAACTTTATGAGCACGCGGTCGTTGTACCCGGCCCGGTGACGCTTGCGGTGGCCGAGCGGGCGCGGGCCCGCGGCATCGTCGTCGTGCTGGGCGTGAACGAGCGGGACCATGGCAGCCTGTACAACACCCAGCTCGTCTTTGATGCTGACGGCACCCTGGCGCTCAAGCGCCGCAAGATCACGCCGACCTATCACGAGCGGATGGTCTGGGGCATGGGCGACGGCGCCGGACTTAAAGTAGTGGACACGGCAGTGGGCCGGGTCGGGGCGCTCGCCTGCTGGGAGCACTACAACCCCCTGGCCCGTTACAGCCTGATGGCGCAGCATGAAGAGATCCATTGCGCGCAGTTTCCCGGCTCACTGGTCGGCCCCATATTCGCCGAGCAGATGGAAGTGACCATTCGCCACCACGCGCTGGAGTCGGGCTGCTTCGTAATCAACGCCACCGGCTGGCTGACCGAGGCGCAGATCGCGGCCATCACGCCTGACGCCACGCTGCAAAAGGCGCTGCGCGGCGGCTGCCACACCGCCATCGTGTCGCCCGAAGGCAAGCACCTGGCGCCTCCGCTCACCGAGGGTGAGGGCATGGTGATCGCCGACATGGACATGGCCCTCATCACCAAACGCAAGCGGATGATGGATTCGGTCGGCCATTACGCGCGGCCTGAGCTGCTGGGCCTCGTGATCAACGACCGCCCGGCTGTACCCATGGCGGCCATGTCTGCCACGTCAAATGCGGCCCTCACCACCGCCTCTTACCCCCCAACCACCGGGAGCCCCCATGAACCCCCAAGACCTGCCCATGAATCGCCAGTTGATGACCGAGTTGCAGTCGTTCGGGTTGCGGCTGGTTGACCCTGGCGCAGGCGTTGCCAGCCGCAAAGGCGGAGCCGGCCCGTCCGACCACAAGGCGGTGACGGTGGACGGCCACACCATCATGGTCCCGGTGCACACCTCCACGGCGTGGAACTCGCCCTTTGTCGCGCAGGCGCCGGACGCACAGGGCCGCAGCGTAATCACGCGCGCCAACATCCCGATTGCCAGCATCACCTTTCCCCGCCAGCCGCGTTTTTATGCCATGCAGACGATGGACGGCGTGCCGTACTCGCACATCGCCACGCTGCACGGCGCCGATGTGCTGGCCACCACCGTGCTGCAGACCTGCATCCGCTATGAGAGCCGGCGCAAGTCCTGCAAGTTCTGCGCGATCGGCCAGTCGCTCGCCGCCGGCCGCACGATTGCCCACAAAACTCCGCAGCAACTGGCTGAAGTTGCACGTGCCGCCGTGCTGCTGGACGGCGTGAAGCACATGGTGATGACCACCGGCACGCCGCCCGGCAGCGACCGCGGCGCGCAGGTGCTGTGCGACAGCGCCTTTGCCATCAAGGCAGCGGTGGACATCCCGATCCAGGGGCAATGCGAGCCGCCGGATGACGACCGCTGGTTTGACCGCATGCGTGCAGCCGGCATCGACACGCTGGGCATGCACCTGGAAGTGGTGAGCGAGGACGTGCGCGCGCACATCATGCCCGGCAAGGCAACGGTACCGGTGAGCCGCTACATGCAGGCCTTTGAAGCCGCGGTGCGGGTGTTCGGCCGTGGCCAGGTCAGCACCTACATCCTGGCTGGGCTGGGCGATTCCCGTGAGGCGATTCTGGATATTTGCAGCAAGCTGCTGGCGCTGGGTGTGTACCCCTTCGTTGTGCCCTTTGTGCCGATCAGCGGCACGCCGCTTGAAGACCACCCTGCGCCTTCGCCGGAGTTCATGAAGTCAATCCTGCAGCCGCTGGGCCAGGCGGTGTCAGCAGCCAACCTGCGGTCCAGCGACATCAAGGCCGGCTGCGGCAAATGCGGCGCATGCTCGTCGCTCTCGGTGTACGAGACCTGATACCGCGAGGCCCACCATGCTGTGCATTGACGACGTCATCGAAGCGCCCGCCGCCTGGGTACCCAACGGCTTCCTGGTGCGCGAGGCTTGCCAGGACTGGGAGCGGCGCGAAGCCTTTGCCTTGCGGCGGGCTGTGTTCTGCATAGAGCAAGGGATCTTCCAGGGCGACGACCGCGATGCTGTGGACAGGCAGGCGCACCTGCTGGTCGCCATGGCCTGCAACGGCGGCATGCCTGACCAGGTGGTGGGCACCGTGCGCATTCATGAGAAGGAGCCCGGCCTGTGGTGGGGGTCGCGCCTGGCGGTACATCCCTCGTTCCGCAGCCAAGGGCACTTGGGCGCAACGCTGATCCGGCTGGCAGTGAGCCGTGCGCATGCGTTGGGCTGCAACCGCTTCATGGCCCATGTGCAGGCGCAAAACGTGCCGCTGTTCTTCAAGCTCGGCTGGCAGCCGCTTCAAGAAATCAATGTGCACGGGCGGCTGCATTGCGAGATGCAGGCCGACCTGGCGGCCTACCCGCCGTGTCATGACGCAGTGAGCGGTTTTGTCACGCGTGCCAGGAGCCCGGCGTGAGCGCGCAGCAGCTGTGCGAGACCCTTCGCGCCAGCCGCGGCTTTGCCCACAAGCGGGATATATCGGACATCATCACCGCGCTCGGCCAGGCACTGCCGGGCGGCAGCGCGGCGCTCGCGCAGGCCGTGCCCGTGGGTGACGACTGCGCCGCCATACCGGACGGGCAGGGCGGCTACCTGCTCTTCGCGATTGAAGGGCTGGTGGAAGACTTCATCCTGCGCATGCCCTGGTTTGCCGGCTACTGCAGCGTCATGGTCAACGTGAGCGATATCTATGCCATGGGCGGGCGGCCCACGGCGGTGGTCAACGCCATGTGGAGCCAGGGCATGGAGCCGGCCGCGCAGATGCTCAAGGGCATGGCGCGCGCCAGCGAGGTCTACGGCGTGCCCATTGTGGGCGGCCACAGCAACAACCGCAGCGAGCGGCCGCAGTTGGCGGTGTCGATTCTTGGCCGGGCATCAAAGCTGCTCACCAGCTTTGATGCGCGGCCCGGCGACAGCCTCATCATGGCAGTGGACGTGCGCGGCGCTTATGAAGAGCCCTTCCCGTACTGGAACGCATCCACCTGCGCAGAAGCCGAGCGGCTGCGCGGCGACCTGGAACTGCTGCCGCAGCTGGCAGAGGCGGGCCTGTGCGACGCGGCCAAAGACATCAGCATGGCCGGGCCTGTGGGCACGGCCATGATGCTGCTGGAATGCTCCGGCGTGGGCGCAGTGATTGATGTGGACGTGCTGCCGCGCCCGCCGGGGGTGGCGCTGGAAAGATGGCTTGCGACTTTCCCAAGCTACGGCTTTGTGCTGAGCGTGCGGCCTCCTCATGTAGCCGAGGTGATGATGCGCTTTGCCTCGCGCGACCTAACTTGCGCCGTGGTGGGCGAGGTCACAGCGCAGCGGCAGGTTCATCTGCGGCAAGTCGGCAGCGAAGCGCTGCTGTGGGACTTTGAACGGGATGCTTTCATCTGCGAAGCGCGCGCGCCTATCGCCATGTCGGGCGCCACCACACCGCAAGCGCAGCAGGAGCCCGCGTCATGCCCGTAGTGCATTTCCACGTGCGCTGGCCCGATGCCAGCCAGACACGCTGCTACTCACCCTCCACCGTGATCGGCGACTACCTGCGCCCCGGCCAGAGCTACCCGCTCGACGAGTTCCTGGTGCGGGTGCGCGAGGCACTGGCCACAGCCTCGGAGCGGGTGCGCGGCAAATACGGTTTTGCCTGCTCCCAGGCGCTGGACCAGCTGGCCGAGATCGAAACCATCGCACAGAAGCACACCGCGCAAACCGGCGCGCAGGTGACCGTCACTGCATTCGACTGATCCCCCTCACTCACATCCTTTTCAAGCGAGACTCACATGGCCAGCATCAACCCCCACACCCGCCATTACAGCGTCATCATCGTCGGCGGCGGCCAGGCCGGACTGTCGATGAGTGCCTGCCTGAAAGAGCGCGGCATCGATCACCTCGTGCTGGAAAAGCGCAGCGTGGTGCACACCTGGCATACCCAGCGCTGGGACTCGTTCTGCCTGGTCACGCCAAACTGGCAGTGCAGTCTGCCTGGCTGGCCGTATACGGGCGGCGATCCGCATGGCTTCATGGTCAAGGACGAAATCAACGAATGGCTAGCGGGCTTTGTGGCCTACGTCGATGCGCCGGTGATTGAAGGCGTGAGCGTGCTCAGGGTTTCACGCAGCGCCAACGGCAGCAGCAGCAGCATCACAGGGCCGTTCAGCGTGGCCACCAGCCAGGGCGACTTCACGGCAGGACAGGTCGTGGTGGCCTCAGGCGGCTACCACAAACCCATCGTGCCGCGGTTGGCCGAGCGCCTGCCGCAGTCCATGGTGCAGATGCACTCGGCCGAGTACCGCAACCCCCAGTCCTTGCCCAAAGGCGCGGTGCTGGTGGTGGGTTGCGGGCAGTCCGGCTCGCAGATCGCGGAGGACCTGCACCTGGCTGGCCGCAAGGTTTATGTGGCCACCGGCGACGCACCGCGCTGCGCGCGCTTCTACCGCGGCAAGGACGTGGTCGACTGGCTGTCCGACATGAACTACTACGACCTGCCCGTCACGCAGCACCCGTTGCGCGAGGGCGTGCGCGACAACACCAACCACTACGTCACAGGCCGCGACGGCGGGCGGGACATCGACCTGCGCCGTTTCGCGCTGGAAGGCATGGGGCTGTATGGCCTGATGACGGAACTGGACGGCGACGACATGCGCTTTCTGCCCAACCTCAAAGGCAACCTGGACGCGGCCGACCAGACCTACAACCGTATCAATGCGTCCATCGATAAACACATCGAGACCAACGGCATCGCGGCGCCTGCGGGGCAGGTGTACCAGCCGGTGTGGGAGCCAAAAGAAGAGCGCACCACGCTCAGCCTGAAGAAGGCGGGCATAGGCAGCGTGATCTGGTGCATCGGCTATTCGCCGGACTTTGCCTGGGTCGATGCGCCGGTGTTCAACGGCCGGGGCGACCCGCTGCATGTTCGCGGCATGACGCGCGAGCCGGGGCTGTATTTCCTGGGGCTGCCCTGGTTGCATACCTGGGGCAGCGGCCGGTTCTCAGGAGTCGCGCGTGACGCGACGTTCCTGGCCGACCGCATTGGCGACGGTATGGCGCAAGCCGCACCGTCGCCGGAACGCCTGGCGCTTGCTGCATGAGGCCGGCCTTGGCCGGGGCTTCATGCAAAGCGGCGCTGGCGCCTTGTCTGTTTACCGTTTGTGCTTACTTGAGCGACGAGTAGTTCAGCGGCACCCAGGTGTAGCCATTGCCGCCGCCCTTGCTCAGGTGGCCGAGGCCCGGGAACGCCAGGTGGGACGCGCCGACGAGGTAGCCGTTTTTGGCGGCGTCTGCATAGGCCATCTTGCGCTGCTTTTCTGCAGCCTTGGTGTCGCTGTCAAACTGGATGGTCACGCTGGGGTCGTTG
>JACMQX010000120.1 GCA_014376765.1 Ramlibacter sp. | reverse complement strand
GACAAGCTGCCGGTACAGCCGGGCACCGTGTATTTTGCGCCGGCAGGCTACCACCTGCTGGTGGAGGCTGACGCATCGTTTTCGCTCAGCTGCGATGCGCGCGAGCACTACTCGCGCCCGTCGATTGACGTGCTGATGGAATCGGCCGCGGACGCCTGGGGCGCAGGCCTTGCCGCAGTTTTGCTCACTGGCGCCAACCAGGACGGCGCGGCCGGCCTCGCACGCGTCGGCAAGGCCGGCGGCCTTACGGTGGTGCAGGAGCCGGCTGAAGCACAATCAGCGGTGATGCCTCAAGCCGCTATTGACCTGCAGGCGCCTGACTACGTTCTGCCTTTAAAACAAATCAAGCAACTGATCGCGAAATTGAGACACCTCACATGACTTACCACGCCGCTCCCGCCAAGATCCTCATCGTCGATGACCTGACCGACAACATGCTCGCGCTCGAAGCCCTGATACGGGGTGAAGACCGCGAGATCCTCCAGGCATCCAGCGGCGACAAGGCGCTGGACCTGCTGCTGTGCAACGACTTTGCCTTGGCCATCCTGGACGTGCAGATGCCCGGTATGAACGGTTTTGAGCTGGCCGAGTTCATGCGCAGCACCGACAAGACGCGCAGCATCCCCATCATGTTTGTCAGCGCGGCCGGCAAGGAGATGGACTACGCCTTCAAGGGCTACGAAACCGGCGCGGTCGACTTCATGCACAAGCCGCTGGACGCGCAGGCCGTCAAGAGCAAGGTCAATGTATTTGTGGACCTGTTTCACCAGCGCGGCGCCCTGCTGGCGGCGCGCGAAGACCTGCAGCACGCCGTGCAGATGCGCGACGACTTCATGTCCATGGTCTCGCACGAGTTGCGCACGCCGCTGAACACGCTGTTCCTGCAGACGCAGATCCGCAAGATGAATCTTGAAAAAGGCAGCGCCAGCGCGCTCTCGCCCGAGCAGCAGCGCCTGGGCGTGGATCGCGACCAGCGCCAGATCCAGAACATGGTCAAGCTGATCGACGACATGCTGGACGTGTCGCGCCTGCGCCGCGGCGCCCTGGCGATCTGGCCCAAACCCACCGACCTGTCCCAGCTGGTGCGCCGCGTGGTGGACGGCTTTGCCGACCAGGCGTCCTCAGCTGGCTGCACGATCACCGTCAAGGCACCGCCCGCCGTGAGCGGCGTGTGGGACGAGTTCCGCATCGAACAGGTGGTGGTCAACCTGCTGACCAACGCCGCGCGTTACGGGGCCGGCAATCCGGTGGACCTGACGGTCGAAACCGTGCCCGGCGGCGTTCGTCTGACGGTGCGTGACCAGGGCCGCGGCATCGCCCCGCAGAACCACGAACGCATCTTCGAGCAGTTTGAGCGGGCGGTTTCCAACGAGCAGATACCTGGCCTGGGCCTGGGCTTGTACATCACGCGGCAGATTCTGGCGGCGCATGGCGGCAGCATCAGCGTGGCCAGCGCGCTGGGCGAGGGCGCGACGTTTACGGTGTCGCTGCCGCAGGATTCCAGCGTGGCCCGGCACGACTGATCAGCACCCGCCGTAAGAGGCATGCCGAACAGACATTATTGGCGAGGGCTGCCAGCATTTGCCGGGTAACTACATGGCTGCATATGCTCACTATCAGGACCAGCGCCTCCACGGCTGACGACGAGGCCGTCGCCGGTGCGGTGGAAATGCGGCGCCAGGAAGTCCTGCTAAAGACCGGCGCCCTGCAAACCGCCATCCTGACCAGCGCCAATTTCTCGATCATCGCGACCGATGAGAAAGGCATCATCCAGCTGTTCAACATTGGTGCCGAGCGCATGCTGGGCTACTCGGCTGCCGAGGTGGTCAACCGCATCAGCCCCAGCGACATCCATGACCCGGCCGAGGTGATGGCGCGCGCCGAGGCGCTGAGCGCCGAGTTACACACCACTATTGCGCCGGGCTTTGAAGCGCTGGCCTACAAGGCCTCTCGCGGGATTGAAGACAGCTATCAGCTCACCAACATCAGGAAAGACGGCAGCCGCTTTCCGGCCATCGTGTCCATCACTGCGCTGCGCGACGATCATGACGAGATCATTGGCTACCTGATGATCGCTACTGACAATTCGGTGCGCCGCCAGGTGGAACTGGAACTGCAACAGGCGATGGCGGCAGCCGAGAAGGCCAACCTGGCCAAGTCGGACTTCCTGTCGAGCATGAGCCATGAGCTGCGCACACCGCTCAGCGCCATCCTGGGCTTTGCCCAGCTGATCGAGTCGGGCATGCCGCAACCCACGCCCTCGCAAAAGCGCAGCGTCGATCAAATCCTGCAGGCCGGCTGGTACCTGCTGGAACTGATCAATGAAATCCTGGACCTGGCGCTGGTCGAGTCCGGCAAGCTGTCGCTGTCGCCCGAACCGATGTCGCTGGCAGACGCGCTGCAGGAGTGTGAGGCCATGGTCGAGCCGCAGGCGGCCAAGCAGGGCGTCTCGGTGCGCTTCCAGCCTCTGGCGGCCTCCCACTTTGTCATGGCCGACCGCACGCGGGTCAAGCAGATCATCATCAACCTGCTGTCCAACGCCATCAAGTACAACAAGCCGGGCGGCAGCGTGTTGGTGGACTGCGTTTTGCTGTCCCCCGAACGCATTCGCATCCGGGTGGAGGACACAGGCGTCGGCATGTCGCCTGTGCAACTCAAGCAGCTGTTCCAGCCCTTCAACCGCCTGGGGCAGGAGGGCACCTCCGAGCAGGGCACGGGGATTGGTCTCGTCATGACCAAGCGCCTGATCGAGTTGATGGGCGGCGCCATCGGCGTGGACAGTACGGCCGGCGAAGGCAGCGTGTTCTGGATCGAGATGAAGCTCACGGCCGAGCGCTCCTACCTGCCCGGCGCTGATGGGTTGGCGGTCAAAAAGGTCACGGCCAATGGTCTGCGTGACAACGCGCAGACCCTTTTGTATGTGGAAGACAACCCGGCCAACCTGATGCTGGTGGAAGACCTGGTGGCGCGCCGCAACGACATCCGCCTGCTGACGGCGCGGGACGGCCATGCAGGCATCGCGATGGCGCACACCCATTCGCCGCACGTGATCCTGATGGACATCAACTTGCCCGGCATCAGCGGCATCAAGGCGCTGAAACTCCTGGCGCAGGACACCGCCACTGCGCACATCCCGGTGATCGCGCTCAGTGCCAACGCCATGCCGCACGACATTGCCCGGGGCCTGGAGGCAGGCTTCTTCCGCTACCTGACCAAACCCATCAAGATCAATGAGTTCATGACCACCCTGGATGAAGCGCTGGCGCTTGCATCTGCTAAGGCCACCAGCCGGCCGGAGCCACAAAAATGACCGACCACCAAGCCGAAATCCTGGACGCCAACATCCTGGTTGTGGACGACCAGCCCGCCAATGTGCAGCTGCTTGAACAGATGCTCGGCTCGGCCAGCTACCGCCGGGTGACATCGACCACCAGGCCGGAATCGGTGTGCGCATTGCATGCCGACCACCACTACGACCTGATTTTGCTGGACCTGAAAATGCCGGTGATGGACGGCTTTGAAGTAATGGACCAGCTTAAGGCGGCCGGTGCCGACGCCGCACTGCCCGTGATCGTGCTCACGGCCGAGCCCGGCCACAAGCTGCGCGCCCTCATGGCTGGCGCGCGCGACTTCATCAGCAAGCCGTTTGACCTGGTGGAGGTGCGTACCCGCATTCACAACATGCTGGAGTTACAGGTGCTCTACAAAAAGCTGGAGGCGCACAACCAGAGCCTGGAGCAGATCGTGCTGGATCGCACCAAGGCGCTGCACGACAGCGAGGCGCGCTTCCAGCAGCTGGCTGCGCTGGCGTCTGACTGGTACTGGGAGCAAGGTGCAGATGCGGACGGCACGACGGTGTCCGGCCCGGTAGCCGAGATTCTGGGCCTGCGCGTGACTGCGTTTTTTGGCCACCATTCGCAGCTGGCCGCCAGTGGCTGGAACCTTGACGAACAAAAGGCCCTGCATGCCCTCCTCGCGACGCAGCAACCTTTCAACAACTTCAAGTTCAGCCGCATCAACCACGATGGCACCTGCCAGTATTTCAGTGTCAGCGGTGAGCCGATGCTGGACCCACGCATGCGCTTTGTGGGCTACCGGGGGATTGGCATGGAGATAAAAACCTGAGGCGCCAGGCTATACCGCCGCATCAAGCCGCGGCAAGCAGCGCCGGCTCATTCAGCGTGAAGTAAAAAGTCGCGCCCTGCCCGGGCTTGGATTCAGCCCAGATACGGCCACCGTGCCGGTTGATGATGCGCTTGACGTTGGCCAGGCCCACGCCGTGGCCGGCATAGTCAGACGAGCCATGCAAGCGCTCAAACGCGCCGAACAGCTTGCCCGCATGGGCCATGTCAAACCCCATGCCGTTGTCCCGTACGAAGTAGCGCGTCTGACCGTCCGCCCCCACCTCCTGCCCAAAGGCAATCGAGGCGCGCGCCTGTCCTTCGCTGAACTTCCAGGCGTTACCCAGAAGGTTGTCCAGCACCATTTTGAGCAGGCGCGAGTCGCCCCGGGCCAGCAAGCCCTCGCTCAGTTCCAGGTGCACGACGCGCTCGGTATCGGACTCCTGCAGGCCGGCGAATACGGCGTCAGCCAGCACGCCCATATTCACTTCTTCCCAAGCCAGGCCCGCACGTGAGAGTTGCGCCAGGGCGAGCAGCGCGTCAATCATCTCGCCCATGCGCACCGCGCCGGCACAAACGCGGCTGAGGTAGTGCCGCGCCCGGTCGCTGGCATCGGCGGGCATGACGCGGTCCAGCAACTTGGCAAAACCATTGATGCTGCTAAGCGGCGAGCGCAAGTCATGCGCAATGGAATACGAGAAAGCCTTCAGCTCTTCGTTGGCTGATTGAAGTTGCTGGGTCCGCAACACCACACTGTGCTCCAGCACGTCGTTCAGGCGGGCGATCTCGTCGCGCTCGCGTTTGAGGGTGTGGGTCAGGCGTAGCCGCAGGCGCTTGGCTTGCGCGTCCGAATGTTTGCGGCTCGAAATATCCTGCAGTGCGCCCTGCACGCGAATGATCTTGCCATCATCATTCCTTTGCGCTTCGCCGATCGTGCGGGTCCAGACCCGTTTGCCGTCGCCAAGGACGATTTCCGCCTCGATGTCATACGGAGTTCCATCGCGCACGCAGGCTGCAAAAGCGGCCGAGATCCCGGCGCGTTCTTCTGGAGCGTAATAACTGGTGACATTAACCGTGGTGGCCTTCAGGCTGTCAGACAGTTCAAAAATCGCGCGTGTCTCGGACGACAGGGTCACCAGGTATCCCGGCAAATCGATGGTCCAGGCGCCAATGCGTCCCACCTGGCTCGCAATACGCAACAACTCTTGGCTCTGTCGGAATTCCTGCGCCATGCCCAACTGCGCCAGCCGTCTAGCAGTGATGTTGAGGTGCATCAACATGACGCCCTGCCCCTTGGCAAGCGGGCTGGCCAGCAACTGGAACCAGCGCTGGTGCTGGGGGGAATGGCAGGGGTACTCCATGGAATACTCGGCCACCTCTCCGTCGAGCACCGCCTGGATGCCGCTAGCTGCGGCCAGAGCCTGCTCACGTTCTGGCCCCTGGGTGTTCCGGCAGATGGTGAGGTAGTTGTCGCCCACACCCGCCGAAAGCTGGCGCATGTCATTGGCCACGAAGAAGTCGCGCCAGCTGCGATTGACCCGCAGTATTTC
>JACMQX010000119.1 GCA_014376765.1 Ramlibacter sp. | reverse complement strand
GCTGGAAAATCCGGCCGATGCCGATCAGCGCATGGCGATTGTGCGGGCTCGCCTGGCGTTTGACGAAGCGCCTGACGAGCTGGCCAAACAGCATGCCACCGAGCAGGCCCGCTTGGTCGCTGCTGTCGTGAGAGCGCGTGCGGCACTGCCAGGTCTGACGTGGTCGGATGCCGTGCTGCGCCATGCAGCCGCCAGCGCGTTGGCCTCTGGTGTGGATGGCCTGCGCGCTGATCTGGTGATGTTGCGCGCAGCCCGGGCACTGACAGCTTTTGACGGCCGTGACAAAGTCACAACTCACGATGTTGATGACGTGGCTGAACTCGCGCTGGCCCATCGACGCGGCGACAGCACGCAAATTCCCTCAAAGCCTGCGGCCACTCCCGCATCGCGCACACCTTCCGAGCCAAAAGCTGAAAGGCCGCTGACGGGGCCCTCTGGGCCAAATCGCCAACCTGAGCGAACATCACCTGACTCCTCTGCCAATGGGTCGCCGATGGGGGACTGGGGCGCACTGCCGCCACGACCTGAGACCACTGCACGCGTTTCGAGCGTGGGGGGGTGGCCCTCAAAAAAAGCATGAGCCATCGCAGCCGTCTCGTGCGCCCTGGGCGCGGCAGTCTGCGGTGGTCGAACCCGCTTCAATCGTCGTTACGCCATTCACCAGAATCGCCTGTGAGTGCTGGTGATGGGTCAGCGCGTGGCGCCATCGCCTGGCTGCCTACGCTGCTGGCCAAGGGGCCTCAAGTGTTGCAAAGCGCTCATCTGCGCTATACCGAGCGGCGCGTCAAGCCAGCGCGGCTGCACCTCATCGTGCTTGATACGTCCGGCTCGATGCGCCAACGAGGGCGACTTGCCTTGGCCAAGGGGCATGCCGCCTGGCTGATCGAGCAGGCTGCGCGGGCTGGCGACCATGTGGCGCTGCTGTGCTTTGGTGGTCAGGGAGTGGAGTTGCGACTGGCTCCGGGACGGGCCCGCGCCGCCGGCAGCGCAAAGGTTAGGCCCCTGGGCGGTGGCGGTGGAACGCCGCTGGCGCACGCGCTGACGCAGGTTGATCAGGTGTTGCGTCGTGCCCAGCATCGCGACGGCGCATTCGAATCCTGGGTGTGGCTTCTGACCGATGGCCGCACCACGGAGCAACCGGTGGCACCCTGCAGTGCCGCGCAAATTGTCATTGTCGACTTCGACGATCCAGCGCACCCCATTGGCCGATGCGCCGCTTGGGCACTGCGCTGGGGTGCCGACTATCGCAGCGCCAGCTGGCCTGTTTAAACCCTCACTATCCTTCATCATGTTGCCTGCAGTTTTCCCGCAAACCATCACCGAAATCATTGTCTGCACCACCTGCCGCCCTGCCGGTGCGTCACGCGAATTGCCTGCTGCCGGACAGCTGCTGTTCGATGCAGTACAGGCGCTGCAGCACGAAGATCAGCCGCCTGGGCTGCTGGTTCGCGGCGTCGCTTGCATGGCCGGCTGTTCAAGAGCCTGCACGATCACATTGCAGGCCGCAGGCAAGCCCACCTACTATTTTGGTGACCTCCTCGCCGATGCCGAAACCGCTGTTCAAGTTTTAGCTTGTGCGCGGCTTCATGCACACAGTGTCGACGGGGCATTGCCTCGCAGCCAGCGCCCTGAACGTTTGCGCGGCGGGATTCTGGCCAAACTGCCGCCTCTGACATCAATTGCCGCGAGCTGAGCTTCATCGCCGTGACGATTGCTTCCTTTCTTACCAACCCGGAAGCGGGCACGCAGTCAAGGCTGCCCGGCGCGCGCCTTGCCGCCAAAGGCTGGTGTCCAGGCGCTCATCGAGCCATGGCGTCGGGTGATGGCCTGTTGGTCCGGGTGCGGCCGCCACTGGCTCGACTGACGGTCGAGCAGGCTCTGGGCCTGTGTGAACTGGCGCAGGATCTGGGCTCGGGGATCATTGACCTGACCCATCGCGCGAACCTTCAGTTGCGGGGTGTCAACCCGTCCGATCACGACGCCGTGGTCAAGGCGCTGTGTAATTTGGGGCTGGTCGATGTAGACCCGCTGCGGGAAGCCTGGCCATCCGTTTTGGTGGCGCCCTGTTGGCAGCCAGGCGATGACACGCAACGTATCGCAACCCAGCTGATATCGCGTCTGGGCGAGTTGCCGGCCTTACCATCAAAATTTGGGTTTGCTGTGGATGCAGGGCCGGCACCAGTGCTGAGTGCAGCCCCCGCAGATATTCGAATTGAGCGCGCCCGCTCCGGTGGGTTGATCGTGCGCGCCGATGGTGCAGCGCTTGGACAACTGGTTGGACAAAGTGTTGAAGTGGCC
Organism: Ramlibacter sp.; assembly: GCA_014376765.1. GTDB lineage: Bacteria > Pseudomonadota > Gammaproteobacteria > Burkholderiales > Burkholderiaceae_C > JACMQX01. Next base: position 1,408 of record JACMQX010000119.1, on the reverse strand, counting down.
GTGCAAGCGCTGCTGGAAATGGCTGTGTGGTTTGCCGCAACGGCTGGGGCAGTCGAGCCGCCATCGAAGCGCATGCGTTCGCATCCACTGAGAGGCGCCGTGCCCTGCCGCAGTGGGCAGCCCGAAGCCGCAGCCGACCCGGCCGCCCTGCCAGGGCCGGGCATGTCGCCGCTCGGTCCGGTCTATGGTGTGGCTTTCGGGCAGATCGAAGCGGCCGCGCTTTCCTGTTTGCTGCGTGACAGTGGAGCCATCGCCATGCGCTTAACGCCCCAGCGAAGCTTGATCATGGAGGCAGGCCAGTGGTGTGCATCGAGTGCCTTCCTCACGCAAGCTGGGGATCCCTTGTTGAGCGTCGACGCGTGTCCGGGCGCCCCGTCGTGTGCCTCGTCCACGGTGGCGACGCGAACCGTGGCCCGTGCGATTGCGTCGGAATTCAACGCAATCAACAACACCGCGCCGCGCAGCTTGCATGTGTCAGGTTGCGCCAAGGGTTGTGCCCGCGCGGGGGCAGCCGACTTCACACTGGTGGGTCGCGACGGCGCCTTCGACCTCGTTCGCGATGGCCGGGCCTGGGACGTCCCTGCGCTTACCGGACTGACTTTAGAAACCTTGCGCCAACTCATCGGAGTCCCTTGAAGCATACTTTTGAAACCAATGGCGCCGAGATCTACCGACGCTCGTTTGCCATGATCCGCGCTGAGGCTGACCTGGCACGCTTTGATGTCGACGATGAGCAAGTTGCAGTGCGCATGATCCACGCCGCGGGCATGATCGGGTTGGAAACATATTTGCGCTTTTCAACCGGCTTCGTACAGGCTGCGCGATCGGCGCTGGTGGCGGGAGCGCCTGTGCTGTGCGATGCGCGCATGGTCAGCGAGGGCGTTACCCGTTCGCGCATGCCCGGCAACAACGATGTAGTGTGCACTTTGCACGACCCCGCAGTGCGCGAAATGGCCCAGACCATGGCGACCACCCGGTCCGCGGCGGCGCTCGAGCTCTGGCGGCCCTATTTGCAGGGTGCCGTGGTGGCCATCGGCAATGCGCCGACGGCCTTGTTTCATTTGCTCAATATGCTGCAGGACCCGAGCTGCCCGCGCCCTGCAGCCATCATTGGCTGCCCTGTCGGTTTTGTCGGCGCAGTGGAATCCAAAGACGCGCTGTGGGCTGAGCAGCCAGTGCCGTGCTGCGTGGTGGTCGGTCGTCTTGGCGGCAGCGCCATCACGGTGGCAGCCATCAATGCGCTCGGAAGTCGTCTGGAATGACCGTGCGCGGCACTCTTTACGGACTAGGCCTCGGCCCGGGCGATCCGGATCTGATGACTGTGCGTGCTCATCGGTTGTTGTGCAGCGCGACCCATGTCGCGTTTTTTCGAAAAGCGGGCCGATCGGGTCAAGCGCGCCGAATCGTG
>JACMQX010000118.1 GCA_014376765.1 Ramlibacter sp. | reverse complement strand
TATTTGGAGACGCGGGTGTTGTCACCCAGGCCGGTGGTGCCGTTGTCGCCGGTGCGGGTGGCGATCTGTGTGAGTCTGTGTGCCATGGTGCCTGTGCTGTCGAGTTGTATATTGATTTTGCCGCATCGTAAGGCTGCGGTAAAAACCCGCTGTGAAATGTCAATGAGGCAACACATGGCAAGTTGTCTGGTGCGCCTGCCTCTGCCGGGTTGAAATGGCTGCTACTTTTCAAACCGCAGGAACTTCAACAACGATGACCAGGACACTACGCCTTTGCACCCAGCACTTTGAAGCCACCAGCATGCTGTTTTTTGCGCTCATGGCCGGCTGCATCCTGTCAGCCGGTGCCCAAACACCGGACGCGCCCATTCCACCCACCAAACCCAAGTGGTCGGCCGAGCAGATCGAGCAGACCTTCAAGCTGGCCGACAGCAACGGCGACGGCAGCATCGCGCGGGAAGAAGCCCAGCGCTTCCCGGCTGTGCTCAAGCGGTTCGAGCAGGTGGACACCAACAAGGACGGCGTTATTTCGCGGGCAGAGTGGGAAGCTGCGTTGAAGCAGTAGTAGATACAAGGGAAATCCCCTCCCGGCATGTGGCAGCAGGTGGATGCGCCCAGCCCCGCTGATTCGTAGAATGGCTGATTCGCCGCTGCGCCGGCGTCCTTCTTATGGAAGACTGCCATGAACGCACCCACCCAGATCGCCCACCTGGTTCCCGAACTCAATCTGCGCGCCGTGCCGCAGGCCTTGCTGGACGCGCTCAAGGCGCGCTTTGGCGCAAACTGTTCCACGGCGCTGGTTGTGCGCGAGCAGCACGGGCGTGACGAGTCATCGTTCCAGGCGCCGCCGCCCGCCGCCGTGGTGTTTGCCGAGAGCACGGCCGACGTGTCGGACGCCGTCAAGCTGGCCGCCGCGCATGATGTTCCTGTCATTCCCTTCGGCGTCGGCTCGTCGCTTGAAGGCCACCTGCTGGCCGTGCAGGGCGGCATCAGCATTGATGTGAGCCGCATGAACAAAGTGCTGTCCATCAATGCGGAGGACCTCACCGTCACCGTGCAGCCAGGCGTCACGCGCAAGCAACTCAATGAAGAGGTCAAGAGCACCGGGCTGTTCTTTCCGATCGACCCGGGCGCAGACGCCTCCATAGGCGGCATGAGCGCCACCCGCGCCAGCGGCACGAATGCGGTGCGCTACGGCACCATGCGCGAGAACGTGCTGGGCCTGGAGGTGGTGACCGCATCAGGCGAAGTGATCCGCACCGGCACCCGCGCCAAAAAGTCGTCTGCCGGTTACGACCTCACGCGCCTGATGGTGGGCAGCGAGGGTACGCTGGGTGTGATCACCGAAGTGACGGTGCGGCTGTACCCGCTGCCTGAAGCCATCTCGGCGGCCATCTGTTCTTTTCCCAGCATTGAAGCGGCGGTGCGCACCACCATCCAGGTGATACAGATGGGCATCCCCGTCGCACGCGTCGAGCTGATTGACCACAACACCGTGCGCATGGTCAACGCCTACGCGAAGCTCAATCTGCGTGAAGAGCCGCTGCTGCTGATGGAGTTTCACGGCTCGCCCACAGGTGTGAAGGAGCAGGCCGAGACGGTGCAGGAAATAGCGACTGACTTTGGCGGCAATGCGTTTGAATGGGCCAGCACGCCAGAGGAACGAACCCGCTTGTGGACGGCGCGGCACAACGCCTACTTTGCTGGCGTGCAGTCCCGGCCAGGTTGCCGCGCCATCTCGACCGACACCTGCGTGCCGATCTCGCGGCTGGCTGACTGCCTGCTCGACTCGATTGCCGAAGCTGACGCCTCGGGCATCCCCTACTTCCTCGTGGGCCATGTGGGCGACGGCAATTTCCACTTCGGCTACCTGATTGACCCGAACAGCGTGCAGGAGCGTGAAACCGCCGAGCGGCTGAACCACCAGCTCGTGGCGCGCGCGCTGTCGATGGAAGGCACCTGCACCGGCGAGCATGGCGTGGGCCTGCACAAGATGGACTTCCTCATCACCGAAACCGGCACAGGCGCGGTCGACATGATGCGCACCATCAAGCGGGCTCTGGACCCGAAGAACATCATGAATCCGGGCAAGATTTTCGCGCTGTAAGCGTGATGCTGCGGCGCTGGGCCGACTTGTGCTGGCTGGCGATGGCCGGTCTGGGAATCGCCGGTTTTTGCGGCATGGCCCACGCGGCCGATGGCGTCTGCAGTACAGCGCAGCCGCTGACCGAGGTGCAGCGCTCCGTCCGGTTCGCCCCTTACCTGACGCGCGCGGACGAATCGGCTGCTGTCACACTGCCCGACCATCTGCCGCTCGATCTGCGCAGCGAGAACGTCAAGATCCGCTACGAGCTGGACACCCGCGCCTGCGCCGGGGCGCCCGCTGCCGCGTTGTGGATGTTCCGCGTCGGCGCGCCCTATCGCATTGAGGCCGATGGCAAGCCGCTGACGCTGCTCAGCGCCAACGACCTGGCGCGCCCGGGCGTGGGCCGGGCCGTGCCGCGCGGCGAGCTGGCGGGCGTCTACAACGGCCGCATCCCCGCGCTATTCGCCCTGCCCCCGGGCGCGCGCATCGTGCGTGTTGAATTACAGACGCTGCCCTACCTGCCCTCCGGCCTGGTGCTGGTGACCATGGGGCCGACCAACCTGCTGCTGCCGGTGCACATCAACGCGATGAGCTCGGTCGTCGGGTTTGCGGACGCGGCCTCGGGCGTGGTGCTGGTGGTCGGGCTGATGGCCCTCTTGCTGTGGTTGCCGCGCTGGCGTGATTTCAGCCTGCTGTGGCTGGCCATGGCCTGCGCCCTGTGGGGCGTGCGCGGGTTGATCTACTTTGACAACACGGTGCCAGGCGAGCCGCTCCTGTTCGAGCAGCTCAACGCCATCAATGCGCTGCTGGCCGCAGTGACGATTGCCTGGGCCGTCCTGCACCTGGTGCGCCCGGTGAACCCGCTGCATGTGGCGGTGATGCGCTGGGCGACTGCACTCTCGCTGCTGGCCTTTCCGCTGGCTGAGCTGGCGGGCCGCGGCGCCGCCGGCGCGCGCGCGCTGGCCCAGGCGGTTGGTACCAGCGTCATCTGCTGGCTGGCCGTGCAGATCTGGCAGCGGCGCCGCACGCTGGCGCTGCGAAGTTTCATCGCCTTCACGGTCTGCCTGGCCGCACTCATGCTGGGGCTGGGCCATGACCTGCTGGTGGTGGTTGGCGTGCTGCCGCCTACGTCAGACGCTTACCTGTTCTGGGGCTTTGTGGCGGTGCTGATCGGCTTTGCGCTGATGTCAGGCGAGTATGTGGTGCTGACGCTCAATCGCGCCGAGCGCAGCAATGAGGAACTGGAGCGGCGCGTGGCCCAGAAGTCAGAGGCGCTGGAGTCAAGCTACCGGCAGCTCAGGGGCAGCGAGCAGGAAACCGCCCGCGCCCAGGAACGCGAGCGGCTGATGCGCGACATGCATGACGGCATGGGCGCGCAGCTCATGACGGCGCTGCGCGGCGTCGAGCGTGGTGCGCTTACGCCGGCACAGGTGGCACAGTCGTTGCAGGACGGCCTGGACGAGTTGCGCATGCTGATGGACAGCACCGACATGGGCCAATACCTGCCCGGCGCGCTGGCCACCTGGCGCAACCGCTGGGATTCACGGTTGTCGGCGGCGGGCGTGCAGCTGGCCTGGCGCATTGACGATTCGCTGGACGGCATCAAGCTGGCCAATGACGTGGCGCTGCAGGTGATGCGCATCCTGCAGGAGGCCGCCACCAACATCGTCAAGCATTCGCAGGCCAAAGGCATGGCGCTGGATGCAGCCGTGCGGGGCGGCGAGTTGCACATTGCCGTGACGGATGATGGCGTGGGGCTGCCGGAGGCACAAACGCGGCCCGGTGCAAGAGGTCTGAAGAATATGCACTACCGTGCAGCGCAGATCGGCGCGACCTTGCAGGTCAGCCGCCAGCCGCCACCCTTGACCGGCAGCCGCGTGTGGCTGGTGGTGCCGCTTCGGGACACCGTCTGACGCTGCACCGCCAGCACCAACCCGACGCTTCAGGCGACAAGGCCCCGCTTGGCCGCTTCCATCGCCGCCTCGGCGCGCGAGGAAATCCCCAGCTTGCGATAGATGTCGCGCACATAGCTGCTCACGGTATGCGCGGTGATACCCAGGAGCGGCGCGACCTCGGGCGCCTTGTAGCCCTTGGCGATCAGGCGCAGCACATCGATCTCGCGGTCTGTCAGCTGCTTGAGCGGCTCGCCGTCCAGGCCCACGCTGCGTGCAGTGTCGATGCGCGGCGTGTCGATGCGGGCCGGCGTGGCGTGAAAGTGCCGCAGCACCCGCAAGGCGATCGAGGGCGACAGGGCCGGCTCACCCATTTCAATGCGCCGCAGCTGCGAGATCACCACCACGCCGGGCTGCGACTTGAGGATGTAGCCCTGCGCGCCCGCACGCAGAGCCGGAAAGACATGGGTGTCATCGTCATGGATGGTGGCAACGATCACCACCGCGCCGGCACGGGCCGCCACCAGCTCGCGGATCAGGCTTTCGCTGGTGCCGTCAGGCAGGCCCCAATCTACCAGCGCGAGACCGTAGGCGTACTCGCGCATGCGCTCGCGCGCCTGGCCCAGGGTGGCCACAGTGTCGACCTGCCGGACGCTGGGCAGCGCCTGCGGCAGCAACTCGGCAAGCCACTCACGCGGCTCGTCCAGGTCCTCGACGATCAGCGCGCGGTCAAACATTCCGTGGGTGGATAGCATCGTTACAGCTTACAGACGGGCATGGCGCACAACACTCCCCGGATTGAGGGGTGAAGCACCGGCGCCGTGCCTACTGCACTTCGCTGAGTTTGCAGCCTTTGGACAGGAACAGGCCGGTCAGGTGGTCCTTGCGGCCCAAGGCCTGCTGGCCCATCAGCGTGCTTTGCTGCGCTTGCATCTGGGCTTGCTGGGCGGCCGCCTGCGCATTGGCTTGCTGCTGCTGGGCCTGCGAATTCATGGCCTGCTGCGCAATGCCGCCGAACATGCCGCCCAGGTTACCCAGGCCGCCACCAAAACCGCCAAAGCCGCCGAAACCACCGCTGCGGGCCAGCGCGGTTTGCGCCACGGCGCCCGCCACCCCTGCGCCCACGATGGCGCTGTTGTCCACAGGCGCCACTGGCGCGGTGGCAACCGCCACCGGCTGACTCGCGCTGGCGATGGCGCCGTTCATGACGCCAATCTCCTGGTAGATTTGCCGGCAGCTCAAGTCGTTGTCAGTCATTTTCACGCGCTCGATGTTCTGGGCGTGGGCGCCAGCGGCGGCAAGGGCCAGGATGGCGGCGAACAAGGCGGTCGTTTTCATAAAAGGTCCTTCAGGGTCGGGAGTGTTACGTCACGCACAGCGCGTATTACAACTCGTAACGATAGGCCGTGCTGTACTTCGCGTCACTCCCTCATTTGAGGGGGATCCGTCACGCCGGACACCCGCTGACCTTTTTCAAGAACCGCGCAAGCGCTCGATCAGCCCATTGAGCTCTTCCAGCGAGCCGAACTGGATGGCCAGCTCGCCCATCTCTTCCACGCGGCCCATGCGCTTGACGCGCTTTTTGATGCGCACGTCCACCTCGGCGGTGAGCAGGTCGGACAGCTCCTCTTCCACCCGCTTGAGATCGCGAGACTTTTCCTTCTTGGGCTTGGGAGAGACCAGGTTGAACTCGGCGCTGAGTTTCTTGACCAGGCTTTCCGCCTCGCGCACTGACATTTTGCGGGCCGCGATCTGGTTGGCTGTGGTGATCTGGGCGGCGCGGTCCAGTGCCAGCAAGGCGCGGGCATGGCCCATATCAATGTCGCCAGCCATGAGCATGGTCTGCACCGGATCGGCCAGATTCAGCAGCCTGAGCAGGTTGGACGCCGCACTCCGCGAGCGGCCCACAGCCTGCGCAGCCAGCTCGTGAGTTAGCCCAAACTCCTTCACCAGGCGTTGCAGGCCTTGGGCTTCCTCCAGCGGGTTCAGGTCTTCACGCTGGATATTTTCAATCAGCGACATGGCGGCAGCGGACTCATTGGGCACGTCCCGCACCAGCACCGGCACGCTGTCCAGGCCCGCCAGCCTGGCCGCGCGGAAGCGCCGCTCACCGGCAATGATCTCGTATTTACCGTCGTTGGGCCCGGCCGTGAGGCGCCGCACGAGGATGGGCTGCATGATGCCTTGGGCCTTGATGCTCTCGGCCAACTCGTACAGCGCGCCTTCGTCCATGCGGGTTCGCGGCTGGTACTGGCCGGGCACCATGTCGCCCAGCAGCAAAGAGGCGGGCAAACCGGGGTGGTTGGTGGCGCCTGCGTCTGCGCCCGCCGGGTCGTCGAACTTGGGTCCGAGCAATGCTTCGAGGCCGCGGCCGAGGCCCTTGGGTTTCTTGGTCACCATGGTGTTGTTCTCAGTCTTTCAGTAATTCAGTAAGCAGGGCCTGACCTTGCGGCCAGTCGCCCAAGCCCGATTCGGCATTGATGTGGCCGGCCGCGCCACAGTCAATGAAGCGTGAGCCCCAGGCATCCGCCATCAGGCGTGACCGCTCGATGTCGCAGAACGGGTCGTTGCGGCTGCCAAGCAGGACGCTTTGGAAGGGGAGCTTTTGCAGCGGGATGGGCGACCAGCTTGGCAGTTGCGGGCGGATCGCCTCACGCTCCACATCGCCAGGTGCGACAAGCAGTGCGGCTTTGACGCGGTGGGTGTTGCGCGATGCCGCTGCCCAGGCCGCCGTGAGGATGCAGCTCAGGCTGTGCGCGACCAGGACGGTCGGCCGCTCATCGGCCAGCAACACGTCTTCCAGCCGGGCGATCCAGTCGCCACGCAGCGGACGCATAAAGTCGTGCTGCTCCACCCGCTCATAGCCGAACTCGCGCTCCCACACGCTTTGCCAGTGGAGCGGGCCGGAGTTTTCCCAGCCAGGGAGCGTGAGGATGCGTATGGTGCTGCGGGTCATGGCCAGGGTGCACCTCACATCTTCTGGATGCGCGCGACCATTTCCTGGGCGAATTCCACAAAGGCGAGGCTGCCCTTGGCCGACGGGTCGAAGATCACGCCGGGCAAGCCGTAGCTGGGCGCCTCCGCCAGGCGTACGTTGCGCGGGATCACGGTGTTGAACACCTTGTCGGCAAAGTGGGCCTTGAGCTGGTCGCTCACCTGCTGCTGCAGTGTGATGCGCGGGTCGAACATCACGCGCAACAGGCCGATGATCTGCAGGTCCTTGTTCAGGTTGGCGTGGACCTGCTTGATGGTGTTGACCAGGTCCGTCAGGCCCTCCAGTGCAAAGTACTCGCACTGCATCGGCACGATCACGCCATGGGCGCAGCACAGGCCGTTCAGGGTGAGCATGCTGAGCGACGGGGGGCAGTCGATCAGGACAAAGTCATACTCGCCGGCGACTTCGGCCAGCGCGAGTTTGAGGCGCTTTTCGCGCCGCTCCACACCCACCAGTTCCACCTCGGCCCCCGCCAGTTCGCGGTTGGCGCCGAGTACGTCGTAGCCGCACTTCTCGCTTTTGACGCGGGCCTCGGCGATGGTGGCGGATTCGAGCAGCACGTCGTAGATGGTCAACTCCAGTTTGCGCTTGTCCACGCCCGAGCCCATGGTGGCATTGCCTTGCGGGTCCAGGTCGATCATCAACACGCGTTGGCCGACCTTGGCCAGGCCCGCAGCCAGGTTGACGGTGGTGGTGGTTTTGCCGACGCCGCCCTTCTGGTTGGCTACACAGAATATTTTTGCCATGCCGTTCTTCTTGTTTTATTTGGTGAGGGCGAGCTTGACGCCAAAGCCGATGAGGAACGCGCCAGCCAGTTTTTCAAGCGCGCGGCCGACGACCGGCGTGGCACGTAGCCGCTCGGCCAGGTAGTAGGTGAGCAGCACGGCAATGAGGCCATAGATGAAGGTAAGCGTGGCAACGGTTGCCGCCATGACACCGAAGGTCACCAGGCCCTGGTGGTGGGCAGGGTCCACAAACAGCGGGAAGAAGGCCATGTAGAACACGATGGCCTTGGGGTTGAGCAAGGTGATGAAGAGCGCCTGGCGGAAGTAGTGATGCGGCAGGATGTTGAGCACCGGCTTGCTGCCCGGTTCGGCCAGCAACATTTTGAAGCCCAGCCACGCAAGGTAGGCGGCGCCCACCCATTGCACGGCATTGAAGGCGGTTGGATAGGTAGCGAGCAGCGTGGCTACGCCCGCGACGGCCAGCCACATCAGGACTTGATCGCCGGCGATAAGACCAAACGTCGCGGCCAGGCCGCCGAGGCGGCCACCCTTGCTGGTGGAGGTGATCAAGGCCAGGTTACCGGGACCGGGAATGGCAAGAAAAAGGATGATTGCGGCAACAAATGCGCCGTAGTCT
>JACMQX010000117.1 GCA_014376765.1 Ramlibacter sp. | reverse complement strand
TCAGTGATCACCGTGGGCCCGACGCTCAAGCTGCACCAGTGCGGCTTGCCCAAGCTGATGGCGCTGGAACTGTTCAAGCCTTTCATCTTCTCGCGCCTCGAAGCCATGGGCATCGCGACGACGATCAAGGCCGCCAAGAAGGAAGTCGAATCCGGCACGCCCGTGGTGTGGGACATTCTTGAAGAGGTGATCAAAGAGCACCCGGTCATGCTGAACCGTGCGCCCACGCTGCACCGCCTCGGCATCCAGGCCTTTGAGCCCATCCTGATTGAAGGCAAAGCGATTCAACTGCACCCGCTGGTTTGCGCGGCCTTCAACGCCGACTTTGACGGCGACCAGATGGCTGTTCACGTCCCGTTGTCGGTGGAAGCGCAGATGGAAGCCCGCACGCTGATGCTGGCCTCCAACAACATCCTGTTCCCCGCCAACGGCGAGCCGTCCATCGTCCCGTCGCAAGACGTGGTGCTGGGCCTGTACTACACGACCCGTGAGCGCATCAACGCCAAGGGCGAGGGCCTGATCTTTGCCGACACCGGTGAAGTCCAGCGCGCACTTGACGCCGGCGAAGTGGACCTGACTGCCAAGATCAACGTCCGCCTGACCGAGTATTCCAAGGACAAGGAAACCGGCGAGCTGACGCCTTCGACCAAGCTGTGGGAAACCACCGCCGGCCGTGCACTGCTGTCCGAGATCCTGCCCAAGGGCCTGCCCTTCTCGAACATCAACAAGGCGTTGAAGAAGAAGGAAATCTCCAAGCTGATCAACGTGTCGTTCCGCAAGTGCGGCCTGAAGGAAACCGTGATTTTTGCAGACAAGCTGCTGCAAAACGGCTTTCGCCTGGCCACCAAGTCCGGCATCTCCATCTGCGTGGACGACATGCTGGTGCCCAATGAAAAGCACGGCATCATTGCGCGCTCGGAAAAGGAAGTCAAAGAGATCGAGCAGCAGTATGTCTCGGGCCTCGTGACCTCTGGCGAGCGCTACAACAAGGTGGTGGACATCTGGGGCAAGGCCGGTGACGAAGTCTCCAAGGTCATGATGGCCCAGCTGGCCAAGGAAAAGACGATCGACCGCCATGGCAACACCGTGGACCAGGAATCGTTCAACTCCATCTACATGATGGCCGACTCCGGTGCCCGCGGTTCTGCCGCGCAGATCCGTCAGCTGGCCGGCATGCGGGGCCTGATGGCCAAGCCTGACGGCTCCATCATCGAGACGCCCATCACGGCCAACTTCCGTGAAGGCCTGAACGTGCTGCAGTACTTCATCTCCACCCACGGCGCCCGAAAGGGCCTTGCGGATACGGCGCTGAAGACGGCCAACTCCGGCTACCTCACGCGCCGCCTGGTGGACGTGACGCAGGACCTGGTGGTGATCGAGCAGGACTGCAACACGCATGACGGCTCGCTGATGCGCGCCATCGTTGAAGGCGGTGAAGTCATCGAATCCCTGCGCGACCGGATCCTCGGCCGCACCGTGGCTGAAGATGTGCTGCACCCCGAGAACCAGTCCGTGCTGGTCCCGGCCGGCGAGATGCTTGACGAAGACATCATCGACGTGCTGGAAACGACAGGCGTCGACGAAGTCAAGGTCCGCACGGCACTCACCTGCGCAACCCGCTTCGGCATCTGCGCCAAGTGCTACGGTCGCGACCTGGGCCGCGGCGGCCTGATCAACATCGGCGAAGCCGTCGGTGTGATCGCTGCCCAGTCCATTGGCGAGCCCGGCACGCAGCTGACGATGCGCACCTTCCACATCGGTGGCGCAGCCTCCCGTGCGGCAGTGGCCTCCAGCGTCGAAGCCAAGTCCAACGGCGTGATCGGCTTCAACGCCACGATGCGCTATGTGACCAACAACAAGAAGGAACTGGTGGTGATCGCCCGCTCCGGCGAGATCGTCATCCATGACGAGCATGGCCGCGAGCGTGAGCGCCACAAGGTGCCGTACGGCGCGATCCTCGGCGTCAAGGCTGACCAGCAGGTCAAGGCCGGCGCGATCCTCGCCAACTGGGACCCGCTGACACGTCCGATCATTACCGAGTTCGCCGGCAAGGTGAACTTCGAGAACGTCGAAGAAGGCGTGACGGTGGCCAAGCAGGTCGACGAAGTGACGGGCCTGTCCACCCTCGTGGTGATCGACCCGAAACGCCGCGGCTCCACCAAGGTGATCCGTCCGCAGGTCAAGCTGATCGATGCAGGTGGCAACGAAGTGAAGATCCCCGGCACCGACCACTCGGTGACGATCGGCTTCCAGGTCGGCTCGCTGGTCCAGATCCGCGACGGCCAGGACGTGGGCCCCGGCGAAGTGCTGGCCCGCATCCCGGTTGAAGGGCAGAAGACGCGCGACATCACCGGCGGTCTGCCGCGGGTGGCCGAGCTGTTCGAAGCTCGTTCGCCCAAGGACAAGGGCGTGCTTGCCGAGATGACCGGTACCGTGTCGTTCGGCAAGGAGACCAAGGGCAAGATCCGCATGCAGATCACCGACCCTGAAGGCAAGGTCTGGGAAGAGCTCGTGCCCAAGGAAAAGAACATCCTGGTGCACGAAGGCCAGGTGGTCAACAAGGGCGAGTCCGTGGTGGACGGCCCGGCCGACCCGCAGGACATCCTGCGCCTCCTGGGCTCCGAAGAGCTGGCCCGCTACATCGTCGATGAAGTGCAGGACGTGTACCGTCTGCAGGGCGTGAAGACCAACGACAAACACATTGAAGTGATTGTTCGCCAGATGTTGCGCCGTGTGGTGGTGGACGCCGTGGGCGACACCAACTACATCTCGGGCGAACAGGTCGAGCGCAGCGAAATGCTCAACACCAACGACGCCCTGCGCGCCGATGGCAAGATCCCCGCGACGTTCACCAACCTGCTGCTGGGCATCACCAAGGCCTCTCTGTCCACCGACAGCTTCATCAGCGCCGCATCGTTCCAGGAAACGACGCGCGTGCTGACCGAAGCCGCCATCATGGGCAAACGCGACGAGCTGCGCGGCCTGAAGGAAAACGTCATCGTCGGCCGCCTGATCCCCGCAGGCACCGGCATGGCTTACCACCAGGCACGCAAGGCCAAGGACATGATGGACGAGGCCGAGCGCCGCGCCATTGCTGATTCCGAAGCCGCAGACCTGGCCGCCAGCGGCGCCGGTGTGAGCGAGGCCAGTGAAGGCGCAGTCGCCGAATAAGCGACCCGCCTGACGGTACCCGCCGCCTTTGCAATCACGCGCCGCTGAGGCGCCTGACGCCCCGCACTTCGCAAGAGGTGTGGGGCGTTTTCCTGTGGTGTGACAATCACCAGGCCACAAGCTCAGTCAAGAGCCAACGTCCCGTAACAAAGGAAGAACAAGCGATGTCGGAGTCCCTCGCGCTTTGGATCAGCGCAGCCGTGCTGTTGTTCTGGTCCGTGGGCGCTTACAACCGGCTGGTTCGCTTGCGGGCTGCGGTGCTGCTTGCATTTGCGGCGGTGGAAGTGCCGTTGCGCGAGCAGGTAGAACTTGCACAGTCGTGCCTGCCACTTTCTGCCAACTCGGCAGGTATGCAAGAAGATGTTCTGCTGGACGACATGTCCAGCCTCTGGAGTGGCTTGGGGGCAGCCGCAAACCAGTTCGCGGCCTCGTTGGCAGGGGCCAGGGCCCACCCGCTCGACCCTGACACCACGGCCGCGTTGAATGCCGCCATCGGCGTCATGCAGATGGCCTGGCAGCGCATGCAACAGGACGACGCACACGATCTGGCGGGCGCCGCGTTGCCCGAGAACCTGCAACTCCAGTGGCAGCAACTGGAGGCCAGGCGCGAGGCATCCACGGCGCTCTTCAATGAAGCCATCAACCAGTACAACGGCGCGATTGCGCAGTTCCCGGCCTTGCTGCTCGCCTCGCTTTTTCACTTCAAGCCGGCGCGCACGCTCTAATGAATAATGCAGGCTCACCGCAACACAAGGAGACCGGCGTGAAATCCAGATACATCGCAGGCGCGGTCGCACTGTTGCTCGCAGCAGCCAGTCACGCGCAGGACGCCCAGGCCCTTTACAGCCGCAGCCTGGCGGCCACCTGCGCCGCGTGCCATGGCACCGATGGCGCAGCCGTACCGGGCTCTGGCGCCGTGCCGCTGGCTGGCATGCCAAAAGAGTACCTTGCCACCCAGATGAAAGCCTTCAAGACAGGCACACGCCCGGCCACTGTCATGCACCAGCTGAGCAAGGGCTACACCGATGCGCAGATCGATCAGTTGGCCGCCTACTTTGCGGGGGTGAAGAAATGAGCCCCACCCCCAAGCTGCAACGCCGCGCCTTCCTGCAATCAGCTGCCGCAAGCGGCGTGCTCGGCCTTGCGGGCTGCGCCGGCATCTCTACAGGCTCAAGTGCCAAAGTCGTGGTCATCGGCGGCGGCTACGGCGGTGCCACGGCCGCGAAATATGTGCGCCTGCTGTCTGACCGCAAGATCGCCGTCACGCTCATCGAACCTGAAGCAGCCTTTGTGTCGTGCCCGCTGTCCAACCTCGTGCTGGGTGGCAGCAAAAACATGGGCGACCTCACCATGCCGTACACGGGCCTGGCCGGCAATCACGGCATCACCGTCATCCGCGACAGGGCCAGCGCGATAGACGCCGCCAAAAAAACCGTGACACTGGCTGGCGGCTCTGTGCTTCCTTACGACAAACTGGTTGTCTCCCCGGGTGTCGAACTGATGTTTGACAGCGTTGAAGGCCTGCAAGCCGCCAACGCCGCGGGCCAGATCCTGCATGCCTGGAAGGCAGGGCCTGAAACCCAGGCCCTGCGTCGCCAGCTAGAAGCCATGCGCGACGGCGGCGTCTACGCCATCACCATCCCCGAAGCGCCTTACCGCTGCCCGCCCGGGCCGTATGAACGCGCCTCCCAGATCGCCTGGTACTTCAAGAACGCCAAGCCGCGCAGCAAAGTCCTGATCCTGGACGCCAACCCCGACATCACCTCCAAAGGCGCGCTGTTCCGCAAAGCCTGGGCCGACAACTATCCCGGCATGATCGAATATCGCAGCCAGCACAAAGTCACTGCTGTGGACGCCAGGGCCGGCCTCATCAAGTTTGATGTGCAGGATGACGTCAAGGCTGACGTCATGAACGTGCTGCCGGCCATGCGCGCGGGCGCCATCGCTGTGCAGACGGGCCTGAACAACATGGCCAGCCAGCGCTGGTGCGGCGTGAACTACCAGACGTTTGAATCCACCGCAGCCAAAGACGTCTTCGTGCTGGGCGACTCCATCCTGGCTGCGCCGGCCATGCCCAAGAGCGGCCACATGGCCAACGGCCATGCCAAGGTCGCGGCGGCCGCCATCGTCGCGCAACTGTCGGGCTGGGAGGTAAACCCCGCGCCCATGCTGACCAACACCTGCTACAGCTTCATCGACAACCGCAACGTCGTGCACGTGGCGAGCGTGCACTCGTATGTAGAGGCCGAGAAAACATTCAAAACCGTTCCAACGTCCGGCGGCCTGAGCACCGCGCCCAATGAGCTTGAAGGTACCTACGCCCTCGGCTGGGCCCGCAATATCTGGGCAGATGTGCTGACCTGAGCATTGATGGCAACACCTATTCCCCTCTGGCGGCAGCTTCAGGCTGCCGCTTCCGTTTTGATGGCCGTGCGCGCGGGCCAGTCCGGCACCGCTGCGCTGGCTGCGGTGGAAAGCTCGTTGCGCCCCGGTGTGCAGTCGTTGACGTTCCACGTGTTGCGCAATCTGGGCCGCGCTGAAGCCCTGCGGCGTGAACTGGCCAGCCGGGCGCCGCCGCCGCAGGCTGATGCGCTGCTGTGCACGGCGCTCGCCTTGGCAGCAGGCGATGGTCAAGCGCCCTATGAAGCCTTCACGCTGGTCGACCAGGCGGTAGAGGCTGCCAAGCGCAGCCCCGGTACGGCCAAGCAGGCCAGCTTCATCAACGCCTGCCTGAGAAGGTTCCTGCGCGAGCAGCCCGCGCTGGTGGAAGCAGCCAACCGCGACCCGGTTGCGCAGTGGAACCATCCGCGCTGGTGGATCAACCGCCTGAAGCAGGACCACCCCTCACACTGGCAGGCCATCCTGCGCGCCAACAATCTGCAGGCACCCATGGCCCTGCGCGTCAACACACGCAAGGCCACGCAGCAGCACTACCTCGCCACGCTGGAAGCAGCAGGCATAGGTGCAGTGCCCGTGGGCCGGCAAGGGGTTGTGCTCGACAAGGCCAGGCCCGTGCACGAGCTGCCGGGCTTTGACGACGGCGTGGTCTCCGTGCAGGACGCAGCCGCGCAAATGGCCTCGCAGTTGTTGCTCGATGGCATCGGTGATCTCGGTGACCTCGGTGGCCTTGCCACCAGCCGCCTGCAAGTCCTGGACGCCTGCGCCGCCCCCGGCGGCAAAACCGCGCACCTGCTGGAACTGGCCGACTGCGACCTCACCGCGCTGGACATAGACGCCGAGCGCTGCGCCCGCGTCCACGAAACCCTGCAGCGCCTGGGCCTGCACGCCCAAGTTGTCGCAGCCGATGCAGCGCAACCGGCCAGGTGGTGGAACGGCGTGCTGTTCGACGCCATCCTGCTGGACGCCCCCTGCACGGCCTCCGGCATCGTCCGCCGCCACCCCGACGTGCGCTGGCTGCGCCGCGAAACAGACATCGCGCAGCTGGCCGCCATCCAGGCCAGACTGCTGAAAACGCTTTGGCCCTTGCTCAAGCCGGGCGGGCGGCTGCTGTACTGCACCTGCTCGGTGTTCCGGGCCGAAGGGGAGGTGCAGATACAAACGTTTGTTACGCACAACACCGACGCAGTATTGCGGCCGTCGCCAGGCCATTTAATGCCCCAGAGCGGGGCAAAGGGCGATGGCGTCCCGGACAATCCAGAAGGTGATCACGACGGTTTCTTTTACGCGCTGCTGGAAAAAAGTCCGGCCTGAACTGGCCGCCCTGCTGGCGGCAGTCTGCGTGGTGCTGGCCGGCGCGCTCGGCGTCCAGCCGGCTGCAAGGGCCGACGGTCTGCCTGAAATCACCAAGCTCAAGGTCGAGCGCGCGGAAGAGGGCGTCTACCTCTCAGCCGAAGTCAAATTCGACCTGCCCCCCACGGTGGAAGACGCGCTGGTCAAAGGCATCCCCATGTACTTCGTGGCCGAGGCCGAGCTCTTTCGCGACCGCTGGTACTGGTACGACCGAAAAGTCGTCATGGCCGCCCGCCACATGCGTCTGGCCTTCCAGCCTCTTACACGCCGCTGGCGGCTTAATGTGTCGCCCACACCCATCACCAATGCGGGCCTGGGCGTCACGCTCAACCAGAGCTACGAATCCCTGTCCGATGCCATGGGCGCGGTGCAACGCATCTCGCGCTGGAAAATCGCCGAGGCTGGCGAGATGGACCCAGACGCCCGCCACAACATCGACTTCCGCTTCCGCCTGGACGTCTCGCAACTGCCGCGGCCCCTCCAGATCGGCGCCGTCGGCCAGGCGGAGTGGGACATCTCCGTCGCCAAAAACCAGCGGCTGATCTGGGAGACAAGCAAGTGAGCAAGCCTGCCACGGGGGCCGAGCGGCTCTCGATGCAGAACTCGCGCACCCTGCGCCTTACCGTGGGCATCGGCGCCGCCGCGATGGTTGCCATCGGCCTCGTCCTCTTGCTGCTTCTGACGCAGGCCACCAACAACCGCGAACTCTACGAGCGCAACTACACACGCCTCTTCACCCTCAACGTGGTGGTGGCCAGCATGCTGCTGGCCGTGATCCTCTGGGTGGTGGTGCGCCTGGCGGTGCGGCTGCGCAAAGGCAAATTCGGCAGCCGCCTGCTGGTCAAGCTGGCAATGATTTTTGCGCTGGTCGGGCTGGCGCCGGGGCTGCTGATCTACGTCGTGTCCTACCAGTTCGTCTCGCGCTCGATTGAAAGCTGGTTTGACGTCAAGGTAGAAGGCGCGTTGGACGCCGGCGTCAGCTTGGGCCGCGCCACGCTGGACACCTTGGCCAACGACCTCTCCAACAAAACCCGCGCCGTCACGTCCCAGCTGGGCGAGCTACCAGACGCCAGCGCCGGCCTGGCGCTGGAACGCATCCGCGACCAGCTGGGCGCAAGTGACGTAATCTTGTGGACGTCCAACGGCCAGCTCATCGCCAGCGTCGGCCAATCCAAAATGCTGCTCAACCCCGAGCGGCCCAGCTCGCAGCAACTGCGCAACGCACGGGCGCAGCGCTCCACCGCCATCATCGAAGGGCTGGACGACCCTGGCCTGCAAGCAGCAGGCAACGCCCGCATCAAGGCACTGGCAGTCGTGCCCACACCCAGCTTCGGCCTGCTGGCCGAGCCGCGCTTCCTGCAAGTAACGCAGCCACTGCCGTCGTCCCTGGTAGCCAACGCCGTGGCCGTAACCGAGGCCAACCGCGAATACCAGGAGCGCGCTTTGGCACGCGGCGGCCTGCGGCGCATGTACATCGGTACCCTCACGCTCAGCCTGTTCCTGGCGGTGTTCGGCGCCATCTTGCTGGCAGTGTTGCTGGGCAACCAGCTGGCGCGGCCGCTGCTGGTGCTGGCAGACGGCGTGCGCCAGGTGGCGGCCGGGGACCTCACCCCCAAAGCCGCGCTGCAAGGCAAAGACGAACTGGGCGGCCTGACGCGGTCGTTTGCCGACATGACGCAGCAACTCTCAGACGCCCGCGCCGCTGTCGAAAAAAGCATGGAGCAGGTGGACGCCGCGCGCGCCAACCTGCAAACCATCCTGGACAACCTCACCGCAGGCGTCATCGTGCTGGACGCGCGCGGCGCCATCCTTTCGTCCAACCCCGGCGCCACCCGCATCCTGCGCGCCCCGCTGGCCGCGAATGAAGGCCAGCGCCTGGCCGAACTGCCGGGCCTGGAAGATTTTGGAGTGCGCGTGCAGGCCCAGTTTGATGAATTTTTGGGCGAGCGCGCAGAGCACGGCCTGGATCATTGGCAAAAATCATTCGAGCTCAACGCCACCCCCACAGGCGCCCAGCAAAACACCACCACGCTGGTCGCGCGCGGCGCGCAAATGCCGGGCACTGCGCGGCTGCTGGTGTTTGACGACATCTCGGAAATCGTCTCGACCCAGCGCGCCCAGGCCTGG
>JACMQX010000116.1 GCA_014376765.1 Ramlibacter sp. | reverse complement strand
TGCTGGCCACTCGGAATTCGTAACGCAGACAAGGTGATCGTTCCGGCGTGGGCTGGGTCGTCCGGCGTGCCTGCAGTAACAAACCTTGTGCAGCGACCAGCCTCAATCCGCCTTGGCCGTACGCGCCTTCACGATGCCGTCGAACTCCACCACCTCCAGCCCCATCGCGTCCGACATTTCCTTGCGTACCCAATCCGGCTGGCCCGCCTGAAAGATATAGGTCGTGTAGAACAGCTGGGTGCGCCGGTCCGACATGATCTCGTCCACCGTCATCGGCTCCAGCACCTTGTGCCGGTCCATCATCGGCAACGGCACGCGGACGTTCCTGGCCGGGTCGCGAATCGTGCCCTTGGGCTCGCCGCCCGCAGCGATCGACTCCATCTCTTCAAAAAACCGCCGCCGAATCGCGACGATGCCGCGGTCGCTTGCGCCCAGGTGCTCCTGCGTGCGGTCGGCAATGCGGCCCTGGCCCACCCAGGCAAGAAAGTCCTGGTTCATTACATGCGTGTCGATCCAGCTGCCGTCCGGGTTGTGCAAGGGGCCGTGCCAGGTCGGGATGGACTTCTGAACATAGGGCTCGCGCCCGGCCGGCACCCGCGTGTACTTCCAGGTGATGCTCAGCGTGTTCTCGTCGTCAATCGGCACGCGCCACTCGAAATGCTCGCCCAGGAAAAAGCCGCAGGGCCACAGGCACACGCGGCCAATCGTCCAGGCGTCGTCGTTCTCGCCGCTGTCTTCGCGAATGCGCCGGTAGGTGAAGCCGTAGTCGAACTCGTCAAAGTCCAGCTTCAGGTGCGCCGGGTTGCGCGACATGTCGCCGGTGCGCAGGCGCTTGCCCCAGTTCTCGTGCATCCACTCAAAGTGCACCGGGTCAATCGAGTTCTCCTGGCACTGGAACCAGTTGCACGGCAACTCGGAAATCACGATCTGCGTGAAACCGTTGTCCCATGAAAAGGCCTCCCAGTCGGGGAGCAACGGCGCGGGCTTCGGGCCCATGTACGTCCACAACAGGCCGCCCTTGACCTCCACCGGGTAGGACTTGATGGTCACGCGGTCCTTGGCGTTGCGGCCGGGGAAGGCGGTGTCTTCAAACGGTTGCTCGATGCATTTGCCGGTTTCATTGAAGGCCCAGCCGTGGTAATTGCAGCGCAGGCCGCACTTTTCCACCATGCCGTAGGCCAGGTCCGCGCGGCGGTGCGCGCAGCGGCGGTCCACCAGGCCGTAGGTGCCGCTCAAATCCTTGTAGAGCACCAGTTCCTCGCCCATGAGGCGCATGGGCTTGGTGGCGCGGCTGTCAAACTCACTCACGCCGGCAATCGGCATCCAGTAGCGGCGCAGCAACTCGCCCATCGGCGTGCCAGCGCTGACCTGTGTCAGTTGGCGGTTTTTTTCTTCACTCAGCATGATGTCTGTCCTTTCGCGTCAGTCACGGCCCCAAACCGCAAAGCCCGCGCCCACGCCGGTGCCGGCGGGCGTGCGGTACAGGGGCTGGTACTCGTGCCAGCGCAGCGCAAGCGTCTGCGCTGCACCGGCCACCACGATCCAGTTGAGAATTTCCGACGAACCCGAATTCAGCGCGCCGCGCGGGATGCGGCGCAGCTCGTCATGGTTGCCCGAGGTCAGCGCATCCGTCACGATCTTGTCCAGCTTCTCATCCACCACAAAGTGGCTGAGGCCGCCCGACGCGATGATCGCCACGCGCAGTTTGGCCGGGCTGGCCTCCACCACACGCCTGATGGCCTGGCCCAGGTTGTGGCAGCGCTCAGCCGTTGGTACATTCGGGCCGTAGTAGGTGTTGAGCAGCAGCGGCACCACCGGAATCGCGCGGCCACGAAACAGCCGCTTGACGATGAAGCCATAGGCGTGGCCAAAGCCCGCCTTCTTCGGGTCGTCCACATGCGAGCAGGTGGCGATGTCGAAGTTCTCGTCCATCAGCCCCTGAATCAGCTCCACGGCGAACGCGGGCGAGCCCGTCAGCACATGCGCATCGTCCATCAGGTAACCGCGGCCCATGTCCTTGACCCAGTCGGCGCTTTCCTTCTCGCCGTACTTGTCGCTGGTGATGATTTTGTCGCCATGAAAGATCGCCATCGCCGGCTGGTTCGCGGCGGTGAACAGCTCGCGCTGGTCGTCCCCCACGATGATGACCACGTCGGGCGCGGCCTCGGCCAGCGCATCACCCAGGCGGTCCAGCGCGGCGCTGCAGGCGCGTTCCTTGGCGTTGAGGATCTCCGGCGAGATCACATCTGCAGCGCGGGGGCCAAGCTCGGCCAGCACCTGCTCATACGTCAACAGCCGGCCGTCCGACATGTTGAGCTCCTTGTTGGCGTAGTCAGCCGCCGCGCGGTGCTGCCACTGCTCGGCGGTGAGCGTAAGCAGCGGCGTGTGGGAACTGCCTATGCCCAATACGATGTGTGCCATGCGTGTGTCTTTCCGGTGTCGGTGTGCGCGTGTGCTGTTGCAGGCTTTCGCGCTTACTCGGGGTCCTTCTTGAAGCGGCTGTACAACTTCGTGCAATTGCATTCAAAGATGTTGGCCTTGTCTTCAGCCGACAGAAACGAAATGTTCTCGATGATGGGCTTCAGGTCGTCGTAGCCGCGGCCCGTGGTCGGGTCAATGGCGCTGCCGGTGCCGGGGTTCTCGGTGGCAAACAGCACGCGGTCGGCACCCACGGTCTTGAACAGCAGCTCGAGCGCGTTTTTGTCGTAGGTGGTGGTGTCAAAGTTCAGGCGCTTCAACTTGTCGTCAAAGAACTCGCCGCCATTGCGGATGGTCCACGAGCGGAAACGGCCCATGTGGTAGGGGATTGCGCCGCCGCCGTGCGGGAAGATAAGCTTGAGGTTGGGGAATTTCTCGAACACTTTCGAGTTCATCAACGAGATGATGCCGATGCTTTCTTCATTGATGAATTTGAGCGTGTAGCTCTCACGAGGCGAGCAGCTGCCGGCTGAATGGATCAGCGCGGGGATGTCCAGCTCGCACAGCTTTTCATACAGCGGGTACCAGAACTCTTCGCCCAGGCCGGGCGGCGGCAGGCTATCGCCTTCGGTCGGGTCCGGGTTCAGCAGGCAGCCGATAAAGCCCTGTTCCTTGACGCGAAACTCCAGCTCGGCAAAGGTGTTGGTGGGGCTGGTATCGCGGTACTGCGGCAGGCCGGCCACGCTGCGAAAGCGCTTGGGGAACATCTGCGTGGTGCGGTACACGAGGTCGTTCATGTGGCTGGTCCACAGCTCAGTCACCTTGGCGGGCTTGACCGAATGCATCTGCATGTAGGGCCGGGGCGAGAGGAACTGGATGTCGGTCCCGACCTTGTCCATGATGTTCAGGATGGTGGTGGCTGCGGTGCGCACTGCCTCGTCGCCCAGCTTGACGCCGGCAGTGGGGTTGGCGCGGCCGGCCACCAGCTCGGCCATGTACTTGTAGCTCTCTGGCGGAATGACAACGTGGGCGTGGGAGTCGATGATCATGTAAATCTCCTGTTGTTGATTGATGTGATGGTGTTGATGGAGTGAGTGGGTGCGGCGCTGGCCACTGAAGTGCGGTGTGCGCGGCGCCTTCAGAAGTTGTAGAGCTCCAGCGTGCGTTCGCCCGCCTGAATGCGCTGGATGATCGCTGCCTCTTTGGCCTCGCGCGCTGTGGCCAGGGCCACGACTTCTGCGGCGCGCGCCAGCGGCACAGCCACCACGCCGTCGGTGTCACCAACGATCAGGTCGCCGGGGTGCACGGTGAGGTTGTCCAGCAGCACCGGGTGGTTGATCCAGCCGCGCGCGCCAAAGTCCTTGCCCGTGCCGCGAATGCACAGGCCGCGCGCAAACACCGGGAAGCCGAAGTCCGCCAGGATGCCGCCGTCGCGCACGCAACCGTCGATCACCAGGCCGCCCAGGTGGCAGGCCTTGGCAGCAGCCGACATGATCTCGCCCCAGTAGCCGTAGTCGTAGGCGCCGTTCACATGCACCACCAGCACGTCGCCGGGCTGGGCCACATAAAGGGCGCGGTGCAGCCAGAGGTTGTCTCCGCCAGGGGAATGCACGGTCACGGCCGGGCCGCAGACGCGGAACTGCGGCGCCACAGGCTTGATGGCGGAAGGCAGCACGCCAATGCGGCCGCCGGCTTCATGCAGCGTGGCAGCGGGCAAGGCGCGTGCGGCTGCAAGCGTGGCGGCGTCGGGCCGCGAGATGTCGGCGCGGATGGTGGGGCCGGATGGAATGACTGATGCTCCGCTTGAAGCGGAAGCCGTGGAAAAAGAAGCCGTGGAAAAAGAAGCCGTGGTCATTTCGCCTCCCGCGTCTGCAGCTGGTGGTAGCCGTGCTTCACCCGCGCCTCGCGCAGCGTCATGCCGCCGCGTACCGATTCGCGGATCGCGTCTTCTGCATGCTGGATGCCTTCGGCCGTGGCCAGCACCTTGTCTTCATGTTCCCTGGGAACGACCACCACGCCGTCGGCGTCGCCGCGGACCAGGTCGCCTGGGCAGACGCGCACGTCGCCGATGTTCACCGGCACGCCCGTGGCCTCGACCTGCACGCGGTCCTTGCCGGTGCGCATCCAGCTGTCTCTGGCGTAGATCGGGTAGCCGAGCTTGAGCGCCAGCGAGGTGTCGCGGTTGATGCCGTCAATCATCGTGCCGGCGATGCCCCTGGCGTGCGCCACTTCCGTCAGGATGTCGCCCCACACAGTGGCGTTCTCGCGCCCGCCGTTGTCCAGAACGATGACGCTGCCGGGGGCCACGTCGTCGATGTAGTCGCCCACGGTGCCGGCCGGCGAGCCTGCGGGGCCGTACAGCAGCGTCCAGGCGCGGCCCGTCATGCGTGAGTCTGTTGTGCGGGGCTTGATCTTGTAGCACTGGCCGTTCAGGCCATGCTTGTCCAGCGCGTCGCTCAGGGTGGCGGTGTCCAGCACGCTGGCGCGCTCCACGTTTTTGTCGGTCATACAGAGGTCCTTGTTTTCAATGAAGCATGTGCTCGTAGTCCGCCCCCATCACTTCGCTGATGGGTTTGCCTGCGAGCAGGGCCTTGGCCATGGCAGCTTCGCGCCCGGCAATCATCTCGGCGGCATCCAGCACACGCTCGATGTCTGCCGCTGCGATGAACACCACGCCGCTTGCATCCGCAATCGCAAAGTCGCCGGGGTTCACCGTGATCTCGCCAATGCACACCGGCTGGTTGGTAAAGGCTTCCGTCACGCGGCTGCGGGCGGTGCGCGCTGTGAGGCTGCGGCAGTAAATGGGGAAGTCATAGGCGCGCGCTTCATCAATGTCGCGCACCGGGCCGTCGGCAATCACGCCTGCGACCTGGCGCACCTTGGCGCCTAATGAGAGGATGCCGCCCCACGAGCCAGCGTCGATCCCCGTGCGCTGCTCCACGACGATGATCTCGCCAGGCTGCGCCGCCTCGATCGCGGTGGTGCCCAGGTGGCGCGGCGGGCCACTGGTCCTGGGGGCGTCGGCCACCGGCACCAGTTTGTAGGTGACCACGCGGCCTGCAATGCGCCTTGTGCTGGCCCGCTGTTCGAGGCCGCTCACGCCGCCCTTCAAGCCCAGCTTGTCCATGGCGTCTGACACAGCGCAGCAGTCCAGCCGGTTCAGGCGTTTGACGGGGTCGTCTTTCTGGGCTGCCATCTCAGCGCTCCTGCACCACAGCGACGATTTCGATCTGCATCAGCAGGCCGTTTTGCAGATCGGCCACCAGGGTGTGGCGGGCCGGGCGGTCATGCGGATCGGGAAAGCACTTGAGCCATTCGGCGTTCAGCGCTTCGCGTTGCGAGTTGTCCTTGACGAAGGCGGTGACGTGCACCACGTCTTCCAGCGTGGCGCCGCCGTTTTTCAGCAGCGTGCGCATGTTCTGGAACATGAACACCGACTGCGCGGGCCCATCGGCTGCCAGTTTGTCGTTGGCCGGGTCCTTGCCCGAGATGCCTGAGGAATAAATCATGTTGCCCACGCGCGCGCCCGCCGGAATGGGCGCGGCGCCGTGGGTCACGCCCTCGATCTCGATCGAGCGGGGGCGTCGGCTGGTGTTGGCCTGGGTCATTTTTGCGTCCTTGTAGGGAAAGATAGGTTGCTCTTTGATCAATGCGCGGCAAGCGGCTTTAATGCGACAAACCCAGGAAGCGGTCAATCAGCCCCTGGTCAGCCAGCATGGCGGCGCTGGCGCCTTCGTGCACCACCGCGCCGTGGTCAATCACCACGCAACGCTCGGAGTGCACCAGCGCCAGTTCGTACTTCTGCTCGACCATCAGGATCGTCATGTTGCCGCCCTCGCGCATGCGGTCGATCGCGCCCAGCATCTCGACCACGACGATGGGCGCGAGGCCCTCAACCGGTTCGTCCAGCAGCAGCAGGGTGGGGTTGGTGACGAGCGCGCGGCCCAGCGCCAGCATCTGCTGCTCGCCGCCCGAGAGCTGGTCGCCATAGTTCTTGCGGCGCTCCAGCAGGCGCGGAAACAGCTCGTACACGCGTGCCACCGTCCAGTGGCCGGCACGCTGCACCACGGTCATGTTCTCTTCCACCGTGAGCGAGGGAAACACCTCGCGCTGCTGCGGCACCCAGGCAATGCCCGCGCGGTTGCGCAGGTGCGGCGCCAGGCCTTGCATGGGCTTGCCCTTGAACAGGATCTCGCCGGCGTGGTGGTCCGTCAGGCCGATGATGGTTTCTACCAACGTGGTCTTGCCCACGCCGTTGCGGCCCATGACAACGAGGGTCTCGCCGGGGTAGACGCTGAGATTGA
The DNA here is from genome assembly GCA_014376765.1 of Ramlibacter sp. Classification (GTDB taxonomy): domain Bacteria; phylum Pseudomonadota; class Gammaproteobacteria; order Burkholderiales; family Burkholderiaceae_C; genus JACMQX01. The sequence goes on along the minus strand of JACMQX010000116.1, from coordinate 6,964 downwards.
GGTCATGCAGCACACGTGAGGCGCCATAGCCTGCGTTCACGCCGGTCAGTTGCAGCAAGGGTTCGCCGCGTGATGGGAGGCCGGTGGAGGGCGTTGTGTCAAGTGCCAAGGTAGGCCTTTCTCACACCGTCATGCACGCGTATTTCGTCCGGCGTGCCTTGCGCCAGCACCGTGCCGCCCGCGAAGACGGACACGCGGTGCGCATAGCGGAAGACGAGGTTCATGTCGTGTTCAATGAAGAGCACCGTGGTGCCTTCAGTCAGCGTGGCCAGTTGCTCGAACAAGGCGTGGCCTTGTTTGGTTGAGAGGCCCGCGGCTGGCTCATCCAGCAGCAGCACCCGCGGGCGCAGGGCGTAGGCCAGCACCACTTCAAGCACACGCTGCTTGCCGTAAGGCAGGGCCTGCGTGGGGGTGGTGGCGTCGTCGCCCAGCCCGAATTTTCCGAGCAGGTCTTGCGCTTCGTCGATCTGCTGCGCCAGGTGCTTGACGGCGAGCATTGAGGGTTTGGCCACGCCGTCGCGCTGGCAGATGGCCAGCACGGCGGACTCCAGCGGCGTCAAGGTGGCGAACAGGGTGTTGATCTGGAAGGTGCGCACCAGCCCCGCCGCCACGCGCTGGCGCGGTGTGCTGCGCGTTACGTCACGCCCGTCGAGCAGCACCTCGCCGGCGGTGGGTGCGAGCAGCCCGGTGAGGATGCCGACAAAGGTGCTCTTACCCGCGCCGTTGGGGCCGATGACGGCATGGCGCTCGCCACGCGTCATGGAAAACTCCAGGCCGCTGAACACCTTGAGTCCGCCAAACGCCATGGCCAGGCCGCGTGTTTGCAACACCACGTCTTGTGCCGCGCCACTCATGCCGACACCTCTGCGCCTTTGGCTTCCTTGCGCTTCAACCAACGCAGCCACTGCGTGCGCAGGCTTGGCAAAATCCCGGTGCGGAAAAACGCCACGATCAGCACCAGCAGCAGCCCGATCCAGAAGTACCAGTAAATCGGGTTCAGTGCGGCCAGCTGGTCGCGCAGCACAATGAACACCAGCGCGCCGATGAAGCCGCCGTACAGCACGGCAGCGCCGCCAATCACCAGTACCACCAGCAGGTCAGCCGAGCGCTGGAAAGACATTACCTCGGGCGATACGAACTGCGTGGTCTGCGTGAGCAGCGCACCGGCCACACCCGCAACGGCCGCCGAGATGCCAAAGGCAAAGGTCAGGTCCCCCGCCACGGGCGCGCCCAGCATCGTCATGCGGCGCGGGTTGTCGCGCGCGCCCAGCAGCGACAGGCCCCAGGCCGAATTAACCAGCGCGCGCACCAGCACGAACACGATGAACGACACCACCAGCACATATGCGTAAGCGGTGTAGCCGCGCATGTCAAAACGGAACAGACCCAGCACCGGCGCAATGGTGATGCCCTGCAGGCCGTCGTCCCCACCCGTCAGCTCGGTGGCGCGGTGCACATAGTCATAGAGCAGCAGGTTCAGGCCCAGCGTGACCATGAGCAGGCCCACGCCATGCAGGCCGCGCACAATGCGCCCGGTGATGAGCCCCACCACACCCGCAACCAGCGCAGCGGCCAGCAGTGCCGAGATTGGCTCCGTCCAGCCGTATTTGCCAAGAAAGCCTGCGGTGTACGCGCCTATTCCAAAGAAGGCCGCATGGCCGAGCGAAGGTACGCCGCGGTACCCCAGCACAATGTCCAGCGACAGCGCAAACAGGCCCCACACCAGCACTTGCGTGAGCAGGGCGAGGTTGGCGCCGGGCACAAAAAACATCACGGCCCAGATCAGCCAGAAGGCAATCTCCCAGGCGCTCCAGCGCGCGCGCTCGCGGAAGAAGCCAATGGCGGAGCCATTTTTGAGCAGGTCAAGCATGGCCCACCTTCCGGCCCAGCAGGCCTTGCGGACGCCAGAGCATCACGCCCACCGTCACGATGTAAATGATGGAGCCGCCCGCAGCCGGCACGTAGTACTTGGAGGCCACATCGGCAATGCCAATGGCCAGCGCCGCCAGCAGGGTGCCGACGATGGTGCCCATGCCGCCCACCGACACGACGATCAGCATGTACACCAGGTAGCGAAAGGGAAAGTTCGGGTCCAGCCCCAGCAGGCTGGCCGACAGCGCACCGCCCAGGCCTGCCAGGCCGCCGCCAATGGCAAAGGTCAGCGCAAACACCACGCTGGTGTTCAGCCCGCTGCCCGAGGCCGCGCGGCGGTTGTCCACACAGGCGCGCACCATGGCGCCAAAGCGCGTGCGCTCCACACCAAACAAGATCGCCACGGTGAGCACCACGCCGACTGCCACCAGGAACAGGCGGTAGCGCTCCAGCATGAGCCCCAACACCGGCTGCTGGCCGGTCAGGAAATCAGGCACCGACACCGGCTTGAATTCCGGGCCCCAGAAATAGGCGACGGTCGAGACCGACATGTACACGAGCCCGATGGTCAGCAGCACCTGGGTGAGGTCGTCCGTGCCGTAGAAAAACCGCAGCACCAGGCGTTCCAGCACGATGGAAAAAAGCGCGGTGGCAACAAACACCACCGGCAGCGTCCACAAAAACGGCAGGCCAAAGCGGCCCATCGCCGTGATCAGCACATAGCCGCCCAGCATGCACAGGCTCACATGCGCCAGGTTCACAAAGCGCATCATGCCCATGGTGACCGACAGGCCCACGGCCATGATGAACAGGAGAAAGCCGTACGCGATCCCGTTGAAGAGCGTGGTGAGGAAAATCATCTTGAGGCCAGGCCCTTGTGTTGAAAGGTGCCCCGCAATGTGTCAGGTGACCGGCTGGGCAAGTTACTTGGGTGCCACGTCCTTGATGACGTCAAACTCCACGTTGTGCAATTGGCCGTCCCGCCGTTCGACCTTGCGGATGTAGGTGTTCTGGATGATGTCGCCATTGGTTTTGTCAATGGAGATCGGGCCGCGCGGACTGTCAAACGACTTGCCCTTGACGGCGGCCATGAACTTGTCCGGATCAAACTTCTGGCCGCGCTGCGCTTCAAGGCCGGCATACAGCACCTGCAGCGAGTCCCAGTACACGACATTGGTCAGCGCGATGCGCGGCGTCTTGCCAAATTCGGCCAGGTAGCTGCTGACGAAAGCCTTGTTGCTGGCCGAGTCATGCAGGGGCGAGTAGTGGCCCGCGCTGATAACGCCCAGCGCTGCGTCGCCTGCGGCGTCCAGCGTGCTCTCATCGGTTACGTCGCCGGTGGACAGCAGCTTCATGGGCGTGCTCTTCAGGCCCGCGTCGGAGTAAGCCTTGAGAAATGCCAGCGACAACTCGCCAATCGGCATGAACACGAAGGTGGCGTCCGCGCCCGAGTCCTTGATACGCTGCATGTAGCCCGAGAACTCGGGGTTGCGCACCGGCACCTTTATCACGCTGGCGATCGCGCCACCGGCTTCGGTGAAGGTCTTGGTGAAGGTGGCTTCAGCGTCCTGCCCCGGACCGTAGTCGGCCACCACGATGACGACCTTCTTCACGCCGTTCTTTGCAGCCCACTGCGCCATGGGCCGCACTGACTGGGGAATCGAGAAAAACGTGCGCAGCAGGTAGGGCGACTTCTCGCCGATGATGCCCTGCGTGGCGGCGCCCGGCACGATAGCGGGCACCTTGGCTTCAGTCACCAGCGGCGCAACGGCCAGCACATTGGGGGTGAAGTCCGGGCCGATCATGACCTGGACCTTCTCGCGCACGATCAGCTCCTGCGCCAGGCGGCGCGCCACCTCGGGGTTGGGGCCGGTGCTGTCGCGCTTGATGAATTCGAGCTTGTGACCGCCGGGCGCGCTGCCGTATTTTTTCTGGAACAGCTTGAGCACGTTGTCAGCCGACTGGCCCGCCGTGGCGCTGATGCCGGAGTAGCTGATCAGCACGCCGACCTTGACGGTCTCCTGTGCCATGGCCGGGGTCTGTGCGGCGGCAACAAGCGCCGCGCTGCACAAGGCAAGGCCGAGCCGGCGGGTGAACCGGTGGCTTGAACGAGGGGTGGGGGTGTCTCTTAACATGTCGTTGTCTCCTGAGGTTTGTCTCTTGAACCTGGTCTTTTCGCATCAGCTTGATCTGGGTCAAACTTGCCTGCGTGGACTTTTGCGTGAACGAGTTATATGATATTGAATTCAATTTTGAATGCCTTCAGGGATAACCCTTGTTCAGGCGGCATTCCATAGAATCGGGGCCCATATGCATGCAATGAGCGAAGCAAAAATCCGGGTGAAAAAGCCGGCCAAGGCCGACAAGGCCACCGGTGCGATGACGCGTGCCCTGCAGGGCGTGAAGGCGTTGATCGTGAACGGCGATTTGAGCCCTGGCGAGCAGATCCGGCAGGAAGAAATGGCCGAGCAGTTGCAGGTCAGCCGCGTGCCGCTGCGTGAAGCCATGAATGTGCTGGCCGACCAGGGGCTGCTGTTCCACCGCCCGCACCAGGGCTACTTTGTGACCAAGCGCGTGGCTGGCGAACACGCCCAGATCCGCCGCATGCTGCACCTGCTTGAAAACGAGTTGATGCTCACCATCCGTTGGCCCGACAAGGCCGCCCTTGCCGAGTTGCGTGCGCTCAATGGAGAGATGCGCGACTGTGTGAAGCAGGCGGACATCCGCCAGTTGATCCAGGTCAACCGGCAGTTCCACTTCCGCATCTTCAGCCTCTCGCCCAACAGCCTGATCCTGGAAGAAGTGCGGCGGCTGTGGTCCATGATCGAGCCGTCAATGTGGACCAAGTACGACCGGGCTGATGACCGCGCTAAAACGGTTGTTGAACATGACCGCCTGATCGCTGCTCTGGCCGCCCACGACCGCGCGCGCTGCGCCGCCGAGATGGAGCACCACCGCTACAGCGCCGAGTCGGGGATGCCGATTGAATTGCCGGGTGTGGTGCCGGAGATGCCGGTCACGAACTGAACTGTTGACAGGGCACGGCCTGCCGACCACCTTCACTCCCTGAACAGTTCCTCATAGTGCCGCCGCAATTCCCGCTTGAGCAGCTTGCCGCTCGGGTTCTTGGGCAGTGCATCCGTCAGCACCACCCGTTTGGGCACCTTGAAATGTGCGAGCTTCATCGAGCAGGCAGCAATGATGTCTTTCTCCGTGAGCGTGTAACCCGGCTTTGCGACGACGATGGCCGTCACAGCCTCGATCCACTTCGCATCGGGCAGCCCGATGACGGCCACCTCTGACACGCCCTCAATGCCATAGAGCGCTTCTTCCACCTCGCGGCTCGCGACGTTCTCGCCGCCGGACTTGATCATGTCTTTCTTGCGGTCCACCACGGTGATGTAGCCCTCATCGTCGATCACACCCAGGTCGCCGCTGTGGAACCAGCCGCCCTCAAACGCAGCGCGGGTTTTTTCTTCATCGCGGTAATACCCCGACAGCAGTTGCGGCGAGCGGTGCACGATCTCGCCGATCTCTCCCACGGCCACATCCTGCATGGTGTCATCCACGATCCGCGTCTCGACATTCAGCGCCTGCTTGCCGGCCGAGCCCGCCTTGCGCAACTGGTCCTCGGGTTTTAGCACCGTGGCCACAGGCGCGATTTCGGTCTGTCCGTACAGATTCCACAACCGCACCTGCGGCAAACGCCGCTGCATCTCCTTGAGCACCTCCACCGGCATGATGGACGCGCCGTAGTAGCCCTTACAGAGTTTCGACAAGTCGGTCGTGTCGAACTGCGGCGCGCGCAGCAGAGAGATCCACACCGTGGGCGGCGCAAAGAAGGAGGTGATGCCTTCACGCGCCATCAGCATCAATAGGTTCTCGGCGGTGGGCTTGCCGGTGATGATGCTGGTGATGCCCACATACACGCTGGGACCAAAGAAAACATCGAGCTGCGCGCAGTGGTACAGCGGCAGCGCATGCAGCACCACGTCGCCGTGCGCGATCTCGGCATCGACCAGGCAGGTGACGTATTCGGAGATGACGGCGTCGTGCGTGAGCATGGCGCCCTTGGGCCGCGACTCGGTGCCGCTGGTGTAGACGATCTGCGCAGGCACGCCGCCATGCAGCGCCAGCTCGGGCAGCTCGGCGCCGTGCTGCAACAGCTGGTTGAAGGTGGTGAGGCCGGGCACAGGCTCGCTGGCATCTTCGCTCGGCAGCCAGACGAGCTGCTGCACCCCGGTGCCCACGCTGGCACTGCGCGCCATTTCCGCCAGGCCAGAATCCACGCACACCAGTCTGGCGCCTGAATGCTCAAGAATGAAATTCGCCTCAGCGCTGTTGAGCATGAAATTGATGGGCACCAGCACGGCGCCCAGCCTTGCCACTGCAAAGCGCAGCGCAGCAAAGGCATGGGAGTTGCGCGCGATGACGGCCACGCGGTCGCCCACGGCAATGCCCAGCGTCGCCAGGCCTGCGGCCAGGCGGTTGGCAGTATCGTCAAACTCTGCATATGTCCATTCGGTGGCGCCGCAGCGGATGGCGACTTTGCCGGGGTAGCGCTGGCGGGTGCGGCGCAGCAGGTCGCCCAGGGTCTGGCGGTTGAGGGGGGAGGTGGAGGGTGTCATGGCGTGGCCTGCGTCTGGGGGACTTACATGCGGGAGAATACTCTTGCCATGACCCACATGAATTCAACTGCCCTTCTCATCATCGACGTTCAGCAGGGGCTGTGCTCAGGTGACAACGCCGCCTTCGCGGTTGACGATGTGATCCAGCGCATCAATTCCGTCTCGCGAAAGGCGCGTGCCGCAGGCGCGCCTGTCGTGGTGATCCAGCATGAGACACGGGGGGGCGATATGGACCACGAGACGGCAGGCTGGAAGTTGCCTGCGGCCTTGCATGTTGAAGGCAGCGACGTGCTCATGCGCAAGACTGTCTCTGATGCTTTTTTGCGTACAGAGCTGCATGACATTCTTCAATCACGCGGTATCAGCCGGCTCGTCATTTGCGGCCTGCACAGCGAGTTCTGTATCGACTCCACCACGCGCCGTGCGATGGCGCTTGGCTACCCTGTCACGCTGGTGTCTGACGG
>JACMQX010000115.1 GCA_014376765.1 Ramlibacter sp. | reverse complement strand
GTCACCTCGTTGATCCAGCAGGACTCCTTGAGCACCCGCTCGCTGAAGTTGAAGGCCTCGAACATTTCCATCGTCCTGCAGGCAATGCCATCGGCCTGGCCCAGCGCCAGGGGCCCGTCTTTTTGCTCGACGATGCAGGTACGGATGTCGGGGAAGGCGGAGAGTTGCGCGGCCAGCGTGAGCCCGGCCGGGCCGCAGCCGACGATCAGCACGTCGACTTGCCGGGGTGCCGCGCCAGTGGGGGCAAGGGCTGCCGCAGACGCCGGGCAGAGATGGGGATCACCGGGGACGAACCCGTTCAAATGGAACTGCATGGTGGTACTTGCTTGTCGATGCAACGTAGAGAACTCAAGCATAACTGCGCTGCGAGGATCGCACCCCGTGGGTCCTACACTTGAGGCATGGCAAATTCTTCCCCCGACGCGCGCAAGGGCGCGCCAAAATCCCTCAGCGGTCTCGTTCCCTTTCTTCGGCCTTACAAAGGCCGCATTGCGCTGGCCATTGTCTTTCTGGTGATGGCGGCGGTTTCCACTTTGGTGTTCCCGATCGCCTTGCGCAGCCTGATTGACGGGGGCCTGGTCGTCACGGACAAGGGCGCGCAAATCATGGCCCTGCGCGCCCATTTCTTCGAGCTGTTTGCCGTGGCCGTGGCGCTGGGCGTGTTCTCGGCCGCGCGCTTTTATACCGTGAGCTGGCTGGGCGAGCGGGTGACGGCCGACCTGCGCAACGCCGTCTACTCGCATGTGCTGCGACAAAGCCCCGAGTTTTTCGAGACGACGCAAACCGGCGAGGTGCTGTCGCGCCTCACGTCCGACACCACACTGGTACAGACGGTTGTGGGCTCCTCGCTCAGCATGGGCCTGCGCAATGCAGTGATGGGCACCGGCGCGCTGGCGATGCTGATCTACACCAACCCCTACGTGATGTTCCAGGTGCTGGGCGTGCTGGTGCTGATCGTGGTGCCCAGCATGTGGTTTGGCCGCCGAGTGCGCAAGCTCTCGCGCGCCAGCCAGGACCGCGTGGCCGACTCCAGCGCCATAGCGGCCGAGGTGCTCAATGCCATCCCGGTGGTGCAGAGCTACACCGCAGAGGACCGCGAGGCGGCACGCTTCAACGTCTCTACCGACAACGCCTTCAAGACGGCCATTCGCCGCACCAAGGCGCGCTCGGTGCTGGTGGCCTTCATCATAATCGCGACGTCTGGCGCATTGCTCTACGGCCTGTTCCAGGGCACGCAAGCCGTCATGGCCGGCACCATCACCGCCGGGCATCTGGGCGAGACGGTGGTTTACGTGATCATTCTGGCCAGCGCTGCCGCCGTATTGGGCGAGGTGTATGGCGATTTGCTACGGGCAGCCGGCGCGACGGAGCGCTTGATGGAGCTGCTTGAGACGCGCTCGCCGATTGCGTCCCCGCTGCAGCCGGTGGCGCTGCCGGGCAACGGGGCGGGCAGTCAGGTGCGGTTTGAAGGCGTGACCTTTCATTACCCATCCCGTCCGGCCACTGCGGCGCTTTCTGGTTTTACGCTGAGCGTGGCGCCGGGCGAGACGGTTGCCCTGGTGGGCGCAAGCGGCGCAGGCAAGAGCACGGTGTTCCAGTTGCTGCTGCGTTTTTACGACCCGGCCGCGGGGGACATCCGGCTGGACGGCGTGGGCACGCGCGACATGTCGCTGCACGACTTGCGGGAGCACATCGGCATCGTGCCGCAGGACGCGGTGATTTTCTCGGCCAACGCGATGGAAAACATCCGTTACGGCAAGCCCGGCGCGAGCGACGAGCAGGTCAAGGCCGCTGCGCACGCGGCTTTTGCCAACGAGTTCATCACGGCGCTGCCCGAGGGCTACGCCACCTTTCTGGGTGAGCGCGGTGTGCGTCTGTCAGGCGGGCAGCGCCAGCGCATTGCGATTGCGCGCGCCATGCTCAAAAACCCACCCCTGCTGCTGCTGGACGAAGCCACCAGCGCACTGGACGCAGAGAGTGAACGCATGGTGCAGGCGGCGCTGGAGTCAGCCATGCGCAACCGCACGACGCTGGTGATCGCCCACCGCCTGGCCACAATCCAGCAGGCCGACCGGATCATCGTGATGGATCATGGGCACATCGTGGAGCAAGGCACGCATGAGGCGCTGATGGCGCAGGCTGGGGTTTATGCGAAGTTGGCGGCGCTGCAGTTCATGGATTGAGGTTGTCTCTGGGTGACCTTGCCATCCGGATCAGCCCCCCCCATGCCGCAGCGGCCGGTGACGTCGGCCGGCACGGCGCACACACCGCTCACCGCAGGCTACAAGACTTCGAGGAGAAACCGCGCAACGCGCGGCAATACTTGATGCAGTGCTTCAAACGACTGCCCCCGACAGCGGCCCTACTGCAAAGTCCCTTTAAGCGCCTTGGGAAGTGGCAACGGCAAAACACCGATTCCTTCTTCAATCAGCGCTTCCGTCTCGGCCATGGTGGCCTGGCCGCGGATGCCACGCTCTTGCGCCTCGCCGTAGTGGATGCGGCGGGCTTCCTCGGGGAATCTGTCCCCGACGTCTTCGGTGTTCGACATCACCTGGCGCACCATCTTCATCCAGGCGGCCTGCACGGTGGCGTCGGGGGCGGCCACCACTTCCTGCGTGGCCTCGTTGCCCCCGGACTGGCCCGGCTGCCCGGCGCCTTCAGCACCGGCTGCACGTCTCTCGCGCGCAGGGGTGGCGGCGCCGAAGTTCAAGCGCGGGGCACTGAGCATTTTGGTGATGGTGCTGTCGCCGCACATCGGGCATTCGACCAACCCGCGCTGGAGCTGGCTCCGGAAGTCTTCTTCAGACGCAAACCAGCCTTCGAACGGATGCTCGTGGGCGCACTGCAGGTCCAGGACTTTCATAACTGGATTATGAGCGCCATGCCAAAGGCCATGCGCCCGACAGGACGTTCTGCAGCCAGAGCGCGCCAGTCAGCGTTTTGGCGTCCGTCACCTTGCCGTCGCGGCACCAGGCCAGCAACTCTTCAGGTGTGGCGGTGAAGACATCAAGAAACTCGCCTTGATCAAGTTGCCGCTCGCCTGACACCAGGCCGCGCGCAAACCAGATGTCGATGAACTCGGTGGAGTAGGAAATAACAGGGTGTAGCACGCCGGCGTGCGCCCATTCCCCGGCGGTGTAGCCGGTTTCTTCCAGCAGTTCGCGCCTGGCGCACAGCAGCCGGTCCTCGCCCGGGTCGATCTTTCCGGCGGGAAATTCAATCATCACCTGCTTGACCGGGTAACGGTATTGCCGCTCCAGCAACACGCGGCCGTCATCGAGCAGCGGAATGATCATCACCGCGCCGGGGTGGACCACGTATTCACGGCTGGCGGTACCGCCGTCGGGCAAGGTCACCGTGTCGCGAAAGGCGTGGAGGAAATGACCCTTGAGCAGTTCGACGCTGCCGGTGGTGTGCTCGACCAGGTGGCTGTCATCCGCCATGTGAACCTCTTCTCTTGTGTTTGAGCAGGTAGCGCCAGATGAAGCCCGGAAAAGCAAAGGTGATGAACATCGCCCCCGTGATCGCGTAGAACTCCCAGCCCTGCGGCGCGATCTGGCTCCCCTGGTTTTCCAGGAATAGGCCAAGGCCGCCTGCAATGAGGTAAAGCACCACGAGTTCCAGCACGCGCAAGCCGAGGCCCTTGGGGCTGGCCAGCGGGACCACGCCCAGCAACCGCTGGCTCACAAACGGCAAGTTGGCTGCGCAGAAAGCGACGGCCAACACGAGCCAGATGGAAACAGTTTGGGACATCAACTCCGGCCTTCAGGCGGGCACCGCGTGCGAGATTGTGGCGAGCGCTTCAGCGCGTCAGCTGCTGAGCGTCTTGACGATGGCTTGCGCGCACAGCGTCATCAGGCCGCCCGGCACCAGGCCCAGGATCAGCACCAGCGCGCCGTTGATGGCCAGCACAATACGCACATCGGCGGGGGCCGACACGGTGGTGGCCGTGATCGGCCTGTCAAAGTACATGACCTTGACCACGCGCAGGTAGTAGAACGCACCCACCAGCGACATCACCACCGCAAACACCGCCAGCGCGATGTAGGTGGCCTGCCCCGACGACACCAGCGCCTGCAGCACAGCCAGCTTGGCAAAGAAGCCGACCAGCGGCGGAATGCCCGCCAGCGAGAACAGGCACACCGCCATGACGCCGGCATACAACGGGCTGCGCTGGTTCAGGCCGGCGAGATCAGAGATTTCTTCGCTCTCAAACCCCTCGCGCGCCAGCAACAAAATGACACCGAATGTGCCCAAAGTGGTCAGCACGTAGGTGACCACATAGAACATGGCCGAGCTGTAAGCGTTCTCGGCCGACAGCACATTGCCATTGACCACGCCTGACATCATGCCCAGGAGCACGAAGCCCATTTGCGAAATGGTGGAGTAAGCCAGCATGCGCTTGAGGTTGGTCTGCGCAATGGCGGCCAGATTGCCGACCAGCAACGACCCCATCGCCATGATCGCCAGCATCTGCTGCCAGTCAATGGCCAGCGGCAGCAGGCCCTCCACCAGCAAACGCATCATGATGGCAAAGGCAGCCAGCTCAGGTGCGGCGCCGATCATCAACGTGACAGCGGTAGGCGCGCCCTGGTAAACGTCGGGGATCCACATGTGAAAGGGCACCGCCCCCAGCTTGAAGGCCAGGCCCGAGACGATAAACACCAGGCCGAACACCAGCACCTGGTGATGGATATGCCCGGAGTTGACGGCCTTGAACACCGCACCAATTTCAAGCGAGCCCGTGGCGCCGTAGATCATCGACAAGCCATAGAGCAGGAAGCCGCTGGCCAATGCGCCCAGCACGAAGTATTTCATCGCGGCTTCAGTCGCGGTGGCGTTGTCGCGGCGCAGCGCGACGAGGGCGTAGCTGGACAGCGTGAGCAGCTCCAGCCCCAGGTAGATCACGAGAAAGTTGTTGCCCGAGATCATGACGAAGATGCCCAGCAGCGAGAACATGGCCAGGGTGAACATCTCGCCGCCCAGCAGCATCCCCCGGTCGGCCGCATAGGGCCGGCCATAGACCAGCGTGACCATGACGGCAATCGTCGCGAAGCACTTGAGCAGGTTGCCCATGGGGTCGCTCACCACCATGTTGTTGAAGCCGTAAAGCGAGTTGTCGCCCGCGGCATAAAAAGCCTGCAGCAGGGCGACGATGCCCAGCGTGCAAAGCGTCATCACATACGTGAGCGTGCGGCGCGGGCTTTTCACGCCGAGGTCCACCAACAAAATCACGCAGGCCATGGCCAGCAGAAAAATTTCGGGGTAGATCGCGATCCAGCTTGCTTTGTCAATCATCTTGTCACACTCGCTTCAATGTTCACTTCAGTTTGGACACGGCGACATGCTTGAGCAGGCCGGCGACGGAGCTGTCCATCACGTCGGTGAAGGGCTTGGGGTACACGCCCATCCAGAGCACGGCTATCGCCAGCAGCGACAGCATCAGAAATTCGCGCGCGTTGATGTCCTTGAGGCCGCGCACGTCGTCATTGGCCACCGGCCCCAGGTAGACGCGCTTGTACATCCACAGCGTGTACGCCGCGCCGAATATCAGCGCTGAAGCTGCTGCAAAGCCAAGCCAGAAGTTGGCCTTGACCGCGCCAAGAATGACCATCCATTCGCCCACAAAACCGGCCGTGGCAGGCAGGCCGCAATTGGCCATGGCGAACAGCAACGCAAAAGCTGCAAACCTGGGCATGGTGTTGACCACGCCGCCGTAGCTGGCGATCTCGCGCGAATGCACCCGGTCATACAGCACGCCAATGCACAGGAACATGGCGCCCGAGACAAAGCCGTGGGCAATCATCTGCACCAGCCCGCCCGACACGCCCAGGTCGTTGAACATGAAAAATCCCAGCGTGACAAAGCCCATGTGCGCGACGGATGAGTACGCCACCAGCTTCTTCATGTCCTGCTGAACCATGGCAACCAAGCCCACGTAAATCACGGCGATAAGCGAGAAGGTGATCATCAGCCAGGCCCACTCGTGCGCAGCATCAGGCGCAATGGGCAGCGAAAAACGCAGGAAGCCGTAGGCCCCCAGCTTGAGCATGATGGCCGCCAGCACGGCCGAGCCACCGGTGGGCGCCTCCACGTGCACATCGGGCAGCCAGGTGTGCACGGGCCACATCGGCACCTTCACGGCAAAGGCAGAGAAGAAGGCAAAGAAGATGAAGGTCTGCGCGGTGGCACCCAGCGGCAGGTTCTGCCAGGCGGTGACGTCGAAGCTACCGCCCGACTTGGTGTACAGGTAGATCAACGCGATCAGCATCAGCAGCGAGCCAAGCAGCGTGTACAAAAAGAACTTGAAGGCCGCGTAGATCTTGTTGGGGCCGCCCCAGATGCCGATGATGAGGTACATCGGGATCAGCGTTGCCTCGAAAAACACGTAAAACAAGATGCCGTCCAGCGCGCAGAACACGCCGATCATGATGCCCGAGAGGATCATGAAGGACGCCATGTACTGGTTCACCCGCTCGGTGATGGACTCCCAGCTCGCAATGATGACCACCACGTTGATGAAGGCCGTCAGCAGCACAAACCACAGCGAAATGCCGTCCACCCCCAGGTGGTAGTTAACGTTGAAGCGGGCGATCCAGGGCAGGTTCTCGACGAACTGCATCTCGGCCGTGCCCAGCTTGAAGCCGCCGTACAGCGGCAAGGTCACCAGAAAGCTCACAACGGCGCCGACAAGCGCCAGCCAGCGCACTGCGCCGGCCTGCTCGTCGCGGCCGAATGCCAGCAGGAATAGGCCGAAGAAGATCGGCGTCCAAATGGCGAGGCTCAGCAATCCCATTATTATTTTTCTCCTATTTCCTGAGCAACTCGATCAGCATGGGCCCGCTCACGAAATACGTCATAAGCAGCACCACGCCAAGGATCATCACCAACGCGTAGTAATAGATATAGCCCGACTGGAACCAGCGCACGACACCAGCCAGCTTGCCGATGAGCTTCCAGGAACCGTTGACGAAAAAGCCATCAATCACCGTCTCGTCGCCGCCCTTCCACAGGCCCATGCCGAGCATGCGCGCGCCGCGGGCCAGCACGTTTTCATTGAACCAGTCCATGTAGTACTTGTTGTCCAGCAGCTTGTACAGAGGCTGCACGCGCGCCTTGATGCCTGCGGGAAGCGCCGGGTTGATCATGTACATGTAGAAGGCCAGCGCGACGCCTGCGACGGCCAGCCACAGCGGTGCGCTGGTCAGGGCATGCAAGGCCATTTGCAGCGGCCCCTGGAATTCCTTGGCCAGCTCTTCCATCGCCGGGTGCTTTTCGGCATTGATGAAGATGGCGTCCTTGAAAAACCCGCCGTAGAGCATCGGCTGGATGGTCATGAAGCCGATCACGACTGAAGGGATGGCCAGCAGGATCAGCGGCACGGTGACGACCCAGGGCGACTCGCGCGGCGCGTGGTGATCGTCCGCATGGTGATGCGGGTCAGGCTCGGCATGCGCGTCTTCAGTGTGCGCGCCTGCGGCGTGGGCATGATCGCCGTGCGCCTCAGGGTTCTGGTCGTAGCGCTCCTTGCCGTGGAACACCAGGAAATACATGCGGAACGAATAGAACGCCGTCACGAAGACGCCGGCGAGCACCGCGAAGTAGGCAAAGCCCGAGCCCCACAGATGGCTCTCATGCACGGCTTCAATGATGCTGTCCTTGGAATAGAAGCCCGCGAACAGCGGCGTGCCAATCAGCGCCAGCGAGCCCAGCAGCGAGGTGATCCAGGTGATGGGCATGTACTTGCGCACGCCCCCCATCCAGCGGATGTCCTGGTTGTGGTGCATGCCCATGATGACCGAGCCGGCCGCAAGGAACAGCAGCGCCTTGAAGAAGGCGTGCGTCATGAGGTGGAACACCGCCACTGAGTACGCCGACGCGCCCAGCGCCACCGTCATGTAGCCCAGCTGAGACAGCGTGGAATAAGCCACCACCCGCTTGATGTCGTTCTGGATGATGCCCAGGAACCCCATGAACAGCGCCGTGATCGCACCGATCACCATGACGAAGCTGAGGGCGGTGTCAGACAGCTCGAACAGCGGCGACATGCGGGCCACCATGAAGATGCCGGCCGTCACCATCGTGGCGGCGTGGATCAGCGCGGAGATGGGCGTCGGACCTTCCATCGAATCGGGCAGCCAGACGTGCAGCGGGAACTGCGCGCTCTTGCCCATGGCGCCAATGAAGAGGCAGATGCAGATAACAGTCACCAGCATCCAGCTGGTACCGGGGAAGTTGAGCTTGGCCAGCTCACCGGCTTTGGCAAATGCCTCGGTGTAATTGAGCGTGCCGGCAAAGGCCACGATGAGGCCAATGCCCAGGATGAAGCCGAAGTCACCCACGCGGTTGACGAGAAAGGCCTTCATGTTGGCGAAGATGGCGGTGGGCTTGTTGAACCAGAAACCGATCAGCAGGTACGACACCAGGCCCACGGCCTCCCAGCCGAAGAACAGCTGGAGCATGTTGTTGCTCATCACCAGCATCAGCATTGAAAAGGTGAACAGCGAGATGTAGGCAAAAAATCGGTTGTAGCCCTCGTCTTCTTCCATGTAGCCAATGGTGTAGAGGTGCACCATGAGCGAGACGAAGGTAACAACGCACATCATCATCGCGGTGAGACCATCGACCAGGAAGCCGACTTCCATCTTCAGGCTGCCCACCTGCATCCATGTGTACAGCGTCTGGTTGAAGCGCGCGCCGTCCACCACCACGCTGTACAGCGTCATGGCCGAGAGGATGAAGGCCACCAGCACGCCAAGAATCGTGAGGCAGTGCGTGGTGCGGCGGCCAATGTGGTTGCCGCCAAAAGTGGTGCCGAAAATGCCGGCAATGACGGCGCCCACCAGGGGCGCCATCGGAACGGCGAGCAGGGTTGAAGCAGAAAGAGTTGCGCTCATCGTTGTTCTCTTTCAGCCTTTGAGCGTGTTGAGCTCGTCGATGTTGATGCTCGACTTGTTGCGGAACAGCAGCACCAGGATGGCAAGGCCAATCGCCGATTCAGCGGCGGCCACCGTCAGGATGAAAAACACGAAGATCTGGCCGTGCATGTCGTTCAGGTAGTACGAGAACGCCACGAAGTTCATGTTGACCGCCAGCAGCATCAGCTCGATGGCCATCAGCAACACGATCAGATTCTTGCGGTTCAAAAAGATGCCGATGACGGACAGCGCGAACAGCACCGCGCCCAAAGACAGGAAATGGCCGAGGGTGACCGTCATGCTTTTTTCTCCACGGTGGCTGCAGCGTTGGCTTCTGCAAGTGGCGGTTCAGCCGGGGGCGGTGCCGGGCGCGTCACGTCCACCTTCATGATCTGCATGCGGTCGCGCGCCCTCACCCGCACCTGGTCAGACGGGTTCATTTGCTTGCTGTCCTTGCGCTCACGCAGCGTCAGCGCAATGGCAGCAATGATGGCCACCAGCAACAACACGGCCGCGATCTGCAGCGGGTACAGGTACTGGGTGTAGAGCATCACCCCCAGCTCTTTGGTGTTGGACACCTGGGCCACAGCCTGCCCGGCCACGGCAACCGCCGCCTTGGGTTCCTCGGTGCCGCGAAAGCCGCCCATGAGCACGGCCGCCATTTCAAGCGCGATCAGCGCGCCCACGGTGGCTGCGACCGGGAAGTGCTTCCAGAAGCCCTGGCGCAGGCTGTCCAGGTTGATGTCCAGCATCATCACTACAAACAGGAACAGCACCATCACGGCACCCACGTAGACCAGCACCAGCGTGATGGCCAAGAACTCAGCCTTGAGCAGAATCCACACCGCAGCCGCCTGGAAGAACGCGAGCACCAGGTACAGCGCCGCGTACACCGGGTTGCGCGCGGTGATGACGCGAAAGGCTGCAAACAGCAGCACGATCGCGAACAGATAAAAGAGACCCGTCTTGACGTCCATGGATATTTTTTCTTTTAACGGTAAGGCGCGTCTGCGGCCCGGGCAGCGGCGATGTCGGTCTCGTAGCGGTCGCCCACGGCCAGCAGCATTTCCTTGGTGAAGTACAGGTCGCCGCGCTTTTCGCCGTGGTATTCGAGGATGTGGGTCTCGACGATGGAGTCCACGGGGCAGCTCTCTTCGCAGAAGCCGCAGAAGATGCACTTGGTGAGGTCGATGTCATAACGCGTGGTGCGGCGCGAGCCGTCGTCCCGCACCTCGGACTCGATGGTGATGGCCATGGCTGGGCACACCGCCTCGCACAGCTTGCAGGCGATGCAGCGCTCTTCGCCATTTTCATAACGGCGCAGCGCATGCAGGCCCCGAAATCGCGGCGACATCGGCGTTTTTTCTTCCGGGAACTGCACCGTGATCTTGCGGCTGAAGGCGTACTTGCCAGTGATGGCCAGGCCCTTGAACAGCTCGATCAGCATGAAGCTGGAGAGGAAGTCCTTGAGCGAGAACGGCTGGGGAGCGAGTGTCGAGATAGCCATATTTATTTCCAGATGCTGAAGGGGGTCTGCATCCACAGGCCGATGACCACGAGCCATACGAGCGTGACGGGAATGAAGATCTTCCAGCCCAGACGCATGATCTGGTCGTAGCGGTAACGCGGGAAGGTGGAGCGGACCCAGAGGAACATGGTGACCACGCAGAACGTCTTGAGGCCCAGCCAGATCCAGCCGGGAATGAACGCGAGAAAGCCGACGGGGGGCAACCAGCCGCCCAGGAACATGATCACCGCCAGGATGGAGACGAGCCACATATTGGCGTATTCCGCCAGGAAGAACATGGCAAAGCTCATGCCCGAGTACTCGATCATGTGGCCGGCCACAATTTCAGACTCGCCTTCCACCACGTCGAACGGGTGGCGGTTGGTTTCAGCCAGGCCGGAGATGAAATACACCACGAAGACCGGCAGCAGCGGCAGCCAGTTCCACGAGAGGAAGCCCAAACCCATCTCGGCGAACTGGCCCTTGCCCTGCCCCAAGACGATGTCGGTCATGTTCAGGCTGGCCGACACCATGAGCACCACCACGAAGCAAAAGCCCATGGCAATTTCATAGCTGACCATTTGCGCCGAGGCGCGCAACGCACCCAGGAAGGCGTACTTGGAATTGGAAGCCCAGCCGGCAATGATCACGCCGTAGACCTCCAGCGAGATGATGGCCATCATGAACAACAGGCCGGCATTGATGTTGGCCAGTGCCACATCGGGGCCGAATGGAATGACCACCCACGCGGCCAAAGCCGGCATGATCGTCATCACCGGGCCAAGGAAGAACAGGCCCTTGTTGGCCACCGTGGGGACGATGATTTCCTTGGTCAGCAATTTGAGCGCGTCAGCAATCGGCTGCAACAGGCCCATCGGGCCGATGCGGTTGGGGCCCACGCGGATCTGGGTGAAGCCAATTGCCTTGCGCTCCCACAGCGTGAGGTAGGCGACTGCGCCCATTAGCGGCAGCACGACCATGATGATCTTTATCAGCGTCCAGACCACCGGCCAGCCAACGCCCGTCCACCACGGCGCTGCGGCAAGACCCAGGCCGAAGCCGTAAATCGACTCGATCATGCCGTCATCTCCACGTGCTCACCGATGGCGCGCGGGCCTTCGGGCGCGCCCAGGGCCGCGTGGGCGGTTTGGCGGCCATCAGCAGTCAGTTGCAGCGAAGGGGCACGGCGCACAAGACTGTCCAGCTGGTAGATGGACGCAACGACGGGCGGCGGCGTGCCTGCAGTCGTCAGCGCTACCGCAGCCTGCGTGGCATTGCTCAGGCTGCCTTCGGGCAGTTGGGTCACGCCATCCAGGCCGGCCTTGGCCAGCACGCTTTGCGAGGACTCATAGTCAAAGCCCGGCAGCTCAAGCAGGTTGGCCAGCACGCGCAGCACCTTCCAGGCGGGACGCGTTTCGCCCAGCGGCTTGACGGCAGCGTGAAAGCCCTGCACCAGGCCTTCTGCATTGATGAAGCTGCCAGGCGTCTCGGTAAAGGGCGCGATGGGCAGCAGCACGTCGCTGAATTCCATGTTGGCCTTGAACGGGCTCATGGTGACGACCATCTGCGCCTTGTTCAGGCCGGCTTGGGCTTGAACGCCAGCGGCTGAATCGAACTCTGGTTCGGTGTTGAGCAGCAGCACCGCCTTGAGGCCGCCGGCCAGCATCTGAGCCGCATTCAAACCGCCCTGCCCCGGCAGCGCGCGCACGAACTGCGCACCGACTGTGTTGGCTGCCTCAGTGAGGTAACCCACGGTCGCGCCGGTTTGTGCGGCAATCCAGTTGGCCAGCGAGAGCAAGCTGGCTGCGCTCGCATGGTGGGCTGCGGCATTGCCGAGCAGGATAGCCTTGCGCTCGCCGCCCAGCAGCGATTTGGCGATGACTTTGGCGGCCTCGCCCGCTTCACCACTGGCAGGACCTTGCACACCTTTTTCAGCGGCGACGGCGGCGGCAACCTCAGCCAGCGCATACGGCCAGGACTCCGCCGGCGTGAACACGCAGGCGCCCATCGACATGGCCCAATCTTCAGACGCAGCATTGATGACGTTTACCACCCCGCCCTTGCGCACCGACTGGCGGATGCGCTGGGCAAACAGCGGATGGTCCTTGCGCAGGCTGGAGCCCACCACCAGCACGCGCTGCAGGCTGGACAGGCTGGCAATCGGCGTGCCCAGATGGCGCACGCCTTCAAAAGCCGGGAATTCGGCGTTGCGCAAGCGGTAGTCGATGTTTTCACTGCCGATGCCGCGCATGAGCGCGCCGGCCAGGTACAGCTCTTCAACCGTGCTGTGCGGGCTGGCCAGTACACCGATGCTTGCAGCACCGTGGTCGCCCTTGATCTGCTTGAGGCCGTTGGCCACGTATTCAAGCGCAGTCTGCCAGTCGACCGCCCTCCACTCGCCGCCCTGCTTGATCATGGGCTGGGTCAGGCGGTCGTCACCGTTCAGGGCTTCGTAGGAGAAACGGTCACGGTCGGCGATCCAGCATTCGTTGACGGCTTCGTTTTCCAGCGGCAGGACGCGCATCACCTTGTTGGCCTTCACCTGCACGATCAGGTTGGCGCCGGTGGAGTCATGGGGGCTGACCGACTTGCGGCGGCTCAGCTCCCAGGTGCGGGCGCTGTAGCGGAAAGGCTTGCTGGTGAGCGCGCCGACGGGGCAGATGTCGATCATGTTGCCCGACAGCTCGGAGTCGATGGTGTCGCTCACCACCGTAGTGATCTCGGAATGCTCGCCGCGGTGGATCATGCCCAGCTCCATCACGCCGGCCACTTCCTGGCCGAAGCGCACGCAGCGGGTGCAATGGATGCAGCGGGTCATCTCATTCATGGAAATGAGCGGGCCCACATCCTTCACCGGCACGGTGCGCTTTTCTTCGTCGTAACGCGAGGCCGATGCGCCGTAGCCCACCGCCAGGTCCTGCAGCTGACATTCGCCACCCTGGTCGCAGATGGGACAGTCCAGCGGGTGGTTGATGAGCAGGAACTCCATCACCGACTGCTGGGCCTTGATGGCCTTCTCGCTCTTGGTGCGCACGATCATGCCCTGCGTGACCGGTGTGGCGCAGGCCGGCATCGGCTTGGGGGCTTTCTCAACATCGACCAGGCACATGCGGCAGTTGGCCGCAATGCTGAGCTTCTTGTGATAGCAGAAGTGCGGGATGTAGGTCCCCGCCTTGTCGGCCGCATGCATGATCATGCTGCCCTCGATGATCTCCACCTTTTTGCCGTCGAGTTCCAACTCAATCATAGAGCGCTCCGCGCTTCATTTCTCTCACTCTCCCTTTGGGAGAGGGTCGGGGTGAGGGCTCCCCCCGCAACAGCTTTGTCGACCATCGCCTGAAATTCATGCCTGTAATGCTTGATCATGGCCCGCACCGGCATGGCCGCCGCATCGCCCAGCGCGCATATCGTGCGGCCCTGGATGTTGTCGGCCACCGAGTTGAGCAGGTCCATGTCGCCGGCCTTGCCGTGGCCCGAATGGATGCGGTCCACCAGGCGCCAGAGCCAGCCCGTGCCTTCGCGGCAGGGCGTGCACTGGCCGCAGGACTCGTGCATGTAGAAGTAAGACAGGCGCTTGAGCGACTCGACCATGCAGCGCGAATCGTCCATGACGATCACTGCTCCGGAGCCGAGCATGGAGCCCGCCTTGGCGATGGAGTCATAGTCCATGGTGACGTCCATCATGATGCTGCCCGGCAGCACCGGGGAAGACGAGCCGCCAGGGATCACGGCCTTGAGGGTACGGCCCTTGCGCACACCGCCTGCCAGCTCGAGCAGCTTGCTGAACGGCGTGCCCATCGGCACTTCATAGTTGCCCGGCAACTCCACGTCGCCCGAGACCGAATAGATCTTGGTGCCGCCGTTATTGGGCTTGCCGCACGCAAGATATGCCGCGCCACCATTGCGGATGATCCAGGGCACTGCAGCAAAGGTCTCTGTGTTGTTGATCGTTGTGGGCTTGCCGTACAGGCCAAAGCTGGCCGGGAACGGTGGCTTGAAGCGCGGCTGGCCCTTCTTGCCTTCCAGCGATTCAAGCAAGCCGGTTTCCTCGCCGCAGATGTAGGCGCCAAAGCCGTGCGCTGCATGCAGCTGGAAGCTGAACTTGCTGCCCATGATCCCGTCGCCGAGATAGCCGGCGGCGCGGGCTTCTTCCAGCGCTTCTTCAAACCGGTCATAGCTGTCAAAGATTTCGCCATGAATGTAGTTGTAGCCCACGCTGATGCCCATCGCATAGGCGGCAATGCACATGCCTTCAATCACCTGGTGCGGGTTGTATTGCAACAGGTCACGGTCCTTGCAAGTGCCCGGCTCGCCTTCATCAGAGTTACACACGAGGTATTTCTGGCCGGGGAACTGGCGGGGCATGAAGCTCCACTTGAGCCCAGTGGGAAAGCCTGCGCCGCCGCGGCCACGCAGGCTGGATTCCTTGACCGTGGCAATGACCTGGTCTTGCGTCATCGGCTCCGGGCCGCCTGTGGCTCCGTCAGCCGCGCCGGCGCCCAGCACCTTCTTGAGCGCTTCATAGCCACCGCGCGACTCATAGTCCTTCAGGCGCCAGTTGGTGCCATTGAGGTCTGCATAAATCTGCGGGCTGATGTGTCGGCCGTGGAAGCAGGTCTGCACCCCGGTAGCCTGGAACTGTAAAAGTACTTGTTCGGCGTTCATGCCTGTGCTCCTTTCAACCCGTCAATCAGCTGGTCGAGCTTGTCGTTGCTCATAAAGCTACACATGGTGCGGTCATTCACCAGCATCACCGGCGAGTCGGCGCAAGCGCCCAGGCACTCGCTTTGCTGCAGGGTGAACAGGCCATCCGGCGTGGTCTCACCCATGTGGATGCCCAGCTTGTGCTCCAGGTGGTGTAAGGCCTTCTGCCCGTCGCGTAACTGGCACGGCAGGTTGGTGCAGACGTTGAGCTTGAACTTGCCCACCGGCTGCTGGTTGTACATGTTGTAGAAGGTGGTGACCTCATGCACGGCGATGGGTGCCATGTTCAGGTAGTCGGCCACCATCTTCTCGGTGCCAGTGCTGACCCAACCCTCCTGCTGCTGCACGATGGCCAGGCACGCCATCACGGCGGACTGTTTCTGCTCGGCAGGGTACTTTGCGATTTCGCGGTCAAAGCGCGCTTGGTATTGCTCAGGAATCATCGATCAATCTCTCCGAACACGATGTCCATGGTGCCGATGATCGCCACGGCGTCGGCAATCATGTGGCCACGGCCCATTTCGTCCAATGCCGCCAGGTGCGGAAAGCCCGGCGCGCGGATCTTCAGGCGGTAAGGCTTGTTGGCCCCATCGCTCACGATGTAGATGCCAAACTCGCCCTTGGGATGCTCGACTGCCGCATAAGCCTGACCTTCAGGAACGCGCATGCCTTCGGTGAAGAGCTTGAAGTGGTGGATCAACTCTTCCATATTGGCCTTCATGGATTCGCGGTCCGGCGGAGCCACCTTGTGGTTGTCGGTGATGACCGGGCCGGGGTTCACGCGCAGCCAGTCAATGCACTGTTTGATGATGCGGTTGGACTGGCGCATTTCTTCCACGCGCACCAAATAGCGGTCGTAACAGTCGCCGGTCTTGCCGACAGGGATGTCGAACTCCATGCGGTCGTACACGTCATAGGGCTGCTTCTTGCGCAGATCCCAGGCAAAGCCGGAGCCGCGCAACATCGGGCCGGTGAAGCCGAGATTCAAGGCGCGCTCGGGCGACACCACGCCGATACCGACGGTGCGCTGCTTCCAGATGCGGTTGTCCGTCAGCAGGGTTTCGTATTCGTCCACATAGTGCGGAAAGCTCTTGGTGAAGTCTTCGATGAAGTCCAGCAACGTGCCTTGGCGGTTCTCATTGAGCTGACTGATTGCGCGCGCATTTCGGATCTTGTTCGCCTTGTACTGCGGCATGCTGTCGGGCAGGTCTCGGTAGACACCGCCCGGGCGGAAGTAGGCTGCATGCATGCGGGCGCCGGAGACAGCCTCGTACATGTCAAACAGGTCTTCACGCTCGCGGAAGCAGTAAATCAGCATGTTCATCGCGCCGCAGTCGAGGCCGTGCGCGCCGAGCCACAACAGGTGGTTGAGCAAACGGGTGATCTCGGCAAACATCACGCGGATGTACTGCGCGCGCTCGGGCACGGTGATGCCCATCAATTTTTCAATGGCCAGGCAGTAGGCATGCTCATTGCACATCATCGACACGTAGTCCAGCCGGTCCATGTAGGGCAGCGACTGGATGTAGGTCTTGCTTTCGGCCAGCTTTTCTGTGGCGCGGTGCAAGAGGCCAATGTGCGGATCGGCGCGCTGGATGACTTCTCCGTCCAGTTCCAGCACAAGGCGCAGCACGCCATGGGCTGCAGGGTGCTGGGGGCCAAAGTTCAGCGTGTAGTTCTTGATTTCAGCCATCAGTTGATGCCGCCGTAGTTGTCTTCACGGATGATGCGCGGAGTGATCTCGCGCGGCTCAATCGTGACCGGCTGGTAGATCACGCGTTTTTGCTCGGCGTCGTAGCGCATTTCGACATAGCCAGAGGTCGGGAAGTCCTTGCGGAATGGGTGGCCGATGAAACCGTAGTCAGTCAGGATTCGGCGCAGATCGTTATGACCTTCAAAAACGATGCCATACAAGTCGAATGCTTCCCGTTCGTACCAGTTGGCAGCGCCCCACACCTCGTTGATCGAGGCCACCACGGGCAGCTCGTCATCAAGAGCGAACACCTTCAGGCGCAGGCGCTGGTTGAAGCTGATAGACAGCAAGTGCGTCACCACGCAAAAGCGCGCGCCGTCCCAAGCGCCCATCTTGTACTCGGAATAGTCAACGCCGCACAGGTCGATCAGTTGCTCGAACTTGCAGGTGGGGTGATCGCGCAACAGCGTGGCAGCGGCCAGGTAGTTTTGCGGAGACACGACGGCCTCGACTTCCCCCAGGCGCAGGGTGATACGCAAGGCCATGTCGCCCAGCGCTGCGGCAACAGCCTCTTTCAAAGCTTCAGGATTAACGGCAAAAGCGGTCATGAAGGTCCTCAGGCGCGCGCAATGGTCTGGTTGCGGCGGATCTTTTGCTGCAGCTGGATGATTCCGTAAAGCAATGCTTCGGCGGTGGGCGGGCAGCCCGGCACGTACACGTCCACCGGGACGATGCGGTCGCAGCCGCGCACCACGGAATAGCTGTAGTGGTAGTAGCCGCCGCCGTTGGCGCACGAGCCCATTGAGAGCACCCAGCGCGGCTCGGGCATCTGGTCATAGACCTTGCGCAGGGCCGGCGCCATCTTGTTGCACAGAGTGCCGGCCACGATCATCAAGTCGGACTGGCGGGGGCTGGGGCGAAACAACATGCCGAAGCGGTCAATGTCGTAGCGTGCCGCGCCCGCGTGCATCATCTCGACAGCGCAGCAGGCCAAACCGAACGTCATGGGCCAGAGCGAGCCGGTCTTGGCCCAGTTGATCACTGAATCCACCGTGGTGGTGACCAGGCCTTCTTTCAAAATTCCATCGATTGCCATGACTTTAATTCCTTGCCGTTGCCGGCGTCATTCCCAGTCCAGGGCGCCTTTTTTCCACTCGTAGGCAAATCCCACAACCAGGATGCCGAGGAAAATCATCATGGCCCAGAAGCCGGTCGCGCCAATTTCCTTGAGCGAGACGGCCCAAGGGAAAAGAAAGGCGATTTCGAGGTCAAACAGGATGAACAGAATGGCGACGAGGTAGTAACGCACGTCGAACTTCATCCGGGCGTCTTCAAACGCTTCAAAGCCGCATTCGTAAGGGGAGTTTTTTTCGGCGTCCGGGCGATTCGGGCCGAAGATGAAGCCCAGCACCTGAGGCGCAACACCTACACCAATGCCGACCAGGATGAACAGGAAGACGGGCAGGTACTGGTCGAGGTTCATCGGGAAACGAAGTTCATCGGGTGGGGGCATTACATGAGCCCCCCGGACGGGCCGGTAGGCTTTTAGCAACTGGTGCGGTCGGCGAGACTCGAACTCGCACAGCTTTCGCCACTACCCCCTCAAGATAGCGTGTCTACCAATTTCACCACGACCGCGGTTTTTTGCATGGATCGCATGAGGCGCCTTTGCAGGCTTTTTGCTTTCCAGACAAGCTAAGAGTTTACCCTGAAAACACTTGCGTTCCTCCCGTAAAAGAAGGTGTTTTTGCCTGCGAATTACTTGCCTGGAATCTGCGCCGCGCCAGATGCCACGGGTGCGGCTCGGGCAGCAGGCGCGCTGGTGCCAGCGGGTGCCGGCGAGCTGCCCGGAATCTGTGCAGCACCGGAAGCGGCAGGTGCTGGTGCCGGAGCGCTTACAGGCACGCCTTCCAGCACGCTACCCGAGCCTGCAGGACGCAGGTTGCCGAAATAGGCCAGTGCCAGAGTGCAGGCAAAAAAGACGCCGGCCAGCACTGCCGTGGAGCGCGAGAGGAAGTTGGCACTGCCGCTGGCACCAAACAGGCTGCCCGAGCCACCGCTGCCAAACGCCGCACCCATGTCGGCACCCTTGCCATGTTGCACCAGGATGAGGCCGATCATGCCCAGGGCCGTCAGCATCTGCACGGCAAGAATTATGTTGAGAAAAACGCTCATTTATCCACTCCTGAATTTCGTTGTCTTGGGGTCTTGCGTGACGGCCGCTCAATGAGCCGCTGCAATGATGGTTAAAAAATCCTGCGCCTTGAGCGACGCGCCGCCGATGAGACCGCCGTCAATATCAGGCTGCGCCAGTAACTGCGCCGCATTGGCAGCGTTCATGCTGCCGCCATAGAGAATCTTCACGCGCCGCTCATGCGTGGTTGCGGCGTGCAACTGGGCACGCAGCAGGGCATGTACCTCTTGGGCCTGCTCGGGCGTGGCGGTCTTGCCGGTGCCGATGGCCCACACGGGTTCATAGGCCACCACGATTTCAGTGATGCAGTGGCCACACTCGTGCACCACCGCCGCAAGTTGCCGCTTGACCACATCGGCGGTAAGGCCCGCTTCGCGTTCAGTCAGGGACTCTCCTACGCAGACGATCGGCGTGATGCCCTGCGCCAGCGCGGCCTTGGCCTTGGCGGCCACCCCTGCATCCGTCTCGCCGCAGTACTGCCGCCGCTCCGAATGCCCGACGAGCGCATAACGCACGCCGAACTCGCGGAGCATGGCAGCGGACATCTCCCCGGTAAAAGCGCCCTGCTCCTGCGCCGATACATCCTGTGCGCCAAGGCTCACCTGGCTGCCGGATCCCAGTAACGCGTGCGCTGCGAGCAGACCCTGCACTTGCGCCAAATACACCGCAGGCACACACACAGCCACTTCGCACACCGCCGCGCCCAGGCCCGCCTGGACGGCCTTGAGCAAGGCCTCGTTGCTGGCCAGGCTGCCATTCATCTTCCAGTTGCCCGCGATCAGCTTCTTCATGTTGTTCACCACGTGGGCACGATCTTCCCGATGTGCTCGTTCGACTCCATCAACGCATGCGCTTTGGCCG
>JACMQX010000114.1 GCA_014376765.1 Ramlibacter sp. | reverse complement strand
ATTTTCAGCTGGCTGAGTACGCGCGAGCATTCTTCCTTGTCGGTGCACAGCACGCTCAGGGCGCCCACGCGCTCGCCATACAGGCTGAAGCTTTTGGAAAACGAGGTAGAAACCAAGAAAGTCAGGCCCGCGTCCACAAACTTCTGCACCGCCATCCCGTCTTCCTTGATGCCGTAGCCAAAGCCCTGGTAGGCCATGTCCAGGTAGGCCACCAGGCCCTTGGCCATCACGGCGGCAATCACCTGGTCCCACTGCTCGGGGGTAATGTCGTAACCGGTCGGGTTATGGCAGCAGGCGTGCAGCACAACGACGGTGCCAGCGGGCGCTGCGTTCAAAGCCGCCAGCATGCCGTTGAAGTTGATGCCGCGCGTGGCCGCGTCGTAATAGGGGTAGGTTTCAACCGTGAATCCCGCCTGGGTAAACAGGGCGCGGTGGTTTTCCCAGCTCGGGTCGCTGATCAGCACCTTGGCCTTTGGGTTGAGGTGGCGCAGGAAGTCGGCGCCGATCTTCAGGCCGCCGGTGCCGCCAATGCCTTGCACCGTGGCCACGCGGCCGGACGTCACGGGTTCACTGCCGGCGCCAAACACCAGGTTTTTGACGGCCTGGTCATAGGCGGCGATACCGTCAATCGGCAGGTAACCACGGGCCTTGGGGTCGGCCATCATCTGCTTTTCTGCGGCTTGCACGCATTCGAGCAGGGGAAGCTTGCCGTTGTCGTCGAAGTACACGCCGACGCCCAGATTGACCTTGTTGGGGTTGGCGTCGGTGGCAAATTGCTCGTTGAGGCCGAGGATGGGGTCACGCGGGGCCATCTCGACAGCGGTGAAAAGAGACATGTGCAAGTCCTTGGAAGTTGTCAGTAGCGAAATGTGCCGGTCGTGTTGTAACCTGCCGGATTGGCCCCAATTTTAAGGGCTATGCCCAAAGCCCCGACCCTACCCAAAATGACTCAAGCCGCCGATCTCCTCACTGAAATGATTGTTGAACCCACAAAAGGCGAGTTCGTCAGCTTTCCTGATTCGCCCTTCGAGTTGTTCATGCCCTACCCGCCTGCGGGAGACCAGCCCAAGGCGATTGAAAAACTGGTGGAAGGCGTCAACGACGGGGAGGTGTTCCAGACCCTGCTGGGCGTCACCGGCTCGGGCAAGACCTTCACCATGGCCAATGTGATTGCGCGGCTGGGCCGCCCGGCCATCGTGTTTGCGCCCAACAAGACGCTGGCCGCCCAGCTGTACAGCGAGTTCCGCGAATTCTTTCCCAAGAACGCCGTGGAGTACTTCGTGAGCTATTACGACTACTACCAGCCCGAGGCCTATGTGCCGCAGCGCGACCTGTTCATCGAGAAGGACTCCGCCATCAACGAGCACATCGAGCAGATGCGCCTGTCGTGCACCAAGAGCATCCTGGAGCGGCGCGACGTTGTGATTGTGGCCACGGTGTCGGCCATCTACGGCATTGGCGAGCCGCAGAGCTACCACCAGATGATCATGACGCTGCGCACTGGCGACAAGCTCAACCAGCGCGATGTGATCGCGCGGCTGATCCACATGCAATACCAGCGCAACGACCAGGACTTCAGCCGCGGCAAGTTCCGCGTGCGCGGCGACACGATCGATGTGTTCCCGGCCGAGCACAGCGAGCTTGCCATCCGCGTCGAGTTGTTTGACGACGAGATCGAAAGCCTCCAGCTGTTCGACCCGCTCACCGGCCGTGTGCGCCAGAAAATCCCGCGCTTCACCGTCTACCCGTCCAGCCACTATGTGACGCCGCGCGACAAGGTGGTGGGGGCCATTGAGACCATCAAGTTCGAGCTGTCCGAGCGGCTGAAGGAACTGGTCGGCATGGGCAAACTGGTCGAGGCGCAGCGCCTGGAGCAGCGCACCCGGTTTGACCTGGAGATGCTCACCGAGATCGGCCACTGCAAAGGCATTGAAAACTACACGCGCCACCTTTCGGGCGCCATGCCCGGCGACCCGCCCAGTACGCTGACCGACTACATGCCCAAGGACGCGATCATGTTCCTGGACGAGAGCCACCAGATGATCGGCCAGCTCAACGCCATGTACAACGGCGACCGCGCGCGCAAGACCACGCTGGTGGAGTACGGCTTCCGGCTGCCTTCGGCGCTGGACAACCGGCCCCTCAAGTTCGAGGAGTTTGAAAAGCGGATGCGCCGGGCGATCTTCGTGTCGGCGACGCCGGCCGCTTATGAAAAAGAGCATGCCGGCCAGGTGGTGGAGCAACTGGTGCGGCCCACGGGCCTCGTGGACCCGGAAGTCGAAGTGCGCCCCGCCACCAACCAGGTAGACGACGTGCTGCAGGAGATCCGCATCCGCGTCGAGAAAAATGAGCGCGTGCTGATCACCACCCTGACCAAGCGCATGGCCGAGCAGCTGACCGACTACCTGGCCGACAACGGCGTCAAGGTGCGCTATCTGCACAGCGATGTGGACACAGTTGAGCGGGTGGAGATTTTGCGGGACCTGCGGCTGGGCGGATTTGACGTGCTGGTGCGCACCAACCTGCTGGGCGAGGGCCTGGACATTCCCGAGCTGTCACTGGTTGCCATCCTGGACGCCGACAAGGAAGGCTT
>JACMQX010000113.1 GCA_014376765.1 Ramlibacter sp. | reverse complement strand
TTCCACCACCAGCGTCGGTGCGTGACGCGCCGGGCGCAGCAAGATACGTTCAAGCCTGCCGCTGCGCGGGAACTGCCGGGTTAATTCGCGAAGTGTTGAAGGCAGGATCATGAGACTCTTGGTTGCGGCAGCAGTGCCAGGTCAGTTTATTTACTGCGCAGGCACTGCCGCCCCGTTGGCAGGATAGCGTCGCCCGTTGAGCATTTTTCCCAGCCAGGTGTGACGCACAAGGTGTTTGTAGCTGAGCAGCGGC
Organism: Ramlibacter sp.; assembly: GCA_014376765.1. Lineage (GTDB taxonomy): Bacteria > Pseudomonadota > Gammaproteobacteria > Burkholderiales > Burkholderiaceae_C > JACMQX01. Next base: position 8,258 of record JACMQX010000113.1, on the reverse strand, counting down.
AATGCCAGGGCCAGTATCAATACACCTGCAAACTTCAGGCTCCAGTGCAGCGGCCAGTGCATCACCAGTGCCTGCAACGCAAACACCAGTGGCAGGTGGACCAGGTACATCCAGTAAGACGCGTCGGCCAGGTAGCGCCAGCGCAGGTTCTCTTGCGGCATGAAGCGGACGGCAGCGCCCGTCAGCGCAAAGATCCAGCACCAGCTCGCCGCGCAGTAGCACAGCGCATAGACCATGCGCTCGGCCGGCCCGGTGATGACGGCCGCCATGGAAGTGCCCGCTATGGCCACGCACGCGAACGTAAGCGTGCTGCCCAGCAACAGGTAGTCCAACCACAGCCGCGCCAGCGTGAGCAGCAGGCCAGGCTGCCTTTGCATCGACCAGCCCAGGGTGAAGGCCAGCCCGTAGCCAACAAGCGCCGGCGGATTCGGCAGCAATGAATAGTCAGGCGTCGGGATGCCAAGGGACACCCACCACCATTCATAGTGGTACAGCGCAAACGCCAACGGCGCCGCCAGCACCAACACGCCCACCGGGAACGCAACCAGTCCATGCACCACGGCGTCCACTTTGCGCAGCGCAGGCAGCAGGCGGTCATGCCGGCCCAGCCACAGCAGGCTCATCCACCGCAGCGTCATGAAGCCGATGTACACCAGCACCAGCACATATAAAAACCACAAGTGCGCCAGCGGAAACTGAAGTGCCGAGCCCGGCGGTATGTTGGGGTGGAAGAGCGGCTTGTTCTCCTGCTGCGCCACCGCATAAAGAATGCCGCCGGTGAGCGGCACGATGACAATCCAGCCCAGCACCAACGGCCGCACAATCCGAAGCAGCCGGTCGCGGGCAAATGCAGCCACGCCCCTGCGCTGCACCACAAGGCGCGCAAAGTACCCCGCCATGACAAAGAACAGCGGCATGCGGAACATGTGGATCAGCAGGAACAGGGCGTTAAGCACTTCGCTGGACGAGTCGTCGACCACCGGAAAGCCGATCTCGCGCATCGCCGGCAAAAACGACATGCAGGCGTGCAGCACGATGCCCAGCAACAACGCCATGGCGCGCACCGCGTCCAGCGCATGGAAGCGGCCCACTAACTTTCCTCGCTCCCGAGCGTGAAATAAAACGTGGCACCCTGCCCGGGCACCCCTTCGGCCCAGGTGCGCCCGCCGTGGCGCGCGATGATGCGGTGAACAATCGCCAGGCCAATGCCCATGCTCGGAAAATCCGTCGGCGAATGCAGGCGCTGGAAGGCGCCGAACAGCTTGCCGGCATAGGCCATGTCAAAGCCCACACCGTTGTCGCGCACCACATACACCGTCTCACCGCCCTCGCCCGTCTCGCTGCCCACCGAGATGTCAGCCTGCGGGTTGCGCGCGGTGAACTTCCAGGCGTTCTCCAGCAGGTTCTCCATCACCTGGCACATCAGCACCGGCTCGGCGCGAACGCGCATGCCGCGCTGCACATTCAGATTCACAAGGCGCAGCGGCTCGCGCGCGGTAAGGGCCTTCAGGACCTCATCGGCCACGTCGCCCAGGTCCAGGTCGGCCCAGTTGAGCTTTCGGCGCGAGAGGTAGGCCAGCGACAACAGCCCGTCGGTCAGTGCGCTCATCTGCCGCACACCGGCGCGGATGCGGTCCACATAGTGATGCGCAGGTGTGGAGGTTTCACTCGGGGTCAGGCCTGAAAGCAGCGCGCTGAATCCGTCAATGGAGCTGAGCGGCTGGCGCAGGTCATGCGCAATCGAATGGGCGAACGATTCCAGCTCCTTGTGCGCGCCGGCCAGCTCGCTGGTGCGTTGGCGCACCCTTTCTTCAAGCTCCCGGTTCAGGCGGCGGATCTCGTCTTGCGCCTGTACGTGGTCGGTCACGTCAGAGAAGGTGCGCACCATCCCGCCGTTGGCCAGTTGCTGGGTTTGCACCTCGTACACACGCCCGGTCCGGGTCTTGCGCAGGTAACGCTCGGGGATCGGGCCTTGCCCGCCTGCTGCCACGTAGTCACGCGCGTGGTTTTCCACGAAAGTGACGCTGTCATTGCCAAAATCGCCCCGGCTCCGCTGGAAGTGCGTGATCTCGGCCACCGTGGGAAAGGTGGCCAGCAGGGTTTCCGGCAACTCCAGCATTTCTGCGATTTTGCGGTTCCAGGAGATGAGCCGGCCGTCGGGCCCGACCATGAAAATGCCCTGGCTGATGCTGCTGAGCGTCGTTTCCAGCAAGGAGGTTTTTTCCTGCAGCTCGCTCCTCTGGCGGTTGAAGACGGTAGTGTCCACATGCGAGTAATAACCCATGCCCTGCGGCCCGCGCTGGCCAATCACCCGGACCCAGCGCCCGTCGGGCAAGGGCAGCTGGAAGGGCATACCGACATAACGCAGGTTGTTGACCAAAGTGGCGGCGCTTCGTTCGTACTGCAGGGCGCTGTCGTCGTGGCATTCGCGCCAGGCCATGGCATACACCTCTTCAAATCGCAGGCCGGTCACGGTGGCGGTGTCAGGCAAACCGTACAGCAGGTGAAACTGCTCGTTGACCCAGCTGATGCAACCGGACTCGTCCAGCATCATGATGCCGTCGGCCAGATGGCGCAGCAGCCTGGCCTGGTCTGGCAACTGTGCGCCAGCAGGGCTGGCGGCCTGGGTCTGCTTGCCAGCATGCGGGGCGGCTCCGGTTACGGGCGCAGGATGCCCCACATACGCCGTGTCCGCCGTCCAGATGCGGATACGCCCAACACGCGGAACAGGCAGGCTCGCTACCTTCAGCACGAGGCCACGATGCTCAAAGCTGAAAGGCTGTTGCTGGGAGCGGTGCCGCGCAATGCCACCCTCGACAAGTTTGTCGATCTGGTCGAGTTCCTTGCCGTTCAGCCGGTTGCTGTAGAAGCGGCGCAGGTTCTCGCTGTAGTGCTCGCCGGCATGAATCAGGCCGTCATGTTCCGGGAAAAACTGCAGGAAGGTGCGGTTCCACAGGAGCGTGGTGTCGTCTTCGTTGAACACGCATGCTGCAATGCCCAGGCTGTCCAGTGCGGACACCACGGGTTCAAGGAGCATCTGCGCATTCAACATGACTGCCTCACTTGTAATTAAATGTATACAAGGATACAGGGGCGGCCGCGCGCAGCGGCAGTCTCCGCGCTATTTTTCTGCAAACGCCCGTTCCACCACAAAGTGGCCGGGCGTAGAGGTATTGCCTTCATCAAAGCCGCGCTCCTCCAAAATAACGCGCAGGTCGCGCAGCATGGCGGGGCTGCCGCAGATCATGACGCGGTCATCCTCAACATTCAGTTGAGGCAACTGCAGGTCGTCAAACAATTTGCCACTGCGCAGCAGCTCCGTCACGCGGCCGGTATTACGAAAGGCCTCGCGCGTCACTGTGGGGTAGTACCGCAGTTTTCCGCTGACCAGGTCGCCCAGGATTTCATGCTGGGGCAGGTGGTCGACCAGCAGGTCGTGATAGGCCAGTTCATCCACCGTGCGCACGCCGTGCACCAGCACCACCTGCTCGTAGCGTTCATAGGTGTCGGGGTCGCGAACGATGCTCATGAACGGCGCCAGGCCCGTGCCGGTGGCAAACATGATGAGGCGCTTGCCCGGCAGGAGGTAGTCCGTCACCAGCGTGCCGGTGGGCTTGCGCCCGACGATGATTTTGTCGCCCGGCTGCACATGCTGCAGGCGCGAGGTGAGCGGGCCGTCAGGCACCTTGATGCTGAGGAACTCCAGGTGGTCCTCATAGTTGGCGCTGACGATGCTGTAGGCACGCAGCAAGGGCTTGCCATTGACCTGCAGGCCGATCATGGTGAAGTGGCCGTTGGAGAACCGCACGGCGGTCTCGCGGGTGGTGGTGAAGGTAAAGAGGCGGTCGGTCCAGTGCTTGACGGAAAGGACGGTCTGTTCGCTGAAGGCGCTCATGGGTACTGGTGCTGGCGCGGGTGCGCGCGGGAGTGAAATGGTGAAAGACATGATTTTAAGTCGGCCCCCGCACTTCGGCTTGCGCCGGGCTCCCTCTGCCGCATGCGGGAGAGGGTTGGGTCAGGGCTGAAGCCAAAGGGGCATTCATCCACCGCCTAAAATCCGCTGCACCAGCATCCCTTGTGCCTTTGAAAGAAAGCTCCTGCATGAAATTTACCTTCGCCCTGATCGCCGCTTCTGCCCTGTGCGCCACTGCCTTCGCCCAGGCTCCGGCTCCGGCTCCGGCTCCGGCTGCTGCCGCCAAAACCGAGACCCTGCCCTCAGGCGTGAAGATCGTGCACACCGCTGAAGGCAAGGGCGACAGCCCCAAGGCCAGCGACACAGTGCAGGTGCACTACCGCGGCACCCTGGTGGACGGCAAGGAATTTGACAGCTCCTACAAGCGCGGCCAGCCCGCCACCTTCCCGTTGTCGCGCGTGATCCCGTGCTGGACTGAAGGCGTGCAGAAAATCAAGGACGGCGGCAAAGCCCCCCTCACCTGCCCGCCGGCCACTGCCTACGGCGACCGTGGCGCCGGCAACGCAGTGCCGCCCGGCGCGACGCTGACGTTTGAAATCGAGTTGATCGCGATCCAGAAGTAGCCTGATCCCTTACCAGTTCCCTCTCCCTTCGGGAGACGGGCAAGATTTCAGTCGAAGTCCAGCCGCAGCGCGCTTTCAAAACGCCGCGCCTCTTTGGTCACCGGGTCGGTGAAAGCAAGAGACATCGCCAGCAGCTTCAGCGGCCGGCTGTAGTCAGCCAGCTCCCCTTGCGCGGCCTCCGGTTGCAGCTGCGGGTACATCTGGTCATGAACGATGGGCAGGCCCAGCGCCGCCATCTGCACCCTCAACTGGTGCCTGCGGCCGGTGTGCGGCTCCAGGCGGTAACGGGCCATGTCGCCTTGCCGCTCGACCACATCAATCAGTGTTTCCGAATTGGGCTGGCCCGGTGCCTCGCGCATCGTCATGAAGGACTCGCCTTCCACCAGCCGGCTGCGGTAGACCATGGGGAACGCCAGGTCTGCACGCCAGGGCGCAATGGCCTCATAGGTTTTGTGCACTGCGCGGTCACGGAACAGCGCTGAATAGGCGTCCCGTGTGTCGGGCCGCACAGCCAGCAGCACCAGCCCCGCCGTCTCCCGGTCAATCCGGTGCACGGGTGCCAGGGCCTCAATCCCCAGGCGGCGTTTCAGGCGCACCAGCAGCGTTTCCTGCAAGTAACGGCCGCCGGGCGTTACCGGCAAAAAATGCGGCTTGTCAGCGACAACCAGGTACTCGTCCTGGAAGATCACGGTTTCATCAAACGGAATGCGCGGCTCCTGCGGCAGGTCGCGGTAGTAGTAAACGCGGGCTCGTGGCCGGTAGGGCGTGTCGGGCTGCAACATCGCGCCTTGCGCGTCCAGCACGTCGCCCCGCAGCATGCGGCCTTGCCATTCGGCACGGGCAATGGCCGGGAACTGCTGCGCCAGAAAATCAAGAAGGGTGGGCCACTCGCCAGGCGGAAGCGCCACGCAGCTGGCGCCGACCCCGTTTTTTGCCGGCAGGTCGAGCAGGTCTTGCCGCACTAGCCGCTCCGGCCTGTCTCTGGAAGCTGCGGCACTTCAACCCCCGCCTGCAACCGCCGCGCACGCGCCATGCGCCACTCCCCGTCGGGCTCGCCCTGGTAGACGTCTTCCAGCGTGGTCGGTGTCTCGTTCAGGTGGGTGTCCAGCGCGATGCGGTTGTCAAACACAAAGCACTCGCCCTGCCAGTCCCGCGCCGCATCGGGCATGGCCTGGAAGTAGTTGAGGATGCCGCCTTCCAGCTGGTACACCGTCAGCCCCAGGCCCTGCATCCAGCCGCTGGTTTTTTCGCAGCGGATGCCGCCGGTACAGTACATTGCCACGCGCTTGCCGGCGGCGGCCCACGCCTGCGCATGGGCCTGCACATACCGGGGGAAGTCGCGAAAGCTCGACACCTGCGGATCAACGGCGCCCCTGAAATGGCCGAGGCGGTATTCAAAGCTGTTGCGGTTGTCCAGCACCACCACGTCGTCCTGCGCAATGAGTTCGCGCCAGGCCTGCGGCGCCAGCTGGCTGCCCAGGGGCACGGCCTGGGCCGGCACACCCACCGCCACGATCTCGTGCTTGTGGTGCACCTTCATGCGGGCAAAGGGCGCCGTGGTGCAGGCACTTCGTTTGAAGGCCATGCCTTGCAGCCGGCCATTGAACACAGGGCTGGCCAGCAGCGCAGCTTCAAACACATCTAGTGCTGCAGGCTCTCCCGCCACAGCACCGTTGATGCCTTCAGCTGCCACCAGCACGCTGCCGTTCAGCCCGTGGGTCAGCCGCCGCAGCTCGTGCACGGCTGCTTGCACATCGCCGATCTCGGCGAATTGGTAGAAGGCACAGTGGTAAAGCGCGGTAGGCTGCATGACTCATGTGATTGTCGCAGCGCCGTGCGAGATGGCCGGTTACGTCATCCCGGGGCGCAGTGATGTCTGTGCGCTCCGGACGACACCATAGGGCACTGGCTCAGCCCCGTGCGCCGAGCTCCTGCAGCAGCGCCAGCATCTGCGTCACGTTGACCGGCTTGGTCAGGTGGGTGTCAAAGCCCGCGTCCAGGGCGCGCAGGCGGTCCTGCTGCTGGCCATAACCAGTCAGCGCCACCAACTTGATACCGCGCGTGGCCGGGTTCGTCCGCAGGCACGCTGCCACCTCGTAACCATTGAGGCCGGGCAGACCAATATCGATGATGGCCACATCGGGCAGTTCCTTTGCGGCCGTGGCGACGCCCTGCGGGCCGTCTGCCGCTGTGACGCACGCATGACCGCTCATCTGCAGCAGCTCGCACAGGGTCTCGCGTGCGTCAGGTTGGTCCTCCACCAGCAGGACGCGCAGGCTGATCTGTGCCGCCGGCGCAAGCTGCTCTGGTGGCTCTGGTGGCTCTGGTGGCTCCGGCGCCTCAGGCGGCTTGGCGGTGCGCGCAAACCGCGCCACAAAGGTGCTGCCAGTACCCGGGCCGTCACTGGCAGCCGTGATGCTGGCGCCGTGCAAACCCATCAGCTGCTTGACCAGTGACAGCCCGATACCGAGGCCGCCCTGCGCCCGGTCCAGCGCCGGTGTGCCCTGCACAAACACATCAAAAATACTGGGCAGCAGAGAACCCTCTATTCCCACACCGGTGTCCGTCACTGTCAGCACAGCCTCGTCCCCCAGCGCCTGCACCTGCACGCTGACCGTGCCCCCGGCAGGGGTGTACTTGAAGGCATTGACCAGCAGGTTGGACACGGATTGGTCCAGCCGCGTGATGTCAGCACTGATCCAGGCCTCTTCCAGCTGCAACTGCACGGTGTGCGCGCCGCTGCGGCCGGCCGCGTACAACGTGTCCAGCGCGCGCTGCACCTTGACCGACAGGTCCACCGGCTCGAGCGTCAGGCGGATCTTGCCGCTCATGACGCGGCTTACATCCAGCAGGTCGTCCACGATGTGCGAGAGGTGCCCCGTCTGCCGTGCGATCACTTCGTGCGCATGCTGGATCGCCGATTCCCGGGCCGCATTGTCCTGTGCGGCGGCAGGCCCCCCTGCGGCGGGCTCAACGCCGCGCAGCCTGACCACCTCCACCGCACCGGCAATGGCGCTTAGCGGGTTGCGCAGTTCATGCCCCAGCATGGCCAGGAAGTCATCCTTGGCCTTGTTCTGCGACTCGGCCAGCGCGCGCGCTGTCTGCTCGCTCGCATACAGCGCTGCGCGGCCGGCCTCGGCTTCAGCGCGGGCCTCTTTCTCACGCATCAGGTCCTGATGGGCCTGGCGCATGGCCTCGTGCAGCCGCTTGATTTCAGCCAGCCGCAGACCCCTGGCGGGCTCGATTTGCGCATGGCCGATCATGGCTGCAGCCTCGGCCGCGCGACTGATGGAGTCAGCCAGCCGCCGGCCATTGCCCAGGGCCAGCCACACCCCCACCAACAGGGTGAAAAGCAGCCCGAGCGAGGCCAGCGTCACCGCAGTGAGGGCAGGCGCGTCCAGATCGGCCACCGGCACGCCAATGGCCAAAGTCCATCCGGTCATCGGCGAGCGCATGAACACGTCAAACACATCGATGCCCTCGCGGCTTACATGAAGCAGCTCGCCAGTGGATCGGTTTTGGAAAGCCGCCACCAATAGCGCATTGGCGGGTTTGCCCACGAACTCCTGCGCCTTGTGCGTGCGGGCAATCGTCACCCCGCGCTGGTCAAACAAACCGATCAGCCAGTTGGAGGGCGGCTGGGTCTGCGCCAGCACCTGGCTGAGATACTCCGGCAAAAATACCTGCGACAGCACGTACTGATTGCCATTGGCCAGGTTCAC
>JACMQX010000002.1 GCA_014376765.1 Ramlibacter sp. | reverse complement strand
TGTCGGCGGTGCGCTGTGCAATGCGGTCTGCGGTGTTCATGGCGTCAATCATAGGCCGCGCCTACAGCAGGACCGGCCGTTTACGGACATCTTCCCGTGCGGCGAGGCGCCCACCCAACCCTACAATCAGGCCCGACCCTTTCAGCCCCACATCCCCCGCGGAGAACCAACCCCCATGCAGCTGTCCCCCACCGTATTCAAGGCCTATGACATTCGCGGCGTCGTGCCCGCCACCTTGACTGAAGAACTGGCCGAGGCGCTGGGCAAGTCCTTTGGCACGGTGGCCCTGGCGGCCGGCGAAAAGGTGGTGGCGGTAGGCCGTGACGGGCGTCTGAGCGGGCCGGCCATCAGCGCAGCTTTGGTGCGCGGGTTGGCTGCCGCCGGTGTGGACGTCATTGATGTGGGCCGCGTCACCACGCCCATGCTGTACTTTGCTGCCAACACGCTGTGCACCAGTGGCATCCAGGTCACGGGCAGCCACAACCCCAAGGACTACAACGGTTTCAAGATGGTGATGGCCGGCCGCGCGATTTATGGCGACGAGATCCAGGCGCTGCGCCGCATGATGGAGTCTGAAAGCTGGACGGTCGCTGCCGCGGGCCAGGCCGGCCAGGTGCGCCACGTGGACGTCACGGCCGCCTACCAGGACCGCATCGTGGGCGATGTGAAGCTGGCCCGGCCGATGAAGATCGTGATCGATTCGGGCAACGGGATTGCCGGCGCATCGGCGCCGGCGATCTTTCGCGCGCTGGGCTGCGAGGTGACGGAGCTGTTCAGCGAGGTGGACGGGGATTTTCCCAACCACCACCCTGACCCGAGCAAGCCCGAGAACCTGCGTGACCTCATCAATGTGCTCAAGGCCGGCGATGCCGAGCTGGGCCTGGCCTTTGATGGCGACGGCGACCGCCTGGGCATCGTTACACGCGAGGGCAACAACATCTACCCCGACCGCCAGATGATGCTGTTCGCGCAGGACGTGCTCAGCCGCGTGCCGGGCGGCACCATCGTGTTTGACGTCAAGTGCTCGCAGCGCCTGGCCCCGGCAATTGAAGCGGCGGGCGGCAAGGCGCTGATGTTCAAGACCGGCCACTCGCTGATCAAGGCGAAGATGAAGGAAATCGACTCGCCGCTGGGCGGCGAGATGAGCGGCCATATCTTCTTCAAGGAGCGCTGGTTTGGGTTTGACGACGGCACGTATGCCGGCGCGCGCCTGCTGGAAATTTTGTCGCGCAGCGCTGACCCGGGCGCGGTGCTGAATGCGTTGCCCACCAGCTTCTCCACCCCCGAATTGAACGTGAAGTGCGAAGAGGGCGAGCCGCATCGCGTCACGGCTGAACTGCAGGCACGCGTTGCAGCGAGCGTTAAAGACGGCGGCGTAATGAGCGCGTTTGCTGCGCCGGCCGTGGTGTCGGACATCGACGGCTTGCGGGTGGACTGGCCGGATGGCTTTGGCCTGATCCGCGCATCCAACACCACCCCGGTGCTGGTGCTGCGATTTGAAGGCCAGACGCAGGCGGCGCTGGAGCGCATTCAGGCAACGATGCTTGCTTTGCTGCGCAGCGTCAAGCCCGGCGCGGCGTTTGAAGAGGCTTCTCATTGAAGGTATTGGTGGTCAAGTTGTCATCGCTGGGCGACGTGGTCCACGTCATGCCGGCGGTGCAGGACATGCGGCGTGCCGTGCCCGGTGTGCAGATCGACTGGGTGGTTGAAAAGAACTTTGCGCCGCTGGTGCGCCGCTGCGAGGGCGTGGGGCGCGTTGTGGAATGCGAGCTGCGGCAATGGCGCAAGTCGCCCCTGTCCGCGCAGACGCGGCGGGCTTGGCAGGCATTCAAGGCCGAGCTGCAAAGTCAAGCCTACGACGCAGTGATCGACCTGCAGGGGCTGACCAAATCAGCGCTGGTTGCATGGCTCGCGCGCCTTGCGCCGCGCGGCAAGCGCTATGCGCTGGCCAACCAGACTGAAGGCTCCAGTTATGAAGCGCCGACTCGCTGGGTGGCTGATGTGGCGGTGTTGGTCGAGCCGCATATTCACGCCGTGACGCGATCACGCGAACTTTGCGCGCGCGCGTTGGGGTATGCGCTGGATGTCCTGCCGTCTGGCGGGCGGCTCGACTACGGCCTGCACCTGCACGCCTTCCCCGCGCAGCCTCGCGTTGTCGCCCTGGTTCATGGCACGTCGCGCAGCGACAAGCTCTGGCCCATCGAGTACTGGATCGAACTGGGCGGCCGCTTGATTCACGATGGCTTTCGCCTCGGCTTGCCGCATGGCAACGCTGAGGAGCAGGCGCGCAGTGAACATCTCGCGCAGGTCTTTGGGGCAGCCGCCATCGTCTGGCCGCGAATGTCGCTGGACGCGCTGGCGGTGCAGCTTGCGCAGACCAGCGGCGTGATCGGCGTGGACAGCGGCTTGAGCCACCTCGCCGTGGCGCTGGACCTGCCGCATGTGCAGCTCTACAACTTCGACACGGCCTGGCGCACCGGGCCCATCGGGTCTGCGCGCCAAATGGCTGTTCATGCAAACCCCGAACCAGACGTTGCCACCGTATGGCAGGCGTGGACGCAGGTGCTGGCCGCATGATTCTGACGCTTTATTCATGGCTGTTGAGCCTGGCCCAGCCGCTGCTGCGCCTGAAGCTGGCACGCCGTGGCGCGCAGGAGGCCGGCTATCTTGAAGCTGTTGACGAGCGTTTCGGCCACTACGCTGCGCCGGCCGGTGAGGGCTATGTCTGGTTGCATGCGGTGTCGCTGGGCGAGACGCGTGCGGCGGCAATCCTGATTGAACGCCTGCGTGAGCAGATACCCGGCATGCGCTTGCTGCTCACGCACGGCACAGCGACCGGCCGCGCCGAAGGCAAGCGCCTGCTGCGTGAGGGCGATGTGCAGGCCTGGTTGCCCTGGGATACCGCGCCTGTGGTCAGCCGATTTCTTGCGCACTTCCGCCCGCGCATCGGCATCCTCATGGAAACCGAAGTCTGGCCGCAGCTGGCGGCCGGCTGCAGGGCGCGTGGGGTGCCGCTTGTGCTGGCCAATGGGCGGCTGAGCGAGAAGTCACTGAACCAGGCGCTGCGGCTGGACTGGCTGTCCCGCCCCGCCTACCGGGCGCTCGCCGGCGTCTGGGCGCAGACGCAGGACGACGCCACCCGTTTCAAGGCGCTCGGCGCCAAGGTATGCGGCGTGCCCGGCAACCTCAAATTTGATGCGACGCCTGATGTGTCACAGCTTGCCCAGGGTCAACGCTGGCGGGCGATGAGTGCCAGGGCGGTGGTGATGTTCGCCAGTTCGCGTGAGGGTGAGGAAAAGCTGCTGCTGGACGCGATCAGCGCGCAGGCCCCAGGTGCGCTACCCGTTCAATGGCTGATCGTGCCGCGCCATCCGCAGCGCTTTGATGAGGTTGCCGTGTTGATCGGGCAGCATGGTTTCAGCGTGGCGCGCCGCAGCGCCTTTGTCCAGGCGCCGGTGGAGGCAGATGTGTGGCTGGGTGACTCACTGGGCGAGATGTCGCTGTATTACGGGCTGGCTGATGTGGCGCTGCTTGGCGGGAGCTTTCTGCCCTTGGGCGGCCAGAACCTGATCGAGGCAGCGGCATGTGGTTGCCCGGTGGTGATGGGGCCGTCCACCTTCAATTTTGCAGAGGCCGCCGTTCTATCGGGCGAGGCCGGCGCGGCGATCCGCGTTACCGGCATGGGTGAGGCTGTGCGGGTGGCAACCGGGCTGGCAGCCAACGCAGGCCGCCGCGCGACGGTGGCAGCTGCCGCGATCAGGTTTTCCGGCGAGCACCGGGGTGCGGCGTTGAAGACAGCGCAGGCGGTGGCGGCGATGCTGGAGGTCAGCGCGCCAGCACGGCGTTGATGTCAAACAGGTCTTCCGGTTTCAGGGTGCCGTTGGCCAGCCGCAGCCTCAAGTTACCCAGCAGCACGTTGTACCGGGCCTGCGCCAGATCGCGCTTGGTCTGGAACAACTGGCTTTGCGAATTGAGCACGTCGATGTTGATCCGCACACCCACCTGGTAGCCCAGCTTGTTGGCGTCCAGCGCGCTCTGGCTTGACGCCTCGGCCGCTTCCAGTGCCTTGACCTGTCCCACACCAGACTGCACGCCAAAGAACGCAGCGCGGGTGTTCTGGGCCACGGCGCGGCGCGCTGCTTCCAGGTCTGCGCGGGCTTTTTCTGCAAGGGACAAGGTCTCGCGCACCCGGTTTTGCACTGCAAAGCCGGCGAACAGCGGCAAGTTGAAGGCCAGGCCCACGACGGAGGCGTTGGTCCGCGTGCTGGTGGCCACGGTGCTGCTGCCGTCGGGGTTGCGCGTTTTGCTGTAACTGGCGGTGAGGTCCAGTGTGGGCTTGTGGCCAGCTTCAGCTTTTTTGGTTTCCAGTTCGGCCACTTCCACGTTGAGCCGCGCCTGCTGTACGGCGGGGCTGGCGTCTTCTACCTGGCTGACCCAGACGTTCACATCGTCCGGCACCAGCACGGGCAGTCTGTTGGGCACAGCCAGCGGGTTGGGCCGGGCATCGGGCTTGCCCACGAGGGTGTCCAGGGCAAGTTTCTTGACCCGCAAATCATTTTCGCCCGCAATCTCCTGCGCGATCACGAGGTCGTAGCGGGCCTGCGCCTCGCGGGTGTCGGTGATGGTGGAGGTGCCGACCTCAAAGTTGCGCTTGGCTGAAGCCAGCTGCTCGGCAGTAGCCGACTTTTGCGCCCGCACAAAAGCCAGGGTGTCTTGCGCGGCCAGCACGTCGAAGTAGGCCTGGCTGACGCGCAGCACCAGGTCCTGCTCTGCCGCCTGCAACTGGGCCCCCGCAATCTCCACCTGCCGCTTGCCCTGCTCGAAGGTGGCCAGGTTGGCGGGCCGGTATAGCGGCTGCGATGCGCTGATACTGGCCTGCTCGGTCACAAAGGCGCGTGCAATGGCGGGGACCGACACGTTCAGGTCCGTCCGGGAATAGCCCGCTGCCAGGCTCGCTGTGGGCAGCAGGCCGGCCCGGGCCTGCGCTGCGCGCGCCAGGTTGGCGTCGTACTGGGCCTTGGCCGACTGGTAGGTGGCGTCAAAGGCGCGGGCCGACTGGTACAGCTCCAGCAGGTTCTCGGCCTGCGCACCAGAGGAGAACGCCATGCCGATCGCAATGGGCAGGGGAAGCAGTCGCAACACGTTCATGATGGTCCTAGGGGGGTGATGGCGTGGAGAGTGTTTGGGGGCAAGCCGGCCGCGTCAATAACGCGGCACGGATGCGTCGCGTTCGGCGGACCAGGCGTCAATGCCGCCTGCGATGTTGGCCACCTGATCAAAACCGTTTTGCGCAAGAAACGCGGCCACCCGCTGGCTGCGCGCGCCGTGGTGGCACAGGCAGGCCACGGGCAGGGCAGGGTCCAGCTCGGCCAGGCGGGCGGGCACGTCGTTCATGGGGATGGCGACCAGCGTGAAGCCGTCGGGCGTGATGCTGGCGCTCTGCAGCTCCCAGGGCTCACGCACGTCCAGCACCACGGGCGTCTTGCCCGCCGTTTGGGACGATGCTTGCAGCCAGGCTGCAATACCGGAGGGGCGGACTTGTTCGATCATGGGGTGTCTTTTAATGCGTGGCCGTCAAAACGTGAAACGCGAGGGATGCGGAAAGTTCAAGAGGCGCGGGGCTACGGTGTCCCAGGGCTGCACGGTGCTGATGGCACTGGCGTCCACGCGGGTGATGAAGGTCGCGCGCATCATCGGCTCATCGCCGACGATGGCGCCCAGGCGGCCGCCGACCTTGAGTTGCGCCAGCAGGGAGGCGGGCACATGGTCCACCGAGCCGCTCAGCAGGATCACGTCAAAGGGGCCTTCTGACAGCTCGGCCGTGGCGCCGTCGGCATGGCGCACTTCCACGTTGTAGACGCCGGATTTTTTCAGGTTGCTGCGGGCCAGCTCGCACAGCGTGGGGTCGATTTCCAGCGAGATCACCTGTTGTGCCCGGTGCCCCAGCAGCGAGGCCATGTAGCCCGAGCCGGCGCCAATTTCCAGCACGCGTTCATGCTTTTGCACATGCAGTTCCTGCAGCATCCGCGCCTCGACTTTGGGGGCCAGCATGCATTGGCCCGCAGTACTGGCACTCTTGCCACCGTTTTGCAGCGGGATCTCCATGTCAACACACGCCATGGCCTTGAGCGCAGCGGGCACGAAGTCTTCGCGGCGGGTGACGGCCAGCAGGTGAAGCACCGTCGGGTCCAGCACCTCCCAGGGGCGGATCTGCTGCTCGATCATGTTGAAGCGGGCTTGTTCGAGGTTGGCAATGGCGGTCATGAAGGCGACTTTCGTGAGGGCGGTTCGGTCCGGGCTTGGGGTCGGGCGTATGTGTGCCCGGTCAAACCTTCGATTCTAGGGGGGTGGATGCCACGGCTTTTCCTGTAAAAAGCCGCTTGAACCACTGGGCCAGATCGTCCATGTAGCAGTACACCACAGGCACCACCACCAGCGTCAGCAGCGACGAAGTGATGACACCGCCAATGACAGCTTGCCCCATCGGCGCGCGCTGTTCGGAGCCCTCGGTCAGGGCAAAAGCCAGCGGCACCATGCCGAAGATCATGGCCAGCGTGGTCATGAGGATGGGGCGAAGGCGCACCTTGGCGGCCACCAGCAATGCCTCGGAACGCTCCATGCCGGGGATGCGCTGGCCGTCATCGCCCACAGTGTCCTCGCGCATGCGGATCGCAAAGTCCACCAGCAGGATTGCGTTCTTGGTCACGAGGCCCATCAGCATCACCACGCCGATGACGGAGAACATCGACAAGGTGGAGCGGAACATCAGCAAGGCCAGCACCACGCCGATCAGCGTCAGCGGCAGCGCCGTCATCAGCGCCAGCGGCTGCAGGAAGCTCTTGAACTGGCTGGCCAGGATCATGTAGATGAACAGGATCGCCAGCACCAGGGAAGAGATCGCATAGCCAAACGACTCCGCCATGTTCTTGGTCGAGCCGCTGAACTGGTAGCGGTAGCCGGGCGGGAAGTTCACGCCCTCCAGCGCCGCCTTGACGTCGCCCGACACCTCGCCGGCCGAGCGGTTGAAGACGTTGGCATTGATGGCCACTTCACGCGCCAGGTCGCGCCGGTTGATCTGGTTGGAGCCGGTGGACTCGCGCACGGTGGCCAGCTGGTTCAGCCGCACGATGCGCGGCGAGCCATCGGCATTGTTGCCCACGGTAAAAGGCAGGCGTTCCAGATCCTGCGGACGGTCGCGTGACTCGGGGGCCAGGCGGACGTTGACGTCGTAGGTCTGGTCATCGGGTGCGCGCCAGTTGCCCACCGTCTGGCCAGCCACCAGCGTGCGCAGCTGGCTCGCCACCTGCGCCACGGAAAGGCCGAGGTCGGAGGCCACATCACGCCGCACGTCCACTTCCACCGTCGGCTTGTTTGGCTTGACGCTGGAGTCCAGGTCCACCAGGCCGGGGATGTCACGGATCCTGTCGCTCACCAGACGCGCCAGCCGCTCCAGCTCTTTGAGGTCCGGCCCCTGCAGCGAGAACTCCACCTGCTTGTTGCCGCCCACGCTGTCGAGCAGGCCCACATGGGTGACAGTGATGCCCGGCACCTGCTTGAGCCGGTTTCGCAGCACACCAGAGAGCTGGTCGACGCTGACGCTGCGCTGCTTGCGGTCGACCAGGCGGATGTAGATGGCCGCATACATCTTGCCGGCGGCGTTGCCGGTGTTGATGGTCGACAGCGTGTAGCGCACCTCGGGGAACTCACGGATGATGGATTCAACCTGCCGCGCCTTGGCCTCGGTGGCCTCCAGGGAGGAACCCACGGGGGTGTAGAAATTGAGCGTGGTTTCCGAGAAATCAGCCTTGGGCACAAACTCCGTGCCCAACAGTGGCACCATGAACAGGCTGACGACGAAAATCACGACGGCGATAAAAACCGTGGTCAGCCTGTGCAGCAACGACCAGCGCAGGATGCCCTGGTAGCTGTCCGCCAGCGACTCGGTGGCGCGGTCGAACCAGCCGGTCACGCGGCCTATGGTCCTGTCGTAGAAGGTGACGGGTGCGTGGTGCTTGCCCTGTGCCTCAATGGCCGGGTCGTGCCAGATGCTGGAGAGCATCGGGTCCAGCGTGAAGCTCACGAACATCGAGATCAGCACCGCCGCCACGATGGTGATGCCAAACTCATGGAAGAACTTGCCGATGATGCCGCCCATGAAACCAATCGGCAGAAACACCGCGACGATGGAGAAAGTGGTGGCGAGCACCGCCAGGCCGATCTCCCTCGTGCCCTCCATCGCCGCGTTGTAGGGCGTCTTGCCCATCTGCACATGGCGCACGATGTTCTCGCGCACCACGATCGCATCGTCGATCAACAGGCCCACGCACAGGCTGAGCGCCATCAGCGTGATCATGTTGATGGTGAAGCCAAACAGGTTCATGAACAAAAAGGTGCCGATGATGGAGATCGGCAAAGTCAGGCCGGTGATGACGGTGGAGCGCCATGAGTTCAGGAACAGGAACACGATCAGCACGGTGAGCAGGGCCCCTTCAATCAGGGTGCGGCGCACGTTTTCAACCGCCACGCGAATGGGCCGCGAGCCGTCGGTGATCGGCTCCAGGCGAACGCCGGGCGGCA
>JACMQX010000112.1 GCA_014376765.1 Ramlibacter sp. | reverse complement strand
CCACACCGGCTGCACGTTGTTGAAGCCGCCTTTGGCAAAACGCTGGAAATGCTGGACCACAAAAAAGTAGTGCAGAAAGCCGTCAAAGCGCTGTTGCATGAGCAGGAACCACGGCGCCGCCAGCGCCAGGAAAAGCGCGATGCCAGGCAACCAAAACAGCCGCACCAGCACATGCCATTGCCGGCGCGCCGCCAGCCACACCACGATGACCAGGCCGGGCAACACAGCGCCGATCAGCCCCTTGGCCAGCACCCCCAGCGCGGCCATGGCAAAGGCCGCTGCAAGGGGCTTGCGCCAGGGCAGGCCGTGCTCCATTGACAGTGCGCTGTGGGCCAGCAGCGTGATGGTGGCGCCTATGCAGCCGGCCACCAGCATGTCCAGGTTGGCAAACTGGCCGCCTACAAAGAACATCGGCTGAACCAGCAGGGCGGCGCAAGCCGTGCGGGCGGTACCGTCGCCCAGCCAGCGGCGCACAAAGAGGTACATGCTGAGGGCGCCCAGCGTGCTGCCCAGCAGCGGCGCGGCGCGTGCGGCCAGTTCGCCCGTGCCAGACAGCCCCATCGCGCTGGCGGTGATCCAGTAAAAGAGCGGCGGCTTGTGAAAAAACGGCAGCCCGTTCAGCGTGGGCGTGAGCCAGTCGCCCGATCGCAGCATCTCCCAGGCCACGCCGGCGTAGCGTCCTTCATCCGGCAGCATGAGGGGCCTGGCCCAGGCCGTTGCGGCCAGCCAGATGAAGATCACCACGGCAGCCAGAAGGGCGTGCCGGGCCGAAGACTGCTGCGGCGCCATCAGGGTTGCCCTGCCTTGACGGATGCGCCATCAGATGCGAGGCCCTTGACTTGACGGTTCAGACCCTGGCCAAGTTGCTGCTCGACGATGTACAGGGGTCTGCGCTTGACCTCCTCGAAGATGCGGCCGATGTACTCGCCCAGGATGCCCACCGAGATGAGCTGGATGCCCACAAACAGCATCAGGCTCACCACGATGGTGGTCCAGCCGCTGACGTCATTGCCCCAGACCAGGTAACTCAGCGCCAGCCAGGCGCCATAGGCCAGTGCCAGCGTCGCAAACACAAAACCTGCAACGCTCACGGCGCGCAGCGGCCAGGTGGTGAAGGCGGTGAGTGCATCGAGCGACAGGCTCACCAACCTGAACAGGTTGAAGTGGCTTTGCCCGTGCGCTCGCGGCTGCGGCATGTAGGGCACAGCGACAGACTTGAAGCCCACCCAGGCATACAGCCCCTTCATGAAGCGGTTGCGCTCGGGCAGCGCCAGGAGCGCATCCACCACCTTGCGGTCCATCAGGCGGAAGTCGCCGGCACCGGCAGGCACTTCAAACCGGTCCGCCGCATTGACCAGCGCATAGAACCAGCGCGAGCCCAGACGTTTGAAGGCGCTCTCGTCGCCGCGGTGTTCCCGCACCGCATAGGCGACGTCCGCACCGGCTTGCCATCGGGCGACGAACTCGGCAATGAGCTCGGGTGAATGCTGCAGGTCGGCGTCCATCATCACCACCACCTCGCCGGCCGCAGCCTGCAGGCCGGCGCTCAAAGCCGCTTCCTTGCCGAAGTTGCGCGACAGGTGCAGCACGACAAAACCGCTGGAGCGCGCCCAGCCCTGCAATAGCAGTGCCGTGCCGTCGGTGCTGCCGTCGTCAACCAGGATGATTTCCCATTGCGAGGCGCATTGCGCCAGCACTTCGCACAGGCGCGGCA
Source organism: Ramlibacter sp. (assembly GCA_014376765.1). Classification (GTDB taxonomy): domain Bacteria; phylum Pseudomonadota; class Gammaproteobacteria; order Burkholderiales; family Burkholderiaceae_C; genus JACMQX01. The sequence continues at coordinate 20,477 of JACMQX010000112.1, read as the reverse complement.
GCAACAGCGCCAGGCTGGCGGCCTCGTTGTAGCAGGGGACGATGCACGACAGCGTGGGCCGGCTGCGGGTCAAGCGAGCTTGAGTCATGAGGAGCTTGGGGCCAGGCGCTCGCGCAGTTCGCGCTTGAGGACTTTGCCGATGGGGCTGCGCGGCAGGTCGTCCACCAGGTGCAGCGCCGACAACCGCTGGGTTTTACCCACACGCTGGTTGGCCCATTCCTGCAATTCCCCGGCCTGTGCCGTCTGGCCTTGCCGCACCACGACAAAGGCCGCTGGCGTCTCGCCCCATTGCTCCGAGGGCAGGCCTACCACGGCCACGTCGGCGACGGCGGGGTGGCCGCGCAGCACATCTTCCAGGTCGCTCGGGTAGATGTTGAAGCCGCCCGAGATGATCATGTCTTTTTTACGGTCCAGCAGGGTGAGAAAACCGTTTGCGTCAAAGCGCCCGACGTCGCCCGTGCGGATGAAGCGCTTGCCGTCCGGCGCAAACCATTCGGCGCCGCGAGTCTGTTCAGGCCGGCCGTAGTAGCCGGTCATCATGCCGGGCGAGTGGCCCACCACTTCGCCGGTCTGGCCGGGGTGCAGCTCGCGGCCGTCATCGTCAATCAGGCGGATGTCATGCCCCTCGGCCGGCCGGCCCACGGTGTGCAGTTTGTCCGGGTGCAGGTGCGCCTCCAGGATGCAGGTGCCGCCGCCTTCGGTCATGCCGTAGAACTCGACCAGGCCGCCGGGCCAGCGCTGCAGCACGTCGGCCTTGACGGCTTTTGAGAACGGCGCGCTGGTGGAGAACTTCATATGAAAGGCAGACAGGTCATGCGCGCCAAAGTCAGGCCGCGCCATCAGGCGCTGGTACTGCACCGGAACCAGCATGGTGTGGGTGACGCGCAGGTCCTGCGCCAGTTTGAGGTAGACGCCTGCGTCAAACCTGGGCATCAGCACCACGGTGCCGCCAAAGGCCAGGGTCGGGAAGAACACGACCAGGGTGGTGTTGGAGTACAGCGGCGTGGACAGCAGCGTGACGGTTCGCCGCCCATAGCCGTAAGTGCGCCCGCGCCGGACATGGGCCCAGCGCATGCTGTGCGGCTGCACGATGCCTTTGGGCTCGCCGGTGGTCCCTGATGAATAAATGATGTTGAAGGCCGCGTCCGGCTTCAGCTGCACAGGTGCCGGTTGCTGGCCTGCAGGCGCGAGCCATACTTCCAATGACGGCCCGGGCGCTGAATCGTTCATGGCAACCCGGGGGATGCCGGCGGGGGCCAGTGATGTTGCGGCGAGGGCCTGCGCGGCGGTGGAGTCCAGGAAGAGCAGCCGGGCGCGGCAGTCGCTCACCATGCGCGCCAGGCTGTCGGGTGTGCCGCCGGGCGCAAGCGGCGCGACCACCACGCCGGCGCGCAGGGCGCCCAGAAAGAGGACGGCGTAGTCCAGCGAGGTGTTGGCGCAAATGACTATCGCGTCGCCGGCAATGAGGCCATCGCGCTGAAGGGCCGCAGCGACGCGGTTCATCCGTTCGTCCAGCGCGGCCCAGGTCAGCGTGTGGGTGCCTTCAACGAGCGCGAGGTGCTGCGGCGCCTGCACCGCGTGCTGGTGGATCAGGTCGGTGATCAGTCCAAATTCTTGTTCAATCAACGGCGTCATAGCCGTGATGGTAGCGCCGCTGCTGCAAGGGGCATCGCAGCACAGGCAGCGGCAAGCGTGGATGCTCTATCGATCGACTTGCTTTTTACTGCGCGTCGCCCTTGAGCTTTTTGTAGGCGCTGTCGGCAGGCGGGCCGCGGTCGGTATCGACCAAGCCGGCCTTGATGTCCTTTGCGGCCTGCTGCATGTCGGCACGTGGCGGGCTTTTCTGGCTGTCCGACGATTCATCGCGTTCGTGCGGCAGCCTCGGCTCTGCGCTCTGGTCGATGCTGGCGCGAGTTTCGCCTTGCGATTTGGCGCCGGGTTTGGAATTGGACCGGCGGCGGTTGAACGGGGTGCGTACGGCCATGACTGCTCCTGATTGTCGATTCGCTCCAGCTTATGTCAGCCAGGGTCCTGGCGTGTGTGCGCGAACGCACTAAGCAGGGCACTACTTGCGTCCGGGCAACTGCCGGGCAGCGCTGCGCCGGGTCAGAAGGTAAAGCGCCGCATCGCCACTTCAAGCAGGCCGTCAAAGATCAGGCTGTCAACCAGCTCGAAATTCACCGCCATGCTGGGCGCCATCTTCCAGCCCGCGCCACCCGTCATGTAGCAGGCGGGCTCTGCGCCGCAGCGGGCGCGCACATGCTGCACCATGCGCTCGACGGCGCCGGCAATCGCGTAAGTGCCACCACTGGTGAGCGCGTCGCTGGTGTTGGTGGGAAATTCCCGTACCTCGCCGGTGGGCACGTGCAGCCCGGCCGTGCCGGACTCCAGCGCGCGCAGCATGATGCCGTGGCCCGGAAGGATCAGGCCGCCGAGGAATTTGCCTTCCGCGTCCACGGCCTCCACCGTTACGGCGGTACCCACCATCACCACCACCATGGGCCGCGCCGCGCCTTGCGCCAGCATGCGGTGACGCGCGCCGATCATGGCCACCCAGCGGTCTGAACCCAGACGGGTCGGGTGGTCGTAGCCATTGACGAGGCCGGCCTCGGCAGCGCTGGAGACCACCCACTGCACGGGCACATCCCACAGCTCCATCTGCTCCTGGACGCGGCGCTTGACGGCGTCGCCCGCCACGATGCAGCCCAGCATTTGCGCCGGCTCTGCCAGGCCCGCCCACTCGCCTTCGGCGAGCCTGTCGATGTTTTCCAGAAACTCCGCGCCTTGCGCGATCAGGGGTGCGCCGGGTGACGGTGCTTCATAAAGCGCCCATTTGAGTCTTGTATTGCCGACGTCTATGGCCATGAATGTCATGCTGGCGATTATTGCGGGTTTTCACAGGCCCGCCGCGCTTCGTGCGTGCGCGCCTGGCGCTACAGTGAACCGTCGTCAAATTCACAGTACAGGAGTCAGCATGGGTGTGTTCAGGGTTTTGAGGTCTTTGGGGGTTTGCTCATGAGCATCACCGATCTGCCGGCTGACGGGCTGTCTGCTGCAATTCATGCGCGCTCGGTTTCATGCCGGGAGGTGATGCGCGCCTATCTGGACCGCATTGCGCAAGTCAACCCTGCGCACAACGCCATCGTCAGCCTGCAGGACGAAGCAGGGCTGCTCGCGCAAGCCGATGCGCGCGATGCGCAACTGGCACGGGGCGAATCCATGGGCTGGATGCACGGCATGCCCCAGGCCGTGAAGGACCTGGCCAATGTGGCAGGCCTGCCCACCAGCCTCGGCTCACCGCTCATGGCGGGTTGTGTGGCGAAGGAAGACGGGCTCATGGCGGCTCGCATGAGGGCAGCCGGCTGCATCTTCATCGGCAAAACCAACACACCGGAGTTCGGGCTTGGCTCGCATACCTTCAACGAGGTGTTTGGTGTCACCCGCAATGCTTACGATGCGTCGCGCTCTGCAGGCGGCAGCAGCGGTGGCGCGGCAGTGGCGCTGGCCCTGCGCATGCTGCCCGTGGCCGATGGGTCTGACTTCATGGGCTCGCTGCGTAACCCGGCGGCCTGGAACAACATCTTTGGCCTGCGGCCGTCCCAGGGCCGTGTGCCAACGGTGCCAGCGCAGGATGTGTGGATGTCGCAGCTGGGCACCGAGGGGCCGATGGGGCGCAGCGTGCGTGACGTGGCGCTGCTGCTGGCGGTTCAGGCGGGTTTTGATGCGCGCGCGCCCTTGTCGATTGCGCAGGACGGTTCGTCATTCACCGGGGCGCTGGACAGCGAGCCGCGCGGCCTGCGCATTGGCTGGCTTGGGGACCTGGACGGTTATCTGCCGATGGAGGCTGGCATTCTGGACACCTGCGGTCTGGCACTGAAGCGCTTGCAAGTCATGGGCTGCGAGGTGGATGCGCTGCCGCTTGGCACGCCGCCCGAGGCGGTGTGGCAGGCCTGGCTGGTGTGGCGCCGTGCGCTGGTGGCATCGCGCATCGCGCCCTTTCTTCTCAGCCCCGGCAACCGCGCAAAAATCAAACCCGAAGCACTGTGGGAACACGACCAGGCGCAGGAACTCACCGGTATGCAGTTCGGCTCCGCCAGTGCGCAGCGCAGCGCCTTCTACCAGCACATGCTGGGCCTGCTGCGCGAGCATGACTTCCTTGCGTTGCCGGCCACGCAGGTCTGGCCGTTTGCTGCCGATGAGCGATGGCCACGGAGCATCAACGGCAAGGCGATGGATACCTACCACCGCTGGATGGAAGTGGTGATCTACGCCACCTTTGCCGGGCTGCCCTGCATCAGCGTGCCGGCCGGCTTTGATGCGCGGGGGCTGCCCTGCGGGCTGCAGATCATTGGCCAGCCGCAGGGCGACCTGGCGTTGCTGAAGTTGGCGCATGCCTATGAGCAGGCAGCGCGCGATGTGGTTCAGATCGCGCCGAACCAGCAGGCGCGTTGAATCGCCGCCATCTTGTTGTCGACCGCCAGTTTGTTCATGGCGTTGGCGATGTGGTAGTTGATGGTGCGCACCGTACAGCCCAACAGCAATGAGCTTTGCCGTGCGGTTTTGCCTTCAAAGGCCAGCATCAGGCACTCCTGCTCGCGGGGGCTGAGCGGACAGCGCGCGCTGGCAATTGCACGCTTGACTACCGGCCAGACGTTGAGCGCTGACCAGACCAGAGAGGCTGCCTCTGAACGGTCGTTGAGCTCTCGCGGGCTGAGCAGGAAGCACTCGAAAGCCCGGCCTGCGGGTAGCGTGAACTCCACGCGCACGACGGTCTGGAAACCATGCGCCAGCGCCAGCAAGCGCCACCGGTTGGCGCTCAGGTGGTCTGATTTGGAGATGTGTTGCCAGGCCACCAGGGGCGCATCGGAGTCGCGCCACTGCGCACCGAACTCACGGCTTTCGGCCAGCGCATGGGCCGCGTCGGCAATCAGCGGTGGATGGACGGCGACCGCAAGCCGGTCTTCCCGGCCGCCAAAAGGGTTGGGCCCCAGGACCACGACTGCTTCAACCGAGAATTCGCGCAGTGCGCATACCCAATCGCTGAGGATGCCGTCAAGGCTCACACTGTCAAAGTTAACAGGCAGTTGCATCGACGTGTTTCATAAAGAAGCGGGACAATAGCACAGCCCCTACCGATCAACGAGCAACATTTCATTGTGCCCTTCCCCCCTGCCGTTGCCAACCGTAGCACTCTGCGCAAGGACACGCCAATGCCCCGTCCGGCAAGCTCGCTGTTCAACCGGGTGAAGCGCTGGTTGCGGGAGGAGGTCATCACCTCACCCCTGGTGTCGGTGCTTCACCCCTCGCCACTTCGCATGAAAGGCCTGGGGCTGTTCACGCTGATCGGCCACCCCCTGTTCTGGTTCACCTGGGCGGTGTGGCTGCCGCAGCCGCATGAGAACCTGGCCCTGCGCCTGTTCACCGGCTCGCTGGGCCTGCTGCTGATCAACAACCGGATAAGCGCCAATCCATCCAGCCGGCTGGCCGGTCAGGTCTTCAGTGCGGTGATCTGGTTTGAGCTGCCGTTCCTCTTCAACTACATGTACCTGTGCAATGGCGGCAACAGCGTGTGGCTGGCGAGCATGGCGGCCATGATCCTGATCTACTATTTTGTGACCGACTGGCGCATTGCCACGGTGGGCCTGCTGCTGGCCATCGTCACCGCCAGGATCGCCTTCGAGCTGCTCGGCCCGGTGGCACCGCTGCTGGCCGGCGACTCATTGCTCGCCGGCATGATGGTCCTGTCCTTCTGCGTGAGCATGGGGGTGCTGCTGGGCCTGTCGTCTGCCAATTTGCGGCGTGAGCACCTCAGCCACACCCTCACCACCATGGGCATCATGGCGCATGAGCTGCGCACACCGCTTGCGACCATGTCGCTGATCGGGGACGCGATGCGGGCCGAAGTGGCCAACCCCAGCGTGATCGACGGTGAACCGAGGCTGGAGAAGCTGGCGCAGCGCCTGCACACCCTGGTGCGCAACATGAATCACCAGATCGACACCCAGATCGCCAACGCCAGACTGTTGAAGCTGCCCGGCCACACCGAGGTCATCTCGGCGGTAGGTCTTGTGCGCGACGTGATGCGTGACTACCCTTATCGCAGTGCGCGGGAGCGTGAGTCGGTGGTGCTGCAGGTGCGGCGCGACTTCCAGTTCGAGTGCTCGCACGCCCTGTTCTCGCAGGTGATCGACAACCTGATCAAGAACGCACTGCGCTCCCTTGCTGCCGTCAATGCCTCGACACAGCCAGGCGATCTGCTGCTGGAAGTGGGCGTCCTGCAAAACCGCGGTTGCATCTTCGTTACCGACAAGGGCGTGGGGATCGAGCCCGAGCTTCAGTTGCAGATCTTCGAGCCGTTTTTCTCGACAGACATGGGCACTGGCCATGGCCTGGGCCTGGCGTTCTGCCAACGCGTGGTGCTTGGCCTCGGCGGCCATATCCGTGTGAAATCGGCGCCGGGGCGGGGCGCAACCTTTACCATTGAGCTGCCGCTCGGTTGATTTTTCTGATGACCTCGGAATTGACTGCCTCCCTTTCAGCCCACAGGCCCGTGCCTGTTTCAGCCCCTATGTTGTTTCAACAGCCCTACCGGATGCCACGATGAGCTTTCCCCTGTTTCAGCGGCCGGGCACGGTTGTTTTTCTGGACGACGATCCGGACTATCTGGACATGCTGGCCCTGGTGCTGCCAAGAAACTGGCGGGTGATGCTGTTTTTGCGCCCGCACGACTGCATCAACCACCTGCAGCAGGAACCCCCCATCTGGGAGGCCGACGCCTGGCACCAGCAGCAACTCATCGAGCAGTGGCGCGAGGGCGCGCCACTCATACCGCAAATCCTCAAATACTGGGGCGAAAGCAGTGAGCGCTTTGCGCTGGCGCAAGTGTGCGTGGTTGATTACTCCATGCCCGGCATGGACGGCCTGCAGGCCCTGGGCGAGCTGGTCGACTGGCCGGGCTCGCGTGTGCTGCTGACCGGGCAGGCCGACGAGCAGGTGGCCGTGCGGGCCTTCAACCAGGGGCTGATCGACCAGTTCATTGCCAAGCAGACAGCCGACATTTCACGCCGCCTGATCGACGCCGTGACTCACCTCCTGGCCACGCCCAACGCCCGCCATTCGCAGATCTGGCGCTGTACGCTCTCGCCCGAGCAGACGGCCTTGCTGCGCGTTCCCTCCGTGAGCCGGGACCTGTCGGAATTTGCAGCCAAGCGCTGGGTCGAACACGTGACGATTGGCGACCCCTTCGGCGTGCTGGGCATGGATGCGGCGGGGCGGGTCAGCTGGCTTCAGCTGGAGCCAGCCAGCGCCCTTGGCGAGCTGGTGCAGCTGGCGGAAGCCGGTGGCGTCAACCAGGCATCAATTGCTGAAATCAAGTCGGGCAGGAAGCTGATCGATCTGGAGCTGCGCCAGGCGCTGGGGCGCACCACGCCCAGTGAGATGAACCCGGCTTTCTCGATCGGACGTGAGCAGTCGCTTCTGGGCGCGCTGTTCAATATCGAGCCGGAGTTTGGCCCGGACCCGGTCAACAGCTACTCGGCCTGGCTGGGCCGTCAGGACAAGCGCACTGTGCGGGACTGACGTTCAGTCTGCTGCAGCGCCAGATGCCTGAGCGCTTGCGACCTCAGCGCTGGCAACCTGGGCGATTGCAACCTTGGCGCTGGCGCGGGCCCTGCGCGCAATCGGCCAGTCCCAGGGTTTGAGCAAAGGCGCTACTTCGCGCGCCACAGATTCGACGTGCAGCATCTCCGCCTCAGTCAGCGAGGCGTTGAGGGTCAGCCGGACCATCGCCCGGTTCTGGCTGGTGGCCGGTGCGCAGAAGATCGAGCCGACCACGTCGCGGGCCTCCAGCGTGTCGCGCAGCACCATGGCGGCTGCCTCGCTGCCTGCTTCCAGCGCAATGATCTGCTCGCTACCCTGGTGGATGGGAAAGCCCGCATCCACCAGGCTTTGCCGCAGGCGGGCAGTGTTGGCACGCAGCCGCGAGCGGGCTTCGTCGCTGTAGCGAATGACTTCCAGCGCGGCGGCCAGGCCGGCAATCTCATAGGGCAACAGCGAGGAGCTGAAGATATTGGGGAAGCTGGAGATCAGGGTGTAGTAGCGCATGCTGGCGGGCGCCGAGAAGTAGCCCGCGCGCCCGGCGAAGGCCTTGGCCAGGCTGGCGGTGATGAAGTGCACCCTGTGCGTCACGCCCAGCTGCGCGCAAAGCCCCGCGCCCTGCGGGCCGTGCGTGCCCAGCGAATGGGATTCATCCACAACGATCATCGCGCCATGGCGCTCCACCACCTCCAGAATGTCCAGCAGCGGGCACAGCGCGCCGGTTGTGCTGTAGACAGAGTCAACCACCACCACGCCGGGGCCATGGCGCTGCATCATGCGGTCCAGGTGCTGCGGGTCGTTGTGGCGAAAAGCGTGGGCCGGGGCCTTGGCCGCGCGCGCGCCTTCCCACAGCGACATGTGGGCCAGGCCGTCCAGGTAGACCGGCGTCTGCTCGTCGGCAATGATCTGCAGCAGGCCCATGTTGGCGGCGTAGCCCGACTGGCACAGGTAGCCGTCCTCCTTGCCGATCCATGCTGACAGGGATTTCTCGAAGGCGTGGGCCGGATGGTCGCCCAGAAGAAAGACACCCGATTGCACCACCGACCCGCTGCCAAGGCGCAGGGCCGCCACCTGCGCGTTGACGACGTCGGGGTGCCCGGTCACGCTTAAATAATCGTTTCCGTCAAGGCGGACGGCACCCGCGCTGGCGGGCCGCCCGTGCAGGACAAACTTGCCGCCCCATTGCTGATCCCACCGGGGGGTGAATTCGCGTGCGATCCGGCGGGCCAGGGCCGCAGACATGGTGGGGTCAAGTACTGGGTTTTCCTGAATACGGGCTTCGGCAAGGTGCATGGGTTCCTCAAAGGTGTGAAATAACCACTCATTGAAGAACGAATCGAAATAAATTGCCGCCCCACCCCTGTCAACTTTGACAGGGGTCCCCGCCAACCAGACAGACTTATCCCGCCTGAGTGTGGCGAGGAATGGACAAAGTACTACCGACGGGCGCCGGTCAGGGTCAGTGCGGCCAGCGCCATGATCTGGGCCGAGTCCACCAGTTCCTGGATGCCCACGTATTCGTCCGGCTGGTGGGCCAGGTCCAGGATGCCGGGGCCGTAAGCGATGCAATCGTGCAGTTTGCCGGTGCGCACGATGTGTTTCTGGTCATAGGTGCCGGGGCTGGCAATGTATTGGGGTTCGCGGCCCAGGACCCGGGCAATGGCGGTTGCCGTGGCCAGCACCACCGGCGCGTCCCTTGGCGTGGCGGTTGGCACAAAGCTCATGATTTCGCGCACGCCATAGTCAAAGCCGGGGCGGGTGCGCGTCAGTTCGTCCAGCATGTCGACAATTTCCTGCTTGACTGACTCCAGGCTCTCCTCGGCAATGAAGCGCCGGTCCAGCACCATGCGGCAGCTGTGCGCCACCACGGGGGCGGGCAAGTCGCCTGTGGGGCGGCCTGCTGCGTCCATGGCGAAGCGCTGCTCCACCTGGCCGCCATGGATGCTGTTGATATTGAGGGTGCTCACCCGTGCGCCCGGTGGCTCCACCGGTTCGGCGGTACGCCGCTGCGCCAGCCGCGGCAGCAAGGTGGTTTCCAGCAGGTGCGCAAAGGCGCTCATGTGGCTGATGGCACTGTCGCCCAGAAAAGGCATGGAGCCGTGTGCGATGCGCCCGCGCGTTTCCACCTCCGCCCAGTAGACGCCGCGGTGGCCGAGGCAAATCCGGTCCACGCCCAGCGGCTCGGGGATGATGACGTGGTGCACCCGCGGCTTGCTGAAGTAGCCCAGCTCCGCCAGATAGCCAACGCCCGAGAAGCCGCCCGACTCTTCATCCACCGTGCCGCTGATCTCCAGGGCGCCGGGCAGATGCAGGCCTTCCTCAAGGATCGCTTCGCAGGCGATGACGCTTGCGGCCAGGCCCCCTTTCATGTCGCAGGTGCCGCGGCCGTAGACCTTGCCGTCTTTCACCTCGCCGCCAAAGGGCGCGGTGGTCCAGCCGGGGCCGACTTCGACCACGTCAATGTGCGAATTGAAGTGCACGCACTCGCCGGCCGATTGCCCCTGGTAGCGGGCAACCACGTTGGTGCGGGGGTAGGCGTCACTGTCGCCAGGTGCGCCTTTGGCGCGGATGTATTCGACAGCGAAGCCGCGTTTTTCAAGCCGCTCACCCAGCATCCGCGCGCAGGCTTCATACGCATCGCCTGGCGGGTTGATGGTGGGGATGCGGACCAGGTCTTGCGTCAGCGCAACGACCTCGTCCCGCTTGGCTTCTATCCGCTTGAGCAGGGCGTCTGTGTTCATGGGACCAGTGTATCGGCCCGGTTCAGTTCTGCCGCCAGGGCAGCCCGCGAAAGCGCCAGCCACCCTTGCGGCCGCGGTGTTCCTGCGCGTCGGGGTCGCCTTCAAAGCCTTCGAGGATGTTGTAGGCCTGCACGCCCAGCTCCGTCGCGCGTTTGGCGGCTGCGACGGAACGCACGCCACTGCGGCACAGCAGGAGCACCTTCTTGCCTGCGGCCGCTGCTTTGATGCCGTCATCAAACCCCGGATTGATCGCCATGCCGGGCCATTGCTTCCAGGCCAGCGCCACGGCGCCGGGCACAGCGCCTACCCATTCGCGCTCGGCGTCAGTCCGCACGTCGACCAGCACGGCTTCGCCATCCTGCACCCACTGCCAGGCCAGCTCGGGCGGCACATCGCCGGCGTAGTCCTGGGCGGGCGTGACCGACAGTTGCGCCTTGGCGCAGTCGTGTTGGGGCGAGTCGCTCATCAGACGATCTTGACGCTCAGGTTGGGCAGCCCGTCGATGTGCATCTCGATCACATCGCCGCGCACCACCGGCCCGACGTTTTCCGGCGTGCCCGAATAAATGATGTCGCCCGGGAACAACTCGAAGGCGTCGGACAGCTTGCTGATCTGCTCGGCCACCGACCAGATCATCTGGTTCAGGTTCGCGTTCTGCTTGACCTGGCCATTGACCTTGAGCCAGATCGCACCCTGGGTGAAGTGACTGGTCTGCGCCACCTTGTGGATGGCACCAATGGGCGCAGAGCGGTCAAAGCTTTTGCCGATTTCCCAGGGCTTTTTCTCGTCGCCCATGGCGCGTTGCAGGTCGCGCCGCGTCATGTCCAGGCCCAAGGTGTAGCCCCAGACATGGTCCAGCGCCTTGTCGATCGGGATGTTGCGCCCACCCTTGCCCAGCGCCACCACGAGCTCTGCTTCGTAGTGGTAGTTTTTGGTTAGCGGCGGGTAGGGGTGGTCGGGCGTGGTGCCTGCGGCGACCCACTGGATGGCATCTGTCGGCTTCTGGAAAAAAAAGGGCGGCTCACGCGTCGGGTCCGAGCCCATTTCGCGCGAGTGCGCGGCGTAGTTGCGGCCTATGCAGTAAATGCGGCGCACGGGGTACTTCTCGTCAGAGCCCATCACGGGGATGAAAGTGCCGGCCACGGTGAATGGCGTCCGTGCGGTGGCCATGTCGCCGTTGGCAGTTGAGGGTGAGGCGCAACCTGCCACCGTCCCTGCAACGGCGGCAGCGGCCGTGCCGTGGAAAAACTTTCTTCTGTCCATGTTGTGTCTCCAGGCGCCTGCAGTTCAGTGGCTGCCGCCCAGATACGCCGCCTGCACGGCGGGGTCGTTGCGCAGCTTGGCGGCTTCGCCATGCACCGAGATACGGCCGTTTTCCAGCACATAGCCGTAGTCGGCCACATTGAGGGCGGCTGCTGCGAACTGCTCTACCAGCAGCATGGTCACGCCTTCGGAACGCAAACGCTCGATGATGCGGAACACTTCCTGCACGAGGATGGGCGCCAGGCCCATCGACGGTTCATCCAGCAGCACCACGTCGGGGTTGAGCATCATCGCGCGGGCCATGGCCAGCATTTGCTGCTCGCCGCCTGAGAGCGTGCCGGCCAGCTGGGAGCGGCGCTCTTTGAGGCGCGGGAAATATTCCATCGCGCGTTCCAGGTCGGCGTGGATGTCGCCCTTGGGCCGCGAACCGGTAAAGCGCGGGAAAGCGCCCAGCAGCAAGTTGTCGTTGACGCTCATGGTGGCGAACACGCGGCGGCCTTCGGGCGAATGCGCCAGGCCCAGTTTGGCAACTTGGTAGGGCTCAAAGCCCGTCACGTCCTTGCCGCCCAGCATGATCTGGCCTTGGGTGGGCGCGATCATGCCGCAGACAGCGCGCATGGTGGTGGTTTTGCCCGCGCCGTTGCTGCCGATGAGCGTGACGACCTGGCCCTTGGGAACTTGCAGCGAGATGCCGTGCAGCACCTCGACTTTGCCGTAGCCGGCATGCAGATTGGTGATCTGAAGCATGGTGTGTAGTCGGGTAGGGGTTCAGGCGTGCGCCACGTCGGCGCTGCCCAGGTAGGCTTCAATCACCTTGGGGTCGGATTGCACGGTGGCGGCATTGCCCTCGGCGATCTTCTGGCCAAAGTCCAGCACGGTGACGGTGTCGCAGATCGACATGACCACGTCCATGTGGTGCTCGATCAGGATCACCGTGATGCCGTGCTCGCGGATCTTGCGCACGATGGCGATGAGCTCCTTGATGCCCGGCGCCGTGAGGCCGGCCGCCGGCTCGTCCAGCAGCAGCAGTTGCGGATTCAAGGCCAGCGCGCGGGCGATCTCCAGCGCGCGCTGCTTGCCGTACGGCAGGTTGCGCGCTTCCTCGCCAGCCAGGTCGTCCAGGCCAACAAATTGCAGCAGTGCAAGAGCGCGCGCGGCGCCCAGCTTGTCTTCACGGTTGTAGCGAGGCGTCTTGAGGGCTACGTCCAGCAGGTTGCTGTGGAAGCTGTGGTGCAGGCCGACCAGCACGTTCTGCAGCGCGGTCATTTCGCCGAACAGCTGCACGTTCTGGAAGGTGCGGGCGATCCCTGACAGCGCAATGTCGGCCGAGGTGCGGCCCACCACCGACGTGCCCTTGAACTCGATGCTGCCCGCCGTGGGCACATAGATGCCGGTGAGCACGTTCATCATCGTGCTCTTGCCAGATCCGTTCGGGCCGATCAGGCCGTGGATGGTGCCGCGCTGCACTTGCAGGTTCACGTCGTTGAGCGCCTTCAGGCCGCCAAACTGCATCAGCACATTGCGCGCGTCCAGCAGCTGGGCGGGTGCATCGGCCGCGTTGAAGACAGCGTCGTCCAGCTTGGGCAGGTGGCGTGCAGCCTCTGCATCGGCGCTGGCGCTTCCTTTCATGTTGAGCGTGCTGCGGATGAAACCGATGATGCCGTCCTGCAGGTAATACACGACAAAAAGCGTGATCACACCGAAGATCGACAGGCGCCAGTCGGTCATGGTCTGCAGCACGAACGACAGGGCCGCCAGGGCGATGGTGCCTACCACCGGGATCGCCACCCGCGCCAGCGTGGCCTTGCCACGTTTGACAAAGACCGCCGCACCAACGACCACCAGCACGGCCAGTGTGCAGGACACATAGCGGAACATCTCGATGTCGTCCAGGAGCTTGGGCAGCATCACGATGATGGCTGCGCCCAGCAGCGCGCCGCTGCGGGTCTTGCGCCCGCCCATGATGATGGCCAGCAGGAACAGCACCGTGAGCTCGAAGTTGTAGGTGTTGGGCGAGATGTACTGCTCGGAATACGCATAGAGCGAGCCGGCCAGGCCGGCCATGCCGGCGCTGATCACGAAGGCATAGACCTTGTAGCGGTAGACCGACACGCCCATGCAGTCCGATGCGACAGGGCTGCCGCGCAGTGCCTCGAAAGCCCGGCCCAGGTGCGAGCGCAGGATGCGGTCCACCACAATGAGCGAGAGCACCAGCAGCACCGCAACCACCCAGAAAAACTCCTTTTCGTCCAGCTTGTGGCCCAGCAGGTTGGGCTTGGCCAGCTTGATGCCCAGCGGTCCTTCGGTGAGGAAGGTCATCTCGTTGATCAGGATCTGGATGATGGTGCCAAAGGCCAACGTCACCATGGCCAGGTACGGGCCGGTGACGCGCAACGCAGGCAGCGCCAGCAGGGCGCCAAAGGCCGCTGTCACGCCGACAGCCGCGACAATGGTTACCAGCAAGGGCGCGCCCAGCTTCATTACCAGCACGCCGGCGGTGTACGAACCAATACCGAAAAGACCCGCATGGCCGAGCGACACCTGGCCGGTGTAGCCCACCACGATGTCCAGCCCGAACAGCAGGATCGCGTAGATCATGATGGTCTCAAGCAGGTGGATGTAATAGGGGTTGTCTACGACCAGCGGAAAAGCCACCAGCAGGCCGAGGCCGACAATGCCCATCAGGACTGAACGCTTCATGGTCACACTTTCTTGATCGTTGTCTTGCCAAAGAGTCCAGCGGGCTTGAAAGCCAGCACCAGCAGCAGGAGCACCAGGCCGGGTACATCCTTGTAGCCGGTGGAAAGGTAAAAGCCGGTCGTGGTCTCTGCGACGCCCAGCAGGATGCCGCCCACGATGATGCCCATGCCGCTGGTCAGGCCGCCGATGATGGCGACAGCAAAGGCCTTCAGGCCCAGGACGGCGCCCATGGTCGCGCCAGTCAGCGTGAGCGGCGCAATCAGGGCGCCCGCAAAGGCTGCCGACAGGGACGACAGTGCATAGGAAAAGGTGATCACCAGGCCGGTGTTGATGCCCATCAGCTTGGCGGCGTCGCGGTCATTGAAAGTGGCGACCACGGCCTTGCCGTAAATCGACTTGCGGTTGAACACTTCCACGGCGGCCATCATCAGCACCGCGCCGACCACCACCAGAATTTCCATCGGCAGGATGTTGGCGCCGAGGAATTTGATGGGCGATTCTGGCAGCGGCGAGGGGAACTTCAGGTCGTCCCGGCCCCAGACGTTTTCAGCGACGTTCTTGAAGATGATGCCCAGCGCGATGGTGGACATGATCCAGCCGAACTCGCTCTTGATCTTGATGGCGGGCCGCACTCCGATGCGCTCGACAAAAACGCCTTGCAATGCGCCAAAGACACAGACGATGGGGAGCATCAGCCAGTAGTTCACGCCCAGGCCGACGAGGGTCAGGCCCACCAGCGCGCCCAGCATGAGCGCATCGCCCTGGCCGAAGTTCAGGGTGTCAGAAGTTGCAAAGGTCAGTTGGTAGCCAAAGGCAATGACCGCGTAGATCATGCCCAGGGCGATGCCGCTGTAGACGAGTTGTGTGAGGATCTGCATGGCTAAAGTCCGCCGCTTGAAGAGTTGACATATGAAAAAACGCCGCCACAGCTGTAAGCCCGTGGCGGCGCTGCTTTGCTTACAGGCTTACTTTTTCTTCACGGCCAGCGCGCCCTTGGCGTTGGTATCTTTCATGCGCACTTCAGACGCTTTCTTCTGGTCTTCGCTGTAGGCGTAAACCACGCGCTCACCCTTGACTTCGCCAAACACCGGGATGTTGGCCGTGATGGCGTCATGGTCGCCTTTGGAGAAGGGCTTGGTGTAGAGCGTGACGACGCCGTCCACCGGCGTGTTCAGGTTCTCCAGTGCCGTCTTGATTTTCTCGCCGTCTGTCGAGTTGGCCTGCTTGATGGCAGCGACCAGCAGGTAGATCGAGTCGTAGCCCTGGGCGGCGGACACCGGTGAATCGATGCGGTCGTTCTTGGGCTTGAAGGTCTTGAGGTAGTTGGCGATGAAGGCCTTGCGCTTGGGCGTGGTGCCTTCCTGAATGAAGGTCTGCGGCATCCGCGCACCTTCACCGCCGGGGCCGGCGTTGTCAATGAAGTTGGCCATCGACAGTGTCCAGCTGCCGATCATCGGGACTTTCCAGCCCAGCTTGGTCATGCCGTTGGCGATCTGTGCCAGCTCGGGGCCGATGCCGTAGGTCAGAACGGCTTCAGCGCCGGCTTCCTTGGCCTTGAGCAGCTGGGCCGTCATGTCGACGTCCTTGACGTTGAACTTCTCCACGGCGACCGCCGTCACGCCCTTGATCTTCAAAGCGGTTTCCAGGTCGGCGCGGCCGAGCTGGCCGTAATTCGACGAGTCGGCCAGGATCGCGACCTTCTTGAAACCGCGTCGGGTGATGGCCTCTTCCACGATCATCGGCGCCTGGATGCTGTCATGCGCTGCGTTGCGGAAGATGTAGTTGTCGGGCTGGTCGTCAAACTGGTGGGTGATGAGCGAGCCGGTGGCCACGTTGTTCATCACCGGAATCTTGGCTTCCTGAAAGAAGCGCTGCGAGGCCAGGGCCACGCCGGTGTTGATGTAGCCGACGGCGGCCGTGACTTTTTCCTTGTTGATGAGTTCCTGCGCGATCTGCACGCCGCGTTCGTTCTTGGCTTCGTCATCACGTTCGACCAGCATGATCTTGCGGCCGAGCACGCCGCCGGCCTTGTTGATTTCGTCAGCAGCCATACGCACGCCGTCGCGCATGCTCACGCCCATGGACGATGAACCGCCGGTGAAGGGGCCATTAACGCCGATCTTGATCGGGTCTGCTGCGCTGGCCAGGCCTGCGACGGCGAGGGCGGCCGATGCGATGGCCAGTTTTGCGAATGTGAAGGTCATGTCTTATCTCCGTATAAAAAAATTACCGCGTCTGCGCTGAGTCGGTGAGACATCATCAGGCAGGCTGCTTGCGCGAGACTGGAATCTCGTCGATAACCGCACAGGCAACACCGTGTTAACGGCCATGCTGTGAGCTTTGGCGTACAACAAAAGCTTGTATTTGAAGGTAACAGTGCGTGAAGTGCGGTCAGTCTATGGTTAACCCTTATTCAAGGAGAAGTGACATGGGAGACAAGAAAGTCGGCAAAGCTGGCCAAGTGGATGAAGCGAAGGTGCTGGCGGCCTGGCAACCCGGGCTTGTTGGCAAGTCAGGCAAACCCGGCAAGGCGGTGGATTTGTCGGGGCTGAACCCGGCAGCGGCACCCTTTTCGTCGGGCGACAAGGCGGCTGACAAAGAGCGCGTCGTGCAACTCGCAGTGGAACTGGACGCCGTGCAGAACCTGTTTTTTGCCGACCGCCGCTTCAAGCTGCTCGTGGTGCTGCAGGGTACCGACGGTTCCGGCAAGGACGGCACGGTACGCGGTGTGTTTGCCAATGTGAGTCCGCTGGGGGTGCACACCATAGGATGGATCGCACCCACTGGCGTTGAGCGCAGCCATGACTACCTCTGGCGCATTCACCAGCGCGTGCCAGCTGCGGGGGAGATCACCATCTTCAACCGCAGCCACTACGAAGATGTGCTGGTGCCCGTCGTCAATGGGGACCTGACGGACGAGGCGACGCAGAAGCGTTACCGCCAGATCAACGATTTTGAACGGATGCTGACCGAGAACGGCACGGTCATTCTCAAATTCATGCTGCACATCAGCAAGGAAGAGCAGCGCGAGCGGCTGCAGGAGCGGCTGGACGACCCGGCCAAGCACTGGAAGTTCGCCTTGGGTGATCTGGAAGTGCGCAAGCAATGGACGGCTTACCAAAAGGCCTACGGCACGATGCTCGGCGCCACCAGCACCCCCTGGGCGCCGTGGACGGTGGTGCCAGCTGATTCCAAAACCCACCGCAACCTGATGATCGCGACCCTGGTCCGGCGCGCGCTGGACGGGCTCAAGCTGCGCTACCCGCCGAGCGACCCTGCGCTGATCGGGCTGGTGGTGCCTAAAGGGCAAGGTAACGGCTGAGCCTCTTTCCCTGCCTTTGCGCCTGCATAGACCGCTGCCGTTCAGACAGCCGCAAAGAGAATGAAACGAACGCGCTCACGCGTCCACGCGTTCACGAGCGCGCTATCGCCAAAGCTGGCGCAAGGGGGTAACATTTACCCGAGTGACGTTTACGTAAACGTCAACGCATATCGAGACAACGCATCACCAAACGGCTGCCGGCAGCAAGGGCAGCCCGAAAGACCCGCCCCATGACCGATCTGTCCGCCGAATTCAAGGCACTCGCCAACTACCGGCCCACCCACAAGGTGCGATTCGTCACCGCCGCCAGCCTGTTCGACGGGCACGACGCGGCCATCAACATCATGCGGCGCATTCTGCAGGGCATGGGCGCTGAGGTGATCCACCTGGGCCACAACCGCAGCGTGGACGAAGTCGTCACCGCCGCACTGCAGGAAGATGCTCAGGGCATTGCCATCAGCTCCTACCAGGGTGGGCATGTTGAATACTTCAAGTACATGGTGGACCTGCTCAAGGCCAGGGGCGGCGCGCACATCCAGGTATTTGGCGGCGGCGGCGGCGTGATTGTGCCGCCCGAGATACGCGAGTTACAGGCTTACGGCGTGACGCGCATCTACAGCCCGGAGGACGGCCAGCGCATGGGCCTGCAGGGAATGATCGGCGAGATGGTGATGCGCTGCGACAAGGACATAACCTCCTATGCCCCCACAGCTGTCAAAGCCATTGAAGGCGGTGACGAGTCGCACTGGCGGGCGCTGGCGCAACTGATCACCGCGCTTGAGAACGGCAAGGCCGACGCCGCGCTGGTGGCAACCATCCAGGAAAAAGCCAAAGCCAGCAAGGTGCCGGTGCTGGGCATTACCGGTACCGGCGGCGCGGGCAAGTCATCGCTGACCGATGAGCTGATCCGCCGCCTGAGGCTGGACCAGAACGACGCGCTGCGCGTGGCCGTTATCTCCATTGACCCCTCACGCCGCAAGAGTGGCGGCGCGTTGCTCGGCGACCGCATTCGCATGAACGCGATCGTCCCTTGGGCGCAAGGGCCGCGTGTGTTCATGCGCTCGCTGGCCACGCGCGACTTCGGCTCGGAAATCTCGGCCGCCCTGCCGGACGTGATCGCTGCCTGCAAGGTGTCGGGCTTTGACCTCATCATCGTGGAGACCTCCGGCATCGGCCAGGGCGACGCGGCGATCGTGCCGCATGTGGACATCCCGCTGTACGTGATGACGCCCGAATTCGGCGCCGCCAGCCAGCTCGAGAAAATCGACATGCTGGACTTTGCGGAGTTCGTCGCCATCAACAAGTTCGACCGCAAGGGCTCGCTGGATGCCCTGCGCGATGTGTCCAAGCAGGTTCAGCGCAACAAGGAGGCCTGGACCACGCCGGCCGACCAGATGCCCGTGTACGGCACCATGGCCGCGCGCTTCAATGATGACGGCGTCACAGCGTTGTACCAGGCCATCAAGGCGCGCCTGGTGGCTGGCGGCATGAAGCTGGGCGAGGGCGCTTTGCCGCTAGTCACCGGCCGCCACAGCACCAACCAGACACCGGTGGTGCCCGCTGCGCGCACGCGTTACCTGGCCGAGATCAGCGACACCGTGCGCGGCTACAAGAAGCGCGCGCGTGAACAGGCGCGCCTCGCGCGGGAAGTGCAGCAGCTGGAAGCTGCAGCCGCCATGCTCAAGATCGACAAGCCCAACCGCGCGCCCGCCGCCGAAGCCGCGCTGGATCTCGCCGCCACGCGCCGCAAGCGCCAGGATGCCGATGCCCGCCACCTGCTCGAGCAGTGGCCCGACATGCAAAAAGCCTACTCGGGCGACGAGTACGTGGTGAAGATCCGCGACAAGGAACTGCGCACGGCCCTCACCACCAAGTCCCTCTCCGGCACCATCATCCGCAAGGTCGCCCTGCCGCAATACGAGGACCATGGCGAGGTCCTCAAATGGCTGATGCTGGACAACGTGCCGGGCAGCTACCCCTACACCGCCGGCACCTTTGCCTTCAAGCGCGAGGGTGAGGACCCGACGCGCATGTTCGCGGGGGAGGGCGATGCCTTTCGCACCAACACCCGCTTCAAGCTGCTGAGCTCGGGCATGGCGGCCAAGCGCCTGTCCACCGCGTTTGACTCGGTCACGCTGTACGGCAACGACCCGGCTGTGCGGCCTGACATCTACGGCAAGGTCGGCAACTCGGGCGTGTCGATTGCCACGCTTGACGACATGAAGGTGCTGTACGGCGGCTTTGATTTGTGCAGCCCCGGCACGTCGGTGTCCATGACCATCAATGGCCCGGCGCCCAGCATCCTGGCGATGTTCATGAACACGGCCATTGACCAGAACCTGGAGAAATTCAAGGCCGACAACGGCCGCGAGCCGACCGGCACCGAAGCCGCCAAGATCCGTGAGTGGGTGCTGGCAAATGTGCGCGGCACGGTGCAGGCCGACATCCTGAAAGAAGACCAGGGCCAGAACACCTGCATCTTCTCCACCGAGTTCAGCCTGAAGGTGATGGGCGACATTGCCCAGTACTTCGTGCACCACAACGTGCGCAACTTTTATTCGGTGTCGATCTCGGGCTATCACATCGCCGAGGCCGGCGCCAACCCGATCAGCCAGCTGGCCTTCACGCTGAGCAACGGCTTCACGTTTGTCGAAGCCTACCTGGCGCGCGGCATGCACATCGACGACTTCGCGCCCAACCTGTCATTCTTCTTCAGCTACGGCATGGACCCCGAATACACGGTGATGGGACGCGTGGCGCGCCGCATCTGGGCCGTGGCGATGAAGGAAAAATACGGCGCGAACGAACGCAGCCAGAAACTGAAATACCACATCCAGACATCGGGTCGCAGCCTG
>JACMQX010000111.1 GCA_014376765.1 Ramlibacter sp. | reverse complement strand
TGCGCCAACACTGCGTCAGGGAACGCGCGGCCCCCGGTCCATCACGCGTTCGCTCATCCACCGCAACAGGTCCAGCCACATCTGCCTTGTCTCCGCATCCAGCGGCGTGCGCATGGAGTTGGGCAGCTCAATCGTGACGACCGGCACGCCTTTGTGGACGCCGCCGTAGTTGCCCAGCGAGCCAGGGAAGATGCCGACCTGATCCAAATAAAGGCGCCCCAGCTTGGATGGGGGCACCGACGGGCCGTCAAAGTCCAGCACGCCGTAGGGTGCATGGATGCTGACGATCAGGTTGGGTTTGAAACTCTGGATCTCTTCATGGACGAAGCGGGTTTCGGGCTCCGAGAGCGGCCTGGGGCCGGGGTAGCGGCGCGGGTCCTTGCGGGTGCGCTGCTCCCAGTAGACCTTGGCGTCACGCTCCCAGTTGGGTGTGGGGAAGTTGCGGTTCAGGTCCACGCCGCTGGCATTGACGCGGCGCGGCGGCTTGTCGAAAAGACCGTCGGGGTTGGCTGCCGGGATGAAACGCCAGTGCACCGGCTGCGGCATCTGCGCCGGGTCCAGGGCGGCCAGCCGGATCCAGTGCAAGGCGACCGATGAGGACGACAGTTCGTCGCCGTGAATGCCGCCTATCACCAGCACTCGCAGCTTCGCGCCCTCGGCCGCTATGTCGCGCAGGTAGATGGTCCGGCCGTGGACCGAGCGGGCCCGGCTGGGGGTGAGCTGGGCCTGCGCGCATTGCGCGGCACTGACGTTGGGGAGCTGGCGCACGAAGTCGGCGCATTCAGGACCGGCGTGGGCCGCGCCGGCCAGCAGCCAGGAAGCCAGGATCGCCTTTGAAAAGTTGCCTGCACCCCTGCTCGTTTTGATCTTTCCGGTAACCGCCGTTGCCGCCATGAATGCCTTCGAGTTTTGGAGAGGACCAGCCTTTCATAATAAACCGTATCGGCACCCGGCCAGCTCACGAACGACGCCTCGGTAACACCAAGCGCTTAATCCTTTTGCCGGCCGCTTCTTCGTACACTTGGCAACATGTTCATCCGCTGCCCCCCCGGGTGCGGACATTCAAGGAATACAACAATGAACTCCAGGTTGGCATGGGTGCAGGGTGTGTTGGCGGCAGTCGTTTTGGCTGCGCCCTGTATGCCGTTGGTGGCGCAAACCGACGCGCCCAGTACCCAGCAGATGATCGATCAGCTGGCCACCAGGCCGCGCACCCGCAGCCTGCGCAACCTGACCGTGGAGGCGGTGCCCGCGCCCTCGCTGTCGCTGCTGATCCAGTTTGACTTTGACTCCACACGCATCAAGCCCGAGAGCCTGCCCGCCCTGACCAACCTCGCGCAGGCCATGAAGTCCGACAAGCTCGCCACCGCCCGCTTTGCCATCGAGGGCCACACCGATGCCAAGGGCGGCGCCGCCTACAACCTGAAGTTGAGCGAGCAGCGCGCGCAGGCGGTGCGCGCCCTTCTCAAGGCTCAAGGGGTGGATGAAAGCCGCCTGGCCGCCGCCGGCAAGGGCGCAAGCGAACCGGCCAACCCGGCAGACCCGAACGCCGCCGAAAACCGCCGCGTTCGCATCGTCAACCTGGAGTGAAAAGCATGACCCATTCACGCCACACTTCGGCCCTGACGGCCGCCGTAATTGCCGCCGCCACCAGCGCTCTTTGCGCACTGGCAGCCCTGCCCGCGCAGGCTCAGGGTGCTGACGGCGCCATTGCCGGCACCCGGCTCCTGGCGCCGCGCATCAACCGGCATGCCCTGATCATCGGTATCAGCCGCTATGCCGACCCGAACACGCCGCCGCTGCCGGGTGCGCATATTGACCGCGAGTCCGCCACGCAGATGGCGCAGGCCATGCAGGTGCCGCAGTCCAACATCACCTACCTGCAGGACGAGCAGGCCACGGGCAACAACATCCGCAAGGCGCTGGCCGAACTCAGCGCCCGGGTGCTGGATGGCGACCGCGTCTTCATCCACTACTCGGGCCACGGCACGCGCTACAACGACCCGGTGGCCGGCGGCTGCATTGAGGCGCTGCTGGCGCACGACGGCGGGCAAAGCGGCACCCTGACCAACCGGGAGATGGCTGACCTGCTGAGGCCCATCACCGGCAAGACAGACAAGCTCTTCGTGATGTACGACGCCTGCCACTCCGGCGGCTTGCTGCGCGGCGTGCCCGAGGTGCGCACACGCAGCACCGCCGAGTCCAATGGCGAAGGCCTGCTGCGTCCGAAATTCGCGGCCATCAGCCAGGAGTGCGGCCTGCCCGTGAACATCAAGACCCGTAACCTGATGGTCGAGGCGGTGGCCAAGGGTGGCCTGCCACAGGACATCATCCACCTGAGCGCCTCGCGCGACAACGAGGTGAGTTTTGATGATGAGAAAAAGGGCGGCCTCGCCACCCAGTTCATGCGCGACTGCATGCTGCGCGACGCACAGGACCTGGACGGCTCGGGCGCCATCACCATGGACGAGATCCGCATCTGCGCGCAGGACAAAGTCAACAAACGGATGCAGAACGACCGCAACTTCAAGGCGCACAACCTCACGCTGAGCGGCAACGCCGGCTTTGTGCCCGCCTGGTTCAGCCAGGCAGTGGGCATGACGGCGACGCAGTTCGGGCGGCCCGCGCCTGCCGCTGCACCCGTGCCTGCACCGGTACAGCCTGCGCCGGTACAGCCTGCACCTGTAGTCGCCGTGGCCGTGGCCGCGCCAGCGCCCGCTCCCATTGTGGTAGCCCAGCCTGCACCACCCCCACCGCCGTTGACCGGCGCCCAGGCCTTGCAACAGATGTTTGCGCAGCGTGATGCCAAGCGCAATGTGCAGGTCACGCTGGGCAAGCCGAAGCTCAAAATCGGCCAGGACGTACTGGATATCAGCGTGCAGTCCGACCGGGGGGGCTATGTCTACCTGGCGCAGGCCGGCTCCGACAACAAGTCGGTGTACCTGCTGTTCCCCAACGACCTGGACCAGGCCAACCGCATAGAGCCCGGCCAGCGCATGGCCCT
>JACMQX010000015.1 GCA_014376765.1 Ramlibacter sp. | reverse complement strand
TACGCGCCAGATGATTTCAAGTACCAGATCACAGCCAGAGAAATCGTTTAAGGCTTTCTGGTGAACACCACGTCCGCCACGCCGTGCCCCAGCTTCAAGCCACGATTCTCAAACTTGGTCAGCGGCCGGTAGTCCGGCTTGGGCGCAAACCCATCTGCTGAGGCGGACGTGTTCACCAGCAGCGGTTCAGCCCCCAACACCTCCACCATCTGCTGCGCATAAGGCTGCCAGTCGGTCGCGCAGTGCAGGTAGCCGCCCGGCTTCAGGCGGGCGGCTAGTTTGGCAACCAGCAGGGGCTGCAGCAGGCGGCGCTTGTTGTGCTTTTTCTTGTGCCACGGGTCGGGAAAGAACACATGCACGCCGTCCAGCGTTTGCAGCGGCAGCATCTGGTCAATCACCTCGACTGCATCGTGCGCCAGGATGCGGATGTTGGCGATGCCCTGCTCGCCAATGCGCTTGAGCAGCGCGCCCACGCCTGGCTCATGCACCTCGCAGCACAAAAAATTCTCTGCAGACCGCAGCGCTGCAATGTGCGCCGTGGCCTCACCCATGCCAAAGCCGATCTCCAGGATGGTGGGGGCGCTGCGGCCAAACGCGGCCGGAAGGTCGATAGGGTGGGGCGTGTAGGGCAGCAGGAAGGTGGGCCCCAGTTCCTCAAAGGCCCGGGCCTGACCGGTGGTGGTGCGGCCTGCGCGGCGCACGTAGCTCTTGATGGTTTTGGGGTAGGCCACGCCCTCGGGCACGCCGTGCCGGTCGTCTGGAATGTCACTCATCCACGGATTGTCTACTGCCCGGTGGCGGTGACGTTGCAGTTGACGACGAAGGCGGCGGTGGAGCCGCTGGGCATGGAGCTGAGCGTGAGGCCGCTGGTCAGCAGGTTGGGCAGCTGCCCTACCACCGGGCACACTGCTCCGCCCGCCGGGGTACAGCTGGCTACGGTGCAGACCAGCCCCGTACCAGCGGTGTCTTTCACGCTGGCGTTGTCAGCTGCGGCCGGGCCGAGGTTGGCAAAGGTGACGGTGTAACTGGTAGTGCCGCCGGCCGTCACGCTGTTCACGTTGTTGGTCTTGGTGACCGTCAGGTTGGCGCTGCAGCCGGTGGTGGTGGAGGCGGTGGCCGTGTTGTTGGCCGGTATCGAATCGCCCAGCGCCGCCACAGTGAAGGTTGTGGTGTTGACCTGCGGCCCGGGGCAGGCCCCCGCCGACACCGCCACGGTCGCCGTCACGGTCACCAGGTTGGTGGCCGCCGGCAGCGGGTACACCGCGCTGCCCGCACTGCAGGTAAAGGTGGTGCTGGTGCCATTGGGCGTGCAGGCCCAAGTCGGCCCGCCGTTGGTGGTGATGGCCGTGAGCGTCATGCCCGAAGGCAGCGAGTCGGCAATGCTGAGCGTTGGCGACACGATGGTGGTGGCCGATGCGTCAGTCGCCTGGGTGGTGAGGTAGACCTGGTTGGCCACAGGGCGCCCATTGTTGCGGCCCACGATCACGTACTGCAACCCTGCGGCGCCCACGGTGAAGGTGGGCGTGTTGGAGGTCTTGGTTACCGACAGGTCGGGCAGCAGGGTGACGTTTTCTGTGGTGGGGCCTGCTACCAGGCCGCTGGAGTTGGTTCCCAGCACTGTGGCGGTGGCGCCCGTCTCGTAGGTGGTGTTGGCGCTGTAGGCCGTGCTGCTGCGGTTGGCCGTCACATTGACCAACGGGCTGACCATGCGCCTGTTGCCGGTCACCGTCCGGGTGGGGTCAAGGAACACCACGCCGGCCGGGTTGTGGTAGGTGCCGGCAGTGGCCTGGTTCGGAATGGTCACTGCAAAGCTGATGGTGATGTTGCTGTTTTGCGGCAGGTAGAAGCTGCCAAAGGTCAGGGTGTTGGCGCCGGTGGTGGGCACCGTACCCGGCGTGGTGGCCAGTGCCACGGCGGCACCGGAATTGACGCTGGTGGCCACGCTGGCAGGAAAGCCCGCAGGCAGCACGGCCGTCGGGTTTTCTGCGCCGGCAGCGTTTGAGGCAGCGCCCGGCGGCGGTGCCGGGCTGTAGGTGTAGGTTGAAGCAGGCGCGCTGGTATACAGCCAGCCGGGGGGCAGGCTCGCATCAAACACGAAGACGTTGGAGGCAGCGCCGCCTGTGTTGGACAGGTTGATGAGATAGGTCGCGCTGGCGCCGGTGGCCGTTGTGATGAGCGGCGTTACCGTGGACTTGATGACGTTGACCACCGGCAGGCAGGAGGCGCCGCTGGTGACGCCTGCAGGCGTTCCGTCGCTCGTCAGTGCGCTGCCGATACTGCCTCCTGTGGCGTTGTATGGCTTGGGGCTGCCGTTGCCGGCGGTGCCGCCGCAGCAGCCGTCTGTGCCGTTAAGACCGCCGGCCACGTTGACAGTGCCCCCTGTGAAGCTGGTCAGTACATAGCCTCCCCCGCCACCGCCGCCTGGGCCGTGGTTGAAATACACCGACGAGCCGCCCACACCGCCATTGGCGTTGATGGTGAGGCCCGCGCCGCTGCCGGTCACGGAGCGGACCGACACTGACCCGCCGCCGCCGCCGCCCGCAGAGTCGGTGTCGCCAGTCGGCGATTTGTTATAGGCGCGGTAGCCATCCGCATTGATCAACCCGGCCGTAGCCGAGAAGCTGCCCGCGCGAATCAGCACGATGCCGCCGCCCGATGCGCCGCTGGACGTGATGGAGCCCTGGCCGCCATTGGCGACCTGGACGGCCGGTGCGGGCGCGACGGCTGCTGGTGGCCAGCTGCTGATACTGCTGGCGGAGCCGTTGTTGGCCGTGCCTGCGCCACCTCCGCCGCCCATGACCAGCCGGGTTGCGGTGTTGGCCTGGCCGTTTCCGCCCAGGCCGCCGGCGGCGTTGCCGGTGTTGCCGGCCGCGGGCAGGTTGAACGCCCCGCCGGTGGTGTTCTGGTTCCAGGCGTTGCCGCCTCGGCCGCCCCCGCCGGCGTTGGAGCCGCCACCGCCGCCGGAGTTGAGCTGGTTGCCCGTATAGGTCACGCCCGGCGGGTCGCCATCGTTGCCCGCGCCGCCGGCATTGCTGCGCGCGCCGCGCCCCGCTGCGCCGGCTGCATAGCCTTGGCCCAGCAGGGAGAAGTAATCCAGCGGCGTGGCCGTGCCGTCAAACACATTGAGGGGTGTGCCCTCAATGCCTTCGCCCTTGATGGCGCCGCTCATTCTGGCCACCGTGGTGGTGAAGGCATAGTCGGTGTCGGTGTAAGCGCCAGTCCGGGTACCAACGCCATTGAGGCCCGCACCGCCGCGAAAGCCTGTGCCCGCCACGGTGATCGTGCCCGTGATCGCCAAGGCGCCGGCTACGTCAATCGCCACCACACCGCCAGTGGCGTCGCCGCTGCCGGCGCCCAGGCCGGGCGTGATCCTCCAGAAGTCGGCCGACACCGTGCCACTGATTGTTGCTGATGAATACTGCGGTACCCACACGACTTGCCAGTTGCGCACGACAGCGTTGCCCATGTTGCGTGTGTAGCTGTTGGTGAGGGTGCGATTGAGCTGCAGTGTGGTGCCTGCAACGGCGGTGATCTGGGCGTACTCATGCTGGCCTGCGGTGGCCGGGCTGGCCGAGTCCTGCATCTGCATGATGAGGATGAGGTCGCCCGCGCGCAGGCTGCGGGTGTTGGTGCGCTGCCCCGCGATGGAGGCAACGTTGATGCTGGATGAGCCTGCGCCCGGGCTGTTGCTGCCGGCGTGGTAGGTGTTGATGATGCCAACCGGTGTGACCGGCCCGTCCCAGCCGGGCAAGCCGCAGGTCTGGGCGCCCGCCGCTGCCGAGAGAGTAAAGATCAGCCCGCCCAGCAGCCAGCGGGGAAGCTGGCGGGCACGCAATGCGAATAGAAAAAAGTATGCAGGAGTCAAGGAAATGTCAGCCCGACGGTTGCGCCAGTTCTTGTTGATGCGGGAACCCCACTTTTGCGCAGCGTACGGGCAGCACCCGAGCCACGCAAGAGCTTCGCTCTTACTGTGCCTGAGTGTAGCGTTCGCGCCATTGACGGCATGCGCAAGTCAGCCAGTCCGGGACCGTGGCGGCATCGGCCTGCACGCCCAGCATCTGGCCGGCGGCGCGCAGTGCAGCAACCGGCTGCGACAGGTCCAGCGCCTGCGCCTGGTTTTGTTTGGACAGCTTCTCGCCGTTGGCGCCCCGCACCAGCGGCGTATGCAGGTAAACGGGCTCGGGCAAGGCCAGAGCGCGCTGCAGCAAAATCTGGCGCGGCGTGTTGTCGGCCAGGTCTTCACCTCGCACCACATGCGTGATGCCTTGCGCCGCGTCGTCCACCACTACAGCGAGCTGGTAGGCCCACAGGCCATCGGCCCGCTTGAGCACGAAGTCGCCCGTCTCGTGGTTCACGTTCTGTTGCTGCGGGCCCAGGCGCCGGTCTTGCCAGGTGATGGCGCCGTGCTCCGCGGTGTGCAGTCGCCAGGCGCGTGCTGCGCGGCCGTGCAGGCCGTCGCGGCAGGTGCCGGGGTAGCGCAGCTCGCCGTGTCGTTGCCTGGCATGGCCCTGCGCCGCCCATGCGTCCTCAATGTCCTTGCGTGAGCAGCCGCAGGGGTAGGCCAGTCGGTTGGCAACCAGGCTGTCCAGAGCAGTTTGATACAGCGCGCTGCGGCTTGACTGGTACACCGGCGCTTCATCAGGCACCATGCCGCAGGCGGCCAGCTGATGAAGGATCAGTGCGGTAGCACCCGGCACGCAGCGCGGTGTGTCGACGTCTTCAATACGAACCAGCCAGCGGCCGTTGTGGGCCCGCGCATCCAGCCAGCTTGCCAGCGCCGCGACCAGCGAGCCCGCATGCAGCGGCCCGGTGGGCGAAGGGGCAAAGCGGCCGCAGTACGCCGCTGCAGCGCCTTGAACCATGGCCGCGCCCGGCGCCATCGTTGCCCGCCCTCAGGCCACGGCCAGCGCCAGTTCCAGGCCCGAGACAAAAGCGTCTTCCACGCGGTGGCCCAGGCACCAGTCGCCTGCGGCGCCGATGCGCTCGGTTGCGTCCCACAGGTGGCTTTTGCCCAGCGGCTGCTCCGTTTGCGCATAGCGCCAGCGGTGCATCACCACGTGGGAAGGCTCGGCGCGGATGCCGGTGATCTCGGAGAACGCCTTGAGCAGTTTGGCCTGCACACGGGCGGCATCGTCTTCAAGGTGTTCGTGGGACCAGGCGGCGCTGGCTTGCACCGTCCAGCGCTCGATCGAGCCGCGCCCCGGCTTGGACGATTCGCGCGACAGCCAGGCAATGCGGTGGTGCGTGCTGCGCGCTGCATTCCACTGCGGGCCCAGGTGCTGCATGTTGGGCTGCGAGGCTTGGGGGAAGGCCAGCATCATGGTCCAGCAGGGCGCGACCTGCACTTTGCTGATTTCGCGCACCAGACGCGGCGCCTGCGCCGAGTTCTGCAGCAGGTTTTGCGCTTGCGGGTTGGGCACGGCCAGCAGCACGGTGTCAAAGCCCGAGTAGACATGCTGCGTGTCTTGCGGGCCGGTGGTGCGCAGTTGCCACTGCGCGCGGTTGAGTGCGTCCCGCTCGATGCGGGTGACCTGGGTGTCACATTCAATGTGACCGCTGTCGACCAATGGCTGGGCCCAGTGTTTGACGAGCGCATTCATGCCGGGGCTGGGCACCCAGTGCGGCTCGCGCGCAGGTAGGCCGGCGGCGGCCACCAGGCCAAAAGTGTCCAGCACGCGCACGGTGCTGGCGCTCCAGGCCTTGCACAGGCCGGGTGTTGTTTGCAGGGCCAGCGCGAAGCGCGGGTCGCGCACGGTGAAGTACTGGGCGCCGTAGTCAAAGGTGCCAAAGGGGGAGTTGCGGGTGGCCATCCGGCCGCCGGTGCCGCGGCTTTTTTCGAAGACGGTGACTGTGTGGCCGGCCTGCGCCAGAGTGCGGGCGCAGGCAATGCCGGCCATGCCGGCGCCGATGACTGCAACATGGCTTCGGGGACGGACTGCTGCGGATTTGGATGCCATGAATGTCTCTTTTCTAATAGGTCTGGACGAGCTTACTCTACTCGCGGAAAGCGTTTGAGCAGCGCATCGCGTGTAGCAGGCTGCTCAAGTTGTGCGAGCCACCATTGCAAGGCTTTGCCTTGCTGGCCGCGAGGAGGCTGGCGCCAGGCGTAGCCGACTCGCATGACCCTTTGGGGACGGTCGACCTGGCGCACGATGAGGTGGCCGGCATCGACATACGGGCGGGCCATGCACTCGGGGAGGAAGCCGGCGCCCAGGCCGCGCAGTTGGGCCTCCAGTTTGGCTTGCAGGGATGGAACGGTGAACACGTCCTGCCCGCCCAGCAGGCCCACGGTGATGCCGTGGCCGCGTTGCGATGAGTCGGCCACCGCAACTGCCCGGTGCTCGCGCATCACGGCATCGCCTATCGGCTCTTGCGCGGTGGCAAGCGGGTGGTGAGGCGCCACTGCAAAAACGAAATCCACATTGCCCAGCAATCGGGATTGGGCGGACGCCTGCGTGGCCGCTTCCATCGATCCGCCCAAAGCAAGGTCGGCCTGGCCAGAGGTCAGCGACTCCACCGTGCCGGACAGAACCTCGTCGCGGATCTTCAGGCGCGTAGGAGGGTTCAGCGCAAAGAATTTTTCGCACAACTCCAGCAGGGTGTTGCGCGACACCACGTTGTCTGCGGCAATGGTGAACTGCGCCTCCCAGCCTGTGGCCACGCGCTTGACGCGGTTGGCTACCGCGTCAATCTCCATCAGCAGGCGCCTGCCCTCTGCCAGCAGGGCCACACCTGCCTCGGTGAGGCGCGCCTGGCGCGAGCTGCGGTCGAACAACAGCACGTCCAACGCGTTCTCAATCTGGCGCACCCGGTAGGTGAGGGCACTGGGCACCAGGCCAAGCGACCGGGCCGCTGCGGCAAAGCTGCCGGCGTCAGCAATCGACTGCAGCATTGACAGTGAATCAGGGGTCAGCACATCTCTGGCAGTTTGCATGGTCGGCTTGTTTTGATTCAAAGTATTTGAATGATGCCATCAAAGCAGGTGGACGGCCAAGGCTCTCACGGGGCTTAAGATTCAGGCATCAAAAGGAGTAACCACATCATGTTGACCCTTCGCAAATCAGGCGAGCGCGGCTATGCAGACCATGGATGGCTCAAGTCGTTTCACAGCTTTTCGTTTGCCGGCTACCACGACCCGAAGCACATGGGTTTTGGCAACCTGCGCGTGATCAATGAAGACCGCATTGCCCCCGGCACCGGCTTTGGCACCCACGGCCACCGCGACATGGAAATCATCAGCTATGTATTGACCGGCGAACTGGCGCACAAGGACACCTTGGGCAACATCAAAGGCATCCCGCCTGGCGATGTGCAGCGCATGAGCGCGGGCACCGGCGTGCAGCACAGTGAGTTCAACCATGCCAAGGACGAGACCACCCACTTCCTGCAGATCTGGATCGAGCCCAACGTGCGCGGCATTCCGGCCAGCTATGAGCAAAAGACGTTTGCTGAAGACGCCAAGCGCGGCTCGCTGCGGCTGGTGGCGTCGCCGGACGGTGCTGAGGGCTCTGTGACCATTCATGCAGATGCAAGCCTGTATGCGGGCCTGTTTGATGGCGCAGAAACAGCGTCGATCACGCTGAACTCTTCGCGCAAAAGCTATGTGCACCTGGTGCGCGGCGAGCTTGAAGTCAACGGCCAGAAGCTGGTTGCAGGTGATGCGGCGCTGCTGCAAAGCGAATCTGCGCTGACGCTTGGCAACGGTAAAGCTGCAGAAGTGCTGGTCTTTGACCTGGCCGCCTGATTTTTCCCAGTCCTGTTCCCGCAACCCTTTTCAAAGAAAGTTTTTTATGCACCCACTCAACAAGTTTCAAGACCCCCTGGCGCTGATCGGCCGGGTGCTGATTGCCATGCTGTTCATCCCGGGCGGGATCGGCAAGCTGATGGGCTTTGCCGGTACCGTGGGCTACATCGCCTCCAAGGGCGTGCCGCTGCCGGAAGTGTGCGCAGCGATTGCAGTGATTGTCGAGCTGGGTTTGGGCGTGCTGCTGCTCGTGGGTTTCCAGACGCGTTGGGCCGCGCTGGCCATTGCGCTGTTCACGCTGGTGATCACCTTCATCTTCCACGCCTACTGGGGCGTGCCGCCCGAGCAGGTGATGGCGCAGAAGATGAACTTCTTCAAGAACATGGCGATTGTGGGCGGCTTGTTCGCCTTTGCCTGCTACGGCGCCGGCCGCTTCAGTATTGACGGGCGCAAGGACAACTGAAGCCCTTGCAACGGTTTCCGGCTCGCCATGGGGTGAGCCTGTTTTTTTCTTAGCTTCAAGGATCAATCATGTCTAAAGTCGCAGTTGTTTATCACTCAGGCTACGGCCACACCCAACGCATGGCGCAGGCCGTTGCAGAGGGCGCAGGCGCCACCTTGCTGGCGATCGACGCAGAAGGCAATTTGCCTGAGGGCGGATGGGACACGCTCAACGCAGCGGACGCCATCATCTTTGGTTCGCCGACCTACATGGGCACCGTGAGCTGGCAGTTCAAGAAGTTCGCTGACGCGTCGTCCAAGGTCTGGTTCACCCAGGGCTGGAAAGACAAGATCGCCGGTGCTTTCACCAACAGCGCCAGCATCAACGGCGACAAGGGCTCCACGATCACCTACCTGTTCACCCTGTCCATGCAGCACGCGATGATCTGGGTCAGCCAGGGCCTGATGCCCAGCAACACCAAGGCCGCCAAGCGCGACGATGTGAACTACCTGGGCTCCTACGGCGGCGCGATTGCACAGTCGCCCTCAGACGCCGGCGCGGCCGACATGTCGAACGGCGATCTGGAAACAGCGCGGCTCTTTGGCAAGCGCATTGCCGACGTCGCAGCCAAGTACCATCGCTAACACTGCATGGCCCCTGCCATGAAGGCAGCTGTGATGGCGATTGACTTTCAACTGGCGGGCCTTGCCAGGGACCTGGGCGGCGGCTTCACGGTGCGCCGCTTTTTGCCGTCTGCGAAGAAGCAGTCGGTGGGTCCGTCCATTGAGGAGCGGATTGCGCAGGCAGCTGATGATTGGGAAGCGGGGAGCTTTGCAGCTGTGCCGGGCGAGACTGAGTTCATTCCCTTGCCTGAGCGGCACTTTGGGTAACGCTGGCAAACTCTCCAATCATGAAATATTTACTGCGTTCCGGTTGCATTGCGCTATCTGTGCTTGCTGCCCAATCATCACAGGCAGTGGAAGAAGCACCCGTTGCGAGTGAGGCGTCAACAGTCCGCTTGCAGTCGACCTACGTGATGCAATCCAAGCGCCCCTTCAATGCAGCTTACTCAGGTGCGAACAGCCTGAGCCCATTGAAGGAGCACAGCTACTCGTTCACCGCCACGGCCTTTCTCGGTGTGCGTGCATGGGCCGGCACCGAACTTTATTTCAACCCCGAGGTAGCGCAGGGCGTGGCTTTTTCAGGCCTCACCGGCATGGGCGGCTTCACCAACGGCGAGCTGGCCCGCACCTCGGGTGCCACGCTCAAGCTGTACCGTGCGCGTGCGTTTGCGCGCCAGACCTGGGGGCTGGGCGGCGGTACCGAGCAGCTTGAGCCGGACTTCAACCAGATGGCTGGACCGGTCGACAGGAACCGCATTGTGGTGACGGCAGGCAACCTGTCCGTCACCGATATTTTTGATGACAACGCCTACAGCCACGACCCGCGCACGCAGTTTCTCAACTGGGCGCTGGTCACGCACGGGGCGTACGACTTTGCCGCCGATGCACGGGGCTATACCTGGGGCGCCGCCGTTGAATACATAGCCGATGGCTGGGCGCTGCGCGCAGGCCGCTTTCTTCAGCCCAAGGAGCCCAACGGCCAGACACTGGACACGCGGTTGATGAAGTATTTCGGTGACCAGGTTGAACTGGAGCGCTCGCACACACTGATGGGCCAGCCCGGCAAAGTACGGCTGCTGGCATTCCGCAATCATGCAGTGATGGCGCGCTTTTCAGATGCGTTGGCGCTGGGGCAACTGACAGGTACAACGCCGGACCTCAACGCCGTGCGTACCGGCGCGCGTGACAAGAAGGGTTTTGGCATCAACCTGGAGCAGGCGGTGTCACCCCACATTGGCGTGTTCGCGCGCGCGATGTGGGCAGACGGAAAAACTGAAGCGTATGCCTACACGGAAATCGACAGGTCGGTGTCTGCCGGCGCCCTGGTGCAAGGCGCCGCCTGGGGGCGCAGCAAGGACACAGCGGGTTTGGCCTTTGCGCGCAACGGGCTGTCGGGTGTGCACCGCAACTACCTGGCCGCCGGAGGCCTGGGATTTTTTGTCGGCGACGGCAAACTCAACTACCGGCCCGAGACCCTGGTAGAGGCGTTCTACAGCTTGAACCTGTTCAAGGACACTTCTGCGACGCTGGACTACCAGCGCATCAGCAACCCGGCTTACAACGCTGACCGGGGGCCCGTCAACGTGCTCTCGGTGCGCCTGCACACCGAGTTCTGAGGTTTACGATCCGCGCGGCGGCGTGCGGGTGACGGGCGTGAGATCAGACGCCAGCGACTCACGCTCGTCAAACACAAAGCAGGTGCCCGTGTAGTGCTCGCCGGCAGTTTCCTCAAAGTACTTGAGGATGCCGCCTTCCAGCTGGTACACATGCTCCAGCCCCTCTTTCCGCATGAAAATGGCGGCCTTCTCGCAGCGGATACCGCCAGTGCAAAAGCTCACCACGGTCTTGCCTTGCAGCGAGTCCTTGTGGGCTTCGAAAGCTGCGGGAAATTCGGTGAACTTGTTGATGCGCCAGTCGATCGCGCCGTTGAACGTGCCGTGATCCACCTCGAACGCATTGCGTGTGTCCAGCGTCACGACGGGGCGGCCAAGGTCGTCCTGCCCGGCATCAAGCCAGCGGCGCACGGTGGCTGCGTCAACCGACGGGGCCCGCCCATCGGCCCGCGAAAAGTCCGGGCGGATGGTGGGGTGGTTCATTCGGATGATTTCCGGCTTGACCTTGACCAGCAGCTTGCCAAAAGGCTGCTCGTCTGACCAGCTTTCCTTGACTTCGATCGGCGTGAAGCGCGGGTCTGCTTGCAAGGCTGCCAGGAAATCGCGCACAGCCGATTCAGTCCCGGCGAGGAAAAAATTGATGCCTTCTTCGGCGATGAGGATGGTGCCCCTGAGCTCCAGCGCGCATGCGCTCTCACGCAGGCGGTCCTGCAGGAGCGTTGTATCGTTGAGCTGGACAAAGCGGTAGGCGGCGATGTTGAGGATGCGGGTCACTTGGTGGCGGTGTGCGAAAGCAGGGTAGGACCAATTATCGGCGGGGGGTCGGCCATCAGCCACCCGTAGAATGTTCAGAATGTTTGTCCACCTGCGTTTGCATACCGAATTTTCAGTCGTTGACGGCACCAACCGCATCGACGACATCGTCAAGGCCGCTGCCGCTGATCACCAGCCCGCACTGGCCATTACCGACCTCAACAACCTGTTCGGCGCCATCAAGTTCTACAAGGCCGCGCGCGGCGCCGGCGTCAAGCCCTTGCTGGGCGCAGAGATCTTTCTCGAAGGCCTGGGCAAGGAGCCCGGCGTGCTCTCCAAAATCGCCCTCATCGTTCAAAGCCGCCAGGGCTACCTCAACCTGTGCGAGCTGCTGGCACGCGCCTGGACCAAGAATGTCGTCAAGGCCCAGGGCGTGTGCAAACTCGACTGGCTGCGCGAACTCGGCGAGGGCCTGATCGTCCTGTCGGGCGCGCAGGCCGGGCCGCTGGGCCAGGCGCTGGTGCAGGGCGACAATGAACGCGCCGCGCAAGTCGCGCTGCAGCTGGCTACCATGTTCCCGCACCGCTTTTATGTGGAACTGCAACGCGCCGGCCGTACCGATGACGAAGCCCACGTCACAGCGGCAGTACAACTGGCCGCCCGCATGAAACTGCCGGTGGTGGCCACGCACCCGGTGCAGTTCACGCTGGAAGACGACTACGAAGCGCATGAAGCGCGCGTTTGCATCTCTGAAGGCGAGATCCTGGGTAACCAGCGGCGCGTGCGCAAGTTCACCCGCGAGCAGTACTTCAAAAGCGCAGCCCAGATGCAGGCGCTGTTTGCCGATGTGCCCACGGCCCTGGCCAACACGGTGGAAATTGCGCGGCGCTGCAACCTCACGCTGGAACTGGGCAAGCCCCGCCTGCCCGACTTTCCCACGCCCGAGGTCAATGGCCAGCGGCTGTCGGCAGAAGACTATTTCCGTCATGCCTCGCATGAAGGGCTGGTCGAACGCCTAGAGCATCTGTACCCGGATGTAGCGCAGCGCGATAAAGAGCGGCCGCGCTATGAGGAGCGGCTGGAGTTCGAGATCGGCACCATCCTCAAGATGGGTTTCCCGGGTTACTTTTTGATCGTGGGCGACTTCATCAACTGGGCCAAGAAAAACGGTTGCCCTGTCGGGCCGGGCCGGGGCTCAGGCGCCGGTTCCCTG
The DNA here is from genome assembly GCA_014376765.1 of Ramlibacter sp. Lineage (GTDB taxonomy): Bacteria > Pseudomonadota > Gammaproteobacteria > Burkholderiales > Burkholderiaceae_C > JACMQX01. The sequence continues at coordinate 2,363 of JACMQX010000015.1, read as the reverse complement.
GTGGCGTACTCGCTGCGGATCACCGACCTGGACCCTTTGCAATACAACCTGCTGTTCGAGCGGTTTCTGAATCCGGAGCGGGTGTCCATGCCCGACTTCGACATCGATTTCTGCCAGGCCAACCGCGACCGCGTGATCGACTACGTCAAGGACAAATACGGCAAGAACGCGGTGAGCCAGATCGTCACCTTCGGCACCATGGCGGCGCGCGCGGCCATCCGCGACGTGGGCCGGGTGCTGGACATGAGCTATACGTTCTGCGACGGCATCAGCAAGCTGATCCCCAACAAGCCGGGCACGCACATCACGATTGATGGCGCGATCAAGGCCGAGCCGATTCTGGCCGAGCGGCTGGAGCGGGAAGACGACGTCAAGACGCTGCTGGCGCTGGCGCAAAAGCTCGAAGGCATGACGCGCAACGTCGGCATGCATGCCGGTGGGGTGCTGATTGCACCGGGCAAGCTCACCGACTTCACGCCGCTGTACCAGCAGCCGGGCAGCGACTCGGCCGTGAGCCAGTACGACAAGGACGATGTGGAGGCCGCGGGCCTGGTGAAGTTCGACTTTCTGGGCCTGGCCACGCTGACGATTCTGGAGATTGCCAAAGACTTCATCGTGGCCCGGCACAAGGGCCAGGAAGGCTTTGCGTTCGAGAATATTCCGCTGCTGGACGCAGCCACCTACAAGCTCTTTGCCGATGGCAAGACCGAAGCCGTGTTCCAGTTTGAAAGCCGCGGCATGCAGGGCATGTTGCGTGACGCGCGGCCCACGCGGCTGGAAGATTTGATTGCGCTGAATGCGCTGTACCGCCCCGGCCCGATGGACCTGATCCCGAGTTTCGTTGCACGTAAACATGGGAGGGAGGAAGTGGAGTACCCGCACCCGGCCGTGGCCAACATGCTGAGCGAGACCTACGGCATCATGGTCTACCAGGAGCAGGTGATGCAGACCGCGCAGATCCTGGGCGGTTACTCGCTGGGCGGCGCCGACTTGCTGCGCCGCGCGATGGGCAAGAAGAAGGCCGAGGAGATGGCCGAGCACCGCGAGCGCTTTCGTACGGGTGCGCAGGCGACGCACAACATCCCGCAAGCCAAGGCCGACGAGATTTTTGACCTGATGGAAAAGTTTGCGGGTTACGGCTTCAACAAGTCGCACGCCGCCGCTTATTCGCTGCTCGCGTACCACACCGGTTGGCTCAAGGTGCACTACACGGCGGAGTTTTTCTGCGCCAACATGACGGTGGAAATGGACGACACCGACAAGCTCAAGGTGCTGTTTGAAGACGCGGTCAAGAACTTCGGCATGAGTTTTGAGCCGCCGGATGTGAACCGGGGCTTTCACCGTTTCGAGCCGGTGACAAACAAGGTGATCCGCTATGGTCTGGGCGCCGTGAAGGGCACGGGGCAGCAGGCAATTGAGGCGATTGTGGCTGCGCGCAAGGAAGGCGGTGCTTTCAAGAGCCTGTACGACTTCTGCGTGCGCGTTGATCGTTCGCGCCTGAACAAGCGTACGGTGGAAGCGCTGATCAAGGCCGGCGCGTTTGATTCACTGCAACTGAACCGCGCCGCGCTCATCGCGTCGGTGGACCGGGCGTTTGATTTTGCCAATGCAACAGCGGCCAACGCCAACCAGGGCGGTTTGTTCGACATGTCGGACTCGCACGCGGCCAGCACGCAGGAGCCTGAGCTGGTCGCGGCCACGCCCTGGGGGGTGAAGGAGCGGCTGACGTATGAGAAGACGGCGGTGGGCTTCTACCTCTCCGGCCATTTGTTTGACGAGGTGGAGCTGGAAGTGCGCCGCTTTGCCCGCCGGCGCATTGACGACCTGATCGACTCGCGTGAGCCTCAGTTGCTGCTGGCCGGCATCGTCACCGACTTTCGCGTCATCAACGGCCAGCGCGGCAAGCTGGGGCTGTTCAAGCTGGACGACAAATCGGGCAGCATCGACGCGCGAGCCGATGAGGCGCTGATCAACGCCAACCGGAATTTGCTCAAGGAAGACGAACTCGTCATCTGCATGGGCAAGCTGCAGCCGGACCGTTTTTCAGGCGGGTTGCAGTTCACCGTGAACCAGGTCTGGGACCTGGCGACGGCGCGCTGCCGCTTTGGCAAGTTCTTGCGGGTGGCGTTTGACGTCGACCAGCCGGCGCGGCCTGATGCATCGCGTTTGCTGCGTGACTTTCCGGCGAGGCGCGAGATGTCGGAGCAGGGGGAGCTGGTGCGCGGCTTGCAGGTGAGGTTTGCCATCAGCTGCGACGGCATCACGCGCGAGATTGCACTGCCTGGTGATGAATCGCGGTTCTTCCCGAGTGATGCGGCGCTGGCCAGCTGGACCGCTCAGGCGCAGGGTGCGGCGCAGATTGT
>JACMQX010000110.1 GCA_014376765.1 Ramlibacter sp. | reverse complement strand
TGCAACGGGCATTTACGCCGACCCATCAAAAGTGCATGTCGTCCACCACAGCGGGCCGCAGTACAAGGTCGACGCGATGCACCTGAGCGAGCCCTCGCGCCAGCGCACGCCCGTGCTCTACCAGGCGGGCTCGTCAACACGCGGCTCGCGCTTTGCGGCCACGCATGCCGAGTGCGTGTTCGTCAACGGGCAGAGCCAGCCCGCTGTCAAGAAAATCATCGATGACATTCGCGCGCAGGCCGTGGGGCGGGGCCGCGAGGGCAGCGACATCCTGGTGTTCATGGGCGCCACCATCGTCACCGGCCGCACGGATGCCGAGGCGCAGGACAAGTTTGCCGAGTACCAGCGCTACGCCAGCAGCGAGGCAGCGCTGGTGCATGCGGCCGCCTCCATGGGCATTGACTTCAGCAAGTACGACATCGACGAGCCGATTGAAACCGGCAAGAGCCAGGCGATCGTCTCCAACGTCGAGGCCATGACGCGCGCCGCCGGGCCGCAGTGGACGCGGCGCAAGCTGCTGGAAAAGATGGTGCTGGGCAGCAGGCAGGCGCCCTGGGTCGGCTCTGCCGAGGCTATTGCCCAGCAGATGATTGCCTGGAACACCGAGGCCGGTGTGGACGGCTTCAACCTGGCGCGCACCGTGGTACCGGAATGTTTTGACGACTTCATTGCGCTGGTGGTGCCGCGCCTGCAGGAGCGCGGCGCCTACAAGACTTCGTACGCAGACGGCACCCTGCGCCGCAGGCTTTTCGGGCGGGACCAGCTGCCGGCCAGCCATGAAGCGGCCCGGCATCGCATCGTGCGCGCCTGAGCTGCATGGCGAACGGGACGCCACTGATGACGGGCCACGCCGCGCCAGGCGGGCGCGGCAAGCGTGCATCGCTGGCCATCCTGCTGCTGTGCGAGGTGGGCGCGATGACCGTCTGGTTCTCATCCGCCTCGGTGGTGGCGACCATCCGCCAGACGCAGGGTGTCAGCGAGCAGGCGGCGGCGCTGTTGACCAGTTCGCTGCAGGCCGGCTTTGTCATTGGCACCCTGGGCAGCGCCCTGTTGTCGCTGGCAGACCGCTATGACCCGCGCCGGCTCTTCATGATCTCGGCCTGGGTGGCCGCTTGCGCCACCGCGCTGCTGACCTTTCTCCCGCCGGTGGGCTGGCCGGTGTACGCGCTGCGGCTGATCACCGGCATGTGCATGGCCGGCGTCTACCCCGTGGGCATGCGGCTGGCCGCCACCTGGGCCAAGGGCGATCTTGGTTTGTTGATCGGCTTGCTGGTGGGCGCGCTCACCTTCGGCTCGGCCAGCCCGCATTTGCTGGCGGCCACTGGCGGCGCGGACTGGCGCGTGGTGTACGGCGTGGCCGCGGCTTGCGCTGCGTTGGCCGGTGCCGGCGTGATGCTGTGCGGCGTCGGCCCCAACATGACCCGGGCCGCCAAACTGGACCTGTCCAAACTCACGCAGGCCTGGCGTAACCCGGCTGTGCGCCTGGCCAATCTCGGCTACCTGGGCCACATGTGGGAGCTGTATGCCATGTGGGCATGGCTCGCGGTTTTTCTGCAGGCCAGCTTCACGGCGTATGGCGTGCCCGATGCGGCGCATCAGGCCAGCCTGCTGACCTTCGCCACGGTCGCCTCCGGCGTGCTGGGCGCCTGGGGCGGCGGGCTGCTGGCAGACCGCTTTGGCCGCACCCGCGTGACCATCGCCGCCATGGCCGCCAGCGCGGCCTGCGCCTTGCTGATGGGCTGGTTGCTGGGCGCATCGCCCTGGATCGTGGCCCCGGTGGCCATCGTCTGGGGCATTACCGTGATCGCGGATTCGGCCCAGTTCTCGGCCAGCATTGCCGAGCTGGCCGAGCCCTCGTCGGTGGGCACCTTGCTCACAGTGCAGACCTGCGCCGGTTTCTTGTTGACGCTGTTGAGTATCCATCTCGTACCGCATGTGGTCGCGGTGGCCGGATGGGTGGGCGCATTCAGCATGCTGGCGCTGGGGCCGATGCTCGGGTGTGTGGCGATGTACCGGTTGCGCGGCAGGCCTGAGGCGCTGCGGCTGGCGCAAGGAAGGCGTTAGCCGCCAACGTTCTTGGCATATTTCGTGCTAACTTCGTTGTGTCGAGCTGACGAAAGCACTTTCATGACGTGGTCCATCATCGCGCGGGATACCTCCGGCGCGTTCGGCGTGGCAATTGCCAGCCGGTTTTTTGCCGTGGGCGCCTTGTGCCCTCACGTGAGCAGCGGCATCGGGGCACTGGCTACACAGGCCCTGGTCAATCCCTTGTACGCCAGGCCTGCACTGGATGCGATGGCGCACGGAACCGCGCCGGCTCAGGTCATCGAACAACTGACGGCTGAGGATGAGGGCCGCGAGCACCGCCAGCTTCATCTGATCGACGCGGCTGGCATCACGGCTGGCTATACGGGTAGCGCCTGTATCGATTGGTGTGGACACACGGCAGGCCCCAGCTATTCTGTGGCCGGCAACATGCTGACGGGGCCCGAGGTCATTGCAGCCACCGCTGCAGCATACGAAGCCCATGCCAACCGGCCATTTGCCGAGCGCCTGCTGCTGGCCCTGGCGGCCGGCGAAGCCGCTGGCGGCGACAAGCGCGGCAAGCAGGCCTGCGCTTTGCTCATCTACACCACGGAAGACTATCCCGCGCTTGATATCCGGGTAGACGACCACCCCGAGCCGATGCAGGAGCTCAAGCGCTTGTATGCCAGGAGCCTGGAGCGCTTCCAGCCCTTCAGCACCTGCCTGCCATCCAAAGCCCGGCCAGCCGGCATCACGGACCGCGCCATCATTGAAGCCGAAGTGGAGCGCTTCCACGCGGCGCGCG
>JACMQX010000109.1 GCA_014376765.1 Ramlibacter sp. | reverse complement strand
CGGCGCAAGCTCAAGCAGGTCAACCACCTGTTCCAGTTCATAGAAAAGCTGTTGCTGGAATTGCCTGTGGGCGATGGCATCACGCTGGCTGATCACGGGGCGGGCAAGTCGTACCTCGGGTTCATCATTTATGACCTGTTTTTCAAGTCGCTCAAGGCCGGGCGCATCTACGGTATCGAGACGCGGCCTGAGCTGGTGCAGAAGTCCCGGGAACTGGCGCAGCGGCTTGGTTTTGACCGCATGTCGTTCCTTAACCTGAGCGTGGCTGAATCTGCGCAGTCGGGTGAGTTGCCTGAGCGCATTGACGTCGTCACCGCCTTGCACGCCTGCGATACCGCCACGGATGACGCGATTGCCTTCGGTCTGCAAAAGAATGCGAAGTACATGGTGCTGGTGCCCTGCTGCCAGGCCGAGGTCGCGAGCAACCTGCGCCTGAACAAGGCGCTGGCGCTGGCGCGCACCCCGCTGGCAGAACTGTGGCGTCACCCGCTCCACACGCGGGAGATGGGCAGCCAGATCACCAATGTGCTGCGCTGCCTCTATCTGGAGGCATCCGGCTACCAGGTCACTGTCACGGAGCTCGTGGGCTGGGAGCACAGCATGAAAAACGAGCTGATCATCGCCACTTGGACAGGCCATAAAAAGCGCAGCGCCGAAGAGCGCCTGCGTGCCATCCTCACCGAATTTGGCTTGGAGTCATTAATCGGGGTCAGATTCCAATTATCATGATGCGAAACTGACCTGCCGCAGCCATGGCCCGACTCCCCCGACTCACCGTTCCCGGCTACCCGCACCACGTCATCCAGCGTGGCAACAATCGCCAGGCGATTTTCCTCACTGCGGGCAACTACGAGGACTTGTATGGGATGCTGCTGGAAAACGCGCGCAAGTTCGGCGTTGACATCCACGCCTATGTGTTGATGAGCAATCACTTCCACCTGCTGGCGACACCGCAAACGCAGGACGCGTTGCCTCAGATGATGCAAGCGGTAGGCCGGCGCTATGTGCGCCTGTTCAACGACGCCAACAGCCGGACCGGCACCCTGTGGGAAGGGCGCTATAAATCCACGCTGATCCAGACCGAGCGGTACCTTCTTGCCTGCATGGCCTATATCGATCTCAACCCGGTTCGCGCCGGGATGGTCACAGAGCCGCGGGACTATCCGTGGTCCAGCTATGGTCACCACATCGGCCTGCGAAATGACAAGCTCATCTCTCCCCACGCGCTGTACTGGGAACTGGGCAATACGCCTTTTGCGCGTGAAGCGGCCTATGCCGACCTCGTGCGCGGCGGCATCACTCCTGACCAGCAAGCAGAGCTGACACGTTCCGTACTCAAGGGCTGGGCCTTGGGCGAGTCTGACTTCGTAGCGGACCTGCAAAAGCAGACGGAACGTCGTGTGACCAAGGCGCGGGCGGGTCGGCCCGTGTTGCGCCCGCCGCTCGATTAAAGAAACAGCCCGTCGGCTTGACCCTCGCATTTAATCTGTCCCCAATTATTTTTGATGCTGCAGCACCTTAAATTAATTGGAATCTGACCCCAATTATTCTGCTTGGCATTGTTGTTGCAGTGCACTAAGCTTGCCATCCCAGTGATTTACCAGGAGCGCGCCATGTCCCAGGCTGCCGAGCAACAATATCTTCAAGAACATGGTCTGTACGACCCCGCCAATGAGCATGACGCCTGCGGCGTCGGTTTCGTCGCACACATCAAGGGTGAAAAAAGCCATGCGATCGTGCAGCAGGGACTGAAGATTCTTGAGAACCTTGACCACCGGGGCGCCGTCGGCGCTGACAAGCTGATGGGAGATGGAGCAGGCATACTGATCCAGCTGCCTGACCTGCTGTACCGCGAGGAAATGGCGCATCTGGGCATTGAGCTGCCGCCGCCGGGCGAGTACGGCGTGGGCATGGTGTTCCTGCCCAAAGAACACGCCTCGCGCCTAGCCTGCGAGCAGGAACTTGAGCGTGCTGTCAAAGCCGAAGACCAGGTGCTGCTCGGTTGGCGTGACGTCCCCGTCAACCGCGACATGCCAATGTCGCCTACCGTGCGCGAAAAAGAACCCATCCTGCGCCAGATTTTCATTGGTCGCGGCAACGACGTGATCGTGCAGGACGCGCTGGAACGCAAGCTCTATGTCATTCGCAAGACAGCCAGCGCCGCCATCCAGAACCTGCATTTGAAGCACAGCAAGGAATACTACGTTCCCAGCATGTCCAGCCGCACCGTGGTCTATAAGGGCCTGCTGCTGGCCGACCAGGTTGGTACCTACTTCCGTGACCTGCAGGACCCGCGTTGCGTCTCTGCTCTGGGCCTGGTGCACCAGCGTTTCTCGACCAATACCTTTCCCGAGTGGCCGCTCGCCCACCCGTACCGCTATGTGGCGCACAACGGCGAAATCAACACCGTCAAGGGCAACTACAACTGGATGAAGGCGCGCGAAGGCGTGATGTCGTCTCCAGTGCTGGGCGCAGACCTGCAAAAGCTCTACCCCATCAGCTTCGCCAGCCAGTCCGACACCGCCACCTTTGACAACTGCCTTGAGCTGCTGACCATGGCCGGCTACCCCATTAGCCAGGCCGTAATGATGATGATCCCAGAGCCCTGGGAGCAGCACACCATGATGGACGAGCGCCGCCGCGCCTTCTATGAATACCATGCCGCGATGCTGGAGCCCTGGGATGGCCCCGCATCCATCGTGTTCACCGATGGCCGCCAGATCGGCGCCACGCTGGACCGCAACGGCCTGCGTCCCTCGCGCTACTGCGTAACGGATGACGACCTTGTCATCATGGCGTCCGAGTCCGGCGTGCTGCCGGTGCCCGAGAACAAGATCGTGCGCAAGTGGCGCCTGCAACCCGGCAAGATGTTCCTGATCGACCTGGAACAGGGCCGCATGATTGACGACGAGGAGATCAAGGCCAACCTCGCCAACAGCAAGCCCTACAAGCAGTGGATCGAGAACCTGCGCATCAGGCTGGACGACATCCAGGAAGCCGCGCCGGCAGGGGCCCATCCCAATGATGTCTCCTTGCTGGACAGGCAACAGGCGTTCGGCTACACCCAGGAAGACATCAAGTTCCTGATGAGCCCGATGGCCCAGGCCGGTGAAGAAGGCATTGGCTCCATGGGCAATGACAGCCCGCTGGCCGTGCTGTCCTCGCGCAACAAGCCGCTGTACAACTACTTCAAGCAACTGTTCGCGCAGGTGACCAACCCGCCAATCGACCCGATCCGCGAAGCGATCGTGATGTCGTTGGTGTCGTTCATCGGCCCAAAGCCCAACCTGCTGGACATCAACCAGGTCAACCCGCCCATGCGGCTGGAAGTGGCGCAGCCGATTCTCGACTTTGCCGGCATGGCCAAGCTGCGCGACATCGACAAGCACACCCAGGGCAAGTTCCGCAGCTATACGCTGGACATCACCTACCCGCTGGCCTGGGGCCATGAGGGCGTGGAAGCCAAGTTGGCCTCCTTGTGCGCCGAAAGCGTGGACGCGATCAAGACCGGCAAGAACATCCTGATCATCAGCGACCGCGCCATCAGCGCGACGCAGGTGGCAATTCCTGCGCTGCTGGCCTTGAGCGCCATACACCAGCACCTGGTGCGCGAAGGCTTGCGCACCACCGCCGGCCTGGTGGTTGAAACCGGCACGGCCCGCGAGGTGCATCACTTCGGCGTGCTGGCAGGCTACGGCGCTGAAGCCGTGCACCCCTACCTGGCCATGGAAACGCTGCTGGAGATTCACAAGAACCTGCCGGGCGACCTGTCGGCCGAGAAGGCGGTCTACAACTACGTCAAGGCAGTGGGCAAGGGCCTGTCCAAAATCATGTCCAAGATGGGCGTGTCCACTTATATGAGCTACTGCGGCGCCCAGCTGTTTGAGGCCATCGGCCTGTCCAGCGAAACGGTGGCCAAGTACTTCACCGGCACCGCCAGCCGTGTCGAAGGTATCGGCGTCTTCGAGATCGCAGAAGAAGGCATCCGCATACACAAGGCAGCCTTCAGCGACGACCCGGTCCTGGCCGGCATGCTGGAGGCAGGCGGCGAATACGCCTGGCGCGTGCGCGGTGAAGAGCACATGTGGACGCCCGACGCGATCGCCAAGCTGCAGCACAGCACACGCGCCAACAACTGGAATACCTACAAGGAATACGCGCAGCTGATCAACGACCAGAGCCGCCGCCACATGACGCTGCGTGGCCTGTTCGAGTTCAAGATCGACCCGGCCAAGGCGATCTCGGTGGACGAAGTGGAGCCCGCCAAGGAGATCGTCAAGCGCTTTGCCACCGGCGCCATGTCGCTCGGCTCCATCAGTACCGAAGCGCACGCCACCCTGGCCGTGGCCATGAACCGCATCGGCGGCAAGAGCAACACGGGCGAGGGCGGTGAAGATCCTGCCCGCTACCGCCAGGAACTCAAAGGTATCCCGATCAAGCAGGGTCAGACCTTGCGCGACATCATCGGCAAGGAAGTTGAATCAACCTTTCCGCTGCAAGACGGCGACTCCCTGCGTTCGCGCATCAAGCAGGTGGCCTCGGGGCGCTTTGGCGTCACGGCCGAATACCTCGCGTCTGCCGACCAGATCCAGATCAAGATGGCGCAGGGCGCCAAGCCCGGCGAGGGCGGCCAGCTGCCAGGCGGCAAGGTGAGCGAGTACATCGGCATGTTGCGCTACAGCGTGCCAGGCGTTGGCCTGATCTCGCCGCCGCCGCACCACGACATCTACTCCATCGAAGACCTGGCCCAGCTGATCCACGACCTGAAAAACGTGGCGCCGCACGCGAGCATCAGCGTCAAGCTGGTGAGCGAAGTGGGTGTGGGCACCATTGCCGCAGGCGTGGCCAAGTGCAAGAGCGACCATGTGGTGATCGCCGGGCATGACGGCGGCACGGGCGCCTCGCCCTGGTCGTCCATCAAGCATGCCGGCAGCCCCTGGGAAATCGGTCTGGCCGAGACCCAGCAAACGCTGGTGCTCAACCGCCTGCGCAGCCGCATCCGCGTGCAGGCTGACGGCCAGATGAAGACCGGCCGCGACGTCGCCATCGGCGCTCTGCTCGGTGCCGACGAGTTCGGCTTTGCGACCGCCCCGCTGGTGGTGGAAGGTTGCATCATGATGCGCAAGTGCCACCTGAACACCTGCCCGGTGGGCGTGGCCACGCAGGACCCGACGCTGCGCAAGAAGTTCTCCGGCCGGCCCGAGCATGTCGTCAACTACTTCTTCTTTGTGGCCGAGGAAGTGCGCCAGATCATGGCCCAGCTGGGCATCCGTAAATTCGACGACCTGATCGGCCGCTCTGATTTGCTCGACTCGCGCAAGGGCATCGAACACTGGAAGGCGCAGGGCCTGAACTTTGCGCGCCTGTTCGCGCAGCCCAATGTGCCGGCCGACGTGCCGCGCTACCACGTCGAAGAGCAGGACCACGGCCTGCACAAGTCGCTCGACAAGGTGCTGATCGCCAAGTCCAAGGCCGCCTGGGAGAAGGGCGAGAAGGTGCACTTCATCGAGAACGCCCGCAACGTCAACCGTTCGGTGGGCGCCATGCTTTCAGGCGAGCTGACCAAGCACCGGCCTGAAGGCCTGCCCGATGACTCGATCCGCATCCAGCTTGAAGGCACGGGCGGCCAGTCGTTCGGCGCTTTCCTGGCCAAGGGCATCACGCTGTACCTGATTGGTGACGCGAACGACTACACCGGCAAGGGCCTGTCCGGCGGCCGCGTCGTAGTTCGGCCCAGCATCGACTTCCGCGGTGAGTCCACGCGCAACATCATCATCGGTAACACAGCGCTGTACGGCGCCACCACCGGCGAGGCCTTCTTCAGCGGTGTGGCCGGTGAACGGTTTGCCGTACGCCTGTCGGGCGCCACGACGGTGGTTGAAGGCACGGGCGACCATGGCTGCGAATACATGACGGGCGGCACCGTGGCCGTGCTGGGCAAAACCGGCCGCAACTTCGCTGCTGGCATGAGCGGCGGAATTGCCTATGTGTACGACGAAGACGGTCAATTTGCCAGGCGCTGCAACACGGCCATGGTGACGCTGGAAAAGGTGATGAGCGCAACCGAACAGCAGGCCAGCATGCCCAAGGGCACCTGGCACCGCGAGCAGACCGACGAGGCGCAACTCAAGAAACTGCTGGAAGACCACAACCGCTGGACCGGCAGCAAGCGCGCCCGCGAGCTGCTGGACAACTGGGCCGAATCACGTGGCAAGTTCGTCAAGGTGTTTCCAAGCGAGTACAAGCGCGCGCTGGGCGAGATCCACGAGCGCAAGCTGCTGGCAGCGACGGAAACCGACAAACCCGCGGCCGCCACCAACCAGGAACCGGTGCCCGCCAAGTAAGGTGTGCGCTTAACGCGTGCGCAGCAGTCAACAAGAACCACGAGGATTGAGATCATGGGAAAAATCACCGGCTTCATGGAATTCGAGCGTATCGAGGAAGGCTACAAGCCTGTCGAAGAGCGCCTGAAGAACTACAGGGAGTTCGTCATTGGCCTGGACGATGCAGACGCCAAGAAGCAAAGCGCGCGCTGCATGGACTGCGGCACGCCGTTTTGCAACAGCGGCTGCCCGGTCAACAACATCATTCCGGACTTCAACGACCTGGTGTTCAACCAGGACTGGAAGAACGCGTTTGCGGTGCTGGACTCGACCAACAACTTTCCGGAGTTCACCGGCCGCATCTGCCCGGCCCCGTGCGAGGCGGCCTGCACGCTCAATGTGAACGACGACCCGGTCGGCATCAAGTCGATCGAGCACGCCATCATTGACCGCGCCTGGGCCGAGGGCTGGGTCACGCCCAAGCTGGCCAGACACAAGACGGGCAAGAAAGTTGCTGTCGTGGGCTCCGGCCCTGCCGGTATGGCAGCAGCCCAGCAACTGGCGCGCGTTGGCCATGACGTGACGCTGTTCGAGAAGAACGACCGCATTGGAGGCTTGCTGCGCTACGGCATTCCCGACTTCAAGATGGAGAAATCCCACATTGACCGGCGCGTGGAGCAAATGCAAAAAGAAGGCGTGACCTTCCGTACCAGTGTGATGGTGGCGGCCTTGCCACAGGACACCAAGGTCATCAACTGGGCGAAAGAGACTGTCGCGCCCGAGCAGCTGCAAAAAGAGTTTGACGCCGTCATCCTCACTGGCGGCGCCGAGCAGTCGCGCGACTTGCCCATCCCAGGCCGCGATCTGGAAGGCGTTTATTTCGCGATGGAATTTTTGCCCCAGCAAAACAAGGTCAACGCGGGCGACACCTATAAGGACCAGCTGCGTGCCGACGGCAAGCATGTCATCGTGATCGGCGGCGGCGACACCGGCTCCGACTGCGTAGGTACCAGCAACCGCCACGGCGCCGAGAGCGTGACCCAGTTCGAGCTCATGCCCCAGCCACCGGAGGAAGAAAACCGGCCCATGACCTGGCCCTACTGGCCCTACAAGCTGCGCACCAGTTCCAGCCATGAAGAAGGCTGCGAGCGCGAATTTGCAATTTCCACCAAGGAGTTCATGGGGGAAAAGGGCAAGCTCACCGGGCTCAAGACCGTCCGGGTGGAGTGGAAGGACGGCAAGATGGTGGAGGTGGCCGGCAGCGAGCAGGTGCTCAAGGCTGATCTGGTCCTGCTGGCCATGGGTTTTGTCAGTCCTGTCGGCTCCATCCTCGAGGCCTTTGGTGTGGACAGGGACAACCGCGGCAATGCCAGGGCCAGCACCGAGTTCACAGGCGGCTATGCCACCAACGTACCCAAGGTGTTTGCGGCCGGCGACATGCGGCGCGGTCAGTCACTGGTGGTCTGGGCCATCCGCGAGGGGCGCCAGGCGGCCCGCTCCGTGGATGAATTCCTCATGGGATTCAGTGACCTGCCGCGCTGACGCGTGTACGGTTTAAGGGATGCCCCGTATCCCTTATCATCGAAAAGCCGGAGATGTTCCGGCTTTTCTCGCTTATGGACCAGCCCGCTTCTGAATTTCTCGTTGAACTGCGCAACCTCACCTTCGGCTATGGTGAGCGCGCCGTGCTGGACGGGGTGACGCTGACCATCCCGCGCGGCAAGGTCACTGCGTTGATGGGCGCCTCAGGCGGGGGCAAGACCACCGTCCTGCGACTGATCGGCGGCCAGATCCAGGCCGCGCAGGGCGAAGTTCTTCTGAGTACCGAGGCCGGCACGGCCGACGTCGGCAAGATGAATGCAGCCAGCCTGTACGCCGCCCGCCGGCGCATGGGCATGCTGTTCCAGTTCGGCGCCCTGTTCACCGACCTCAGCGTGTTTGACAACGTCGCCTTCCCGCTGCGCGAACACACCGACCTGCCCGAAGCGCTGATCCGCGACATCGTGTTGATGAAGCTCAACGCCGTCGGCCTGCGCGGCGCACGCGACCTCATGCCCAGCGAAGTGTCAGGCGGCATGGCACGGCGCGTGGCCCTGGCACGCGCAATTGCGCTGGACCCGGAACTCGTCATGTATGACGAACCCTTCGCCGGGCTGGACCCGATTTCTCTGGGAACCGCTGCGCGCCTTATCCGCCAGCTCAACGACACCATGGGCCTGACCAGCATCGTCGTCTCACACGACCTGGAGGAAACCTTTCACATAGCCGACAAGGTCATCATCCTGGCCAACGGCAAGATCGCCGCGCAGGGCGCGCCGGATGAAGTGCGGCATTCAGACGATCCGCTGGTGCGCCAGTTCGTCAATGCTGAGCCCGATGGACCGGTGCGTTTTCATTACCCCGGCCCCACCGTGGCCGAGGATTTTGGCGGAGGTCTCGCGCCATGAGTTGGTACAAGCCCGCCGACGTCGGCTTTGCAGCCCGTACCAAGCTGGCGGATCTGGGCCAGGGCGCCCGTCTGTTCCTGCGGCTGGTGGCCCTGTTCGGCCCCAGCATGAAGCGGTTTGGCCTGATCCGGGACCAGGTGCACTTCCTGGGCAACTACTCGCTGGCCATCATCACCGTGTCAGGCCTGTTCGTGGGGTTCGTATTGAGCCTGCAGGGCTACTACACGCTGCAGCGCTATGGATCGTCCGAGGCGCTGGGCTTGCTCGTCGCACTCAGCCTGGTGCGCGAGCTGGGTCCCGTGATCACTGCTCTGCTGTTTGCAGGCCGGGCCGGCACCTCATTGACAGCCGAGATCGGCCTGATGAAAGCCGGCGAGCAATTGAGCGCCATGGAAATGATGGCGGTGGACCCGGTCAGCCGCATCCTGGCGCCACGTTTCTGGGGCGGGGTGATCGCCATGCCTTTGCTGGCTGCAGTGTTCAGTGCCGTCGGCATCATGGGGGGCTGGATGGTCGGCGTGCTGCTGATCGGGATCGACCCCGGTGCCTTCTGGAGCCAGATGCAGGGCGGCGTGGACGTCTGGCGTGACGTGGGCAATGGCGTGATCAAAAGCCTGGTCTTTGGCTTTACCGTGTCGTTCATCGCCTTGCTGCAGGGCTTTGAGGCCCAGCCCACGCCTGAAGGTGTTTCGCGCGCCACTACCCGCACGGTGGTGGTCGCTTCGTTGTCAGTCCTGGGGCTGGATTTCATCCTGACCGCCATGATGTTCAGTATCTAAACCAGGGAAGAAAGCGATGTCGCGAGCTTCCAATTTTCAAGAGAGAGGTTGTCATGCAACGCTCCAAAAGTGATGTGTGGGTCGGTCTGTTCGTGCTCATAGGCGCGGCAGCCATCGTGTTCCTGGCGTTGCAGGCGGCCAACCTGCTGACCCTGAACTTCCAGTCCAGCTACCGCGTGACGGCCAAGTTCGACAACATCGGCGGGCTCAAGCCGCAGGCAGCGGTCAAGAGTGCCGGGGTGGTGGTGGGCCGCGTCGAGTCGATCACCTTTGACGACAAGTCATTCCAGGCCCGTGTAGTCCTGGGCCTGCAAAGCCGGTACGCTTTTCCCAAGGACAGCTCGCTCAAAATCCTGACAAGCGGTTTGCTCGGCGAGCAGTACATTGGCATTGAAGCCGGAGCCGACGATAAACTTTTGGCAGTTGGCGACACGATTTCTGCAACGCAGTCCGCTGTGGTGCTGGAAAATCTGATCAGCCAGTTTCTGTTCAACAAGGCGGCAGACGGGCCTGCCGCTTCGGCAAGCGCTGCAAGCGCACCTAAAAAATGAAATCAATGACTGACACAGGGCAACGCGCCATGAGCGCTCGGCAAGTCGCAAAGCAGGTCACCGGTGCCATGGCACTGGTTCTTTTGCTTGCATTGCAGGGCTGCGCGAGCAATCCCAATGCGGTCACAAGAGACCCTTGGGAGCCGTTCAATCGCAGCGTGTCCAAGTTCAACGAGGGCATTGACGCCGTCGTTCTCAAACCGGTAGCCACTGTCTATCGCGACGTCACGCCCGCACTCGTGCGCACGGGCGTGAGCAATTTCTTTGGCAACCTGGGCGACCTGTGGTCCGCCATCAACAGTGCGCTGCAGCTCAAGGGCCGCAATGCACTGGAGAACCTGTTCCGTTTCAATATCAACACCTTCCTGGGCCTGGGCGGCATTCTGGACATCGCCAGTGAGCTGGACCTTGAGCGCCACAAGGAAGATTTCGGCCAGACGCTGGGCCGTTGGGGCGTGCCGACCGGCCCTTACGTGGTCCTCCCCATCCTTGGTCCTTCGACCTTGCGGGACGCACTGTCATTGACGTTTGACCGGCAAGGCAATCCCATTACCTACGTTGACAACAACAGCACTCGCTACTTTCTGTACGGCATGAAGGCCGTCGACGCCCGTGCCAACCTGCTGCGCACAGGCAGCGTGCTCGATCAGGCCGCGCTGGACAAATACACCTTTACGCGTGACGTTTTCCTGCAATACCGGCGTGCGGAAATTTCAGATGGCAATCCATCAGACGGGAAGGTTCAAGGGTCTGGACTTGCCGGTGCTGGTATCGATGGTGCTGATCCGGTGGCAGAGCCAGCCGCAAACCCCGCAGCGACGCCCGCCTCTTCGCAGGCGCCAGCACCGGCCAAAAAATGATGCGTTGCACGCTGTTGCAAACCCGGCAGCCAGGGCGGAACCTGAAGGTGCCGGCCAACTCCAAAGAAATATCGGGCGTTCCTGCCTGTTTGAAAGTGAAATCATGAATCGTCGTTACCTGGGTCGTTTGCTCGGATTTGTCCTGGTGGCTTTTGCAGCCGCCGCCACGCCCCTGGCGCGTGCAGCCGACGAAGCGCCCGATGCGCTGATCAAGCGCTTGTCGTCCGACGTGCTGGACAACATCAAGGCTGATAAATCAGTCCAGTCAGGCGACGTGAGCAAAATCGTCGCGCTTGTTGACACCAAAATCATGCCCAACGTCAATTTCCAGCGCATGACCGCATCGGCTGTCGGCCCAGCTTGGCGCCAGGCGACGCCGGAGCAGAAAAAGACTCTGCAGGAAGAGTTCAAGACCCTGCTGGTGCGTACTTATTCAGGCGCTCTCGCCCAGGTTACGAGCGACCAGGCCATCACGGTCAAACCCATGCGCTCGGCGCCGGAAGATGTTGATGTGGTGGTGCGCACGGAGGTCAAGGGCCGCGGCGATCCGATCCAGCTGGATTACCGGCTAGAGAAAACCCCCGGCCAGGCAGGCGGCTGGAAGATCTACAACCTGAATGTGCTGGGCGTGTGGCTGGTGGATACCTATCGAAGCCAGTTTGCGCAGGAAATCAATGCCAAGGGTCTTGATGGTCTGATCGCGACGCTTCAGGCCCGCAACCAGACGAATTCGACCGGCAAGAAGAGCTGATCCGGCGGCCGCGCTGCGCATGCTGATACTTCCTGCCGAACTCACACTGCAACAGGCGACCGCCTGTTTGCGCATGCTGGTGCAAGGCCTCAAGGCTTCGAAAGAGTCTGAGGTGGTGGCAGACGCGTCAGCACTTCAGCGCTTTGACTCGTCGGCCATCGCAGTTTTGCTGGAATGCCGCCGCGAGGCCCTGGCGCTGGGCAAGCGTCTGACAGTGAGCAGTTTGCCTGCACGCCTGACCGAACTGGCGGGCCTGTATGGCGTCGCCGAGTTGTTGCCTGCAACTGTTTGATCTGCGTCTGGTGGGCGGCTAACGGCCCAGCCGGGTTCCGGTGGTGTCTTGAGTGCAGTGCCCAATACCCAGCAGCGCGCTACAGATCGGGGCTGTTGCGCAGGCTGAAAGCGCGATGCAGCCTGTGCCCCTAAAATGGTGCGCTCCCATGCCAGCCATCTCCTTTCAGACCGTCTCCAAAACCTTCCCCTCTGCGCGCGGCGCCCTCAAAGCACTCGACCACGTCAGTTTTGACGTCCGGGAAGGCGAATTCTTCGGTTTGCTGGGACCCAACGGCGCCGGTAAAACCACTCTCATCAGTATTCTTGCGGGCTTGTCGCGCGCTACCGGCGGTAAGGTGCTCGTCCAGGGCAGCGATGTGATGTCCGACTACGCCAACGCACGGCGCAAGCTGGGCGTCGTGCCCCAGGAACTGGTCTTCGACCCGTTTTTCAATGTGCGCGAGGCCCTGCGCATCCAGTCCGGTTACTTCGGCGTGAAGAACAACGACGCCTGGATCGATGAACTGCTGGACAGCCTGGGCCTGGCCGACAAGGCCAACTCCAACATGCGGCAACTCTCCGGGGGCATGAAGCGCCGCGTGCTGGTGGCGCAGGCGCTGGTCCACAAGCCACCCGTGATCGTGCTGGATGAGCCAACAGCTGGCGTTGACGTGGAGCTGCGCCAGACGCTGTGGCAGTTCATTGCCAAGCTCAACAAACAGGGCCATACGGTGATGCTGACAACGCACTACCTGGAAGAGGCCGAAGCGCTGTGTAACCGCATTGCCATGCTCAAGCAGGGCCAGGTGGTCGCGCTTGCTGCTACGTCTGACTTGCTCAAGGCGGCGTCCAGCAATGTGCTGCGCTTCAAACTCGACGCCGAGTTGCCGGCAGCGCTGGCAGCCAAGGCGCGCGTGACCGGGCGCATCGTGCAGTTTCCGGCCCACAACGCGCTGGAGATCGAGCAGTACTTGGCCGCTGTGCGCGAGGCGGGGCTGCAGGCCGAAGACATCGAAATCCGCAAGGCAGATCTGGAGGACGTGTTTTTGGACGTCATGTCGGGCGACTCCGCCGAAGCACGTGAGGCGGCGCGCAATGCAACGCTGGTTGCAGATGCGGCGCCCAATGAAACTGGCAACGCAGCCGCCAGGACCCCCGCCGCCGAGGCTGCAACATGACCGGCTGGCAAACCCTGTTCTACAAGGAGGTCCTGCGTTTCTGGAAGGTTGGCTTCCAGACGGTTGCAGCGCCGGTGCTCACAGCGATTCTTTATCTGCTGATCTTTGGCCATGTGCTGGAAGACCACGTCAAGGTCTACGACGCCGTGCCCTACACGGCTTTCCTGGTGCCCGGACTCGTGATGATGAGCGTGCTGCAAAACGCGTTCGCCAACAGCTCGTCGTCGCTCATCCAGAGCAAGATCATGGGCAACCTCGTGTTCGTGCTGCTGACGCCGCTGTCACACTGGAGCTGGTTTTTCGCGTATGTGGGCTCATCGATGACGCGGGGTCTGGCGGTGGGCACGGGGGTATTCATCGCCACCGCCTTCTTTACCAAGCTCAGCTTCGTCGCGCCGTTGTGGATTCTGGTATTTGCGTTTTTCGGCGCGGCCATCCTCGGCTCGCTGGGCATCATTGCCGGGCTGTGGGCCGAGAAATTCGACCAGATGGCGGCTTTCCAGAACTTCGTCATCATGCCCATGACCTTTCTTTCGGGCGTGTTCTATTCCATCGGCTCGCTGCCGCCTTTCTGGCAGGGCGTGAGCCACCTCAACCCGTTTTTCTACATGATTGACGGATTCCGTTACGGCTTCTTCGGCGTGAGCGACGTCTCACCGTGGATCAGCCTGGCCATCGTCGCCACGGCGCTTGCCATCGTCAGTGCGATTGCAGTCAACCTGCTGCGCATCGGCTACAAAATCAGGGGCTGACATGACCGCGCAGGAACTCCAATCCATCATCGCCGCCGGCCTCGCCTGTGAGCACCTCACGCTGGAGGGCGACGGCCGCCACTGGAGTGCCGTGATCGTGGCAGACGCTTTTGAGGGCAAGCGCCTCATCCAGCGCCACCAGCGCGTCTACGCCACACTGGGTGCGAGAATGCACACTGACGAAGTGCATGCCCTGTCGATGAAAACCTACACGCCGGCTGAATGGGCAGCGCTTGCGCGATAACCCGGGACGCCATGGCGGCACGACTCCCATAACCCGGGACGCCCTGGCGGCGTCACCCACCCACTGACCTGACCAAGATGGACAAGCTTTTGATTCGCGGGGGCCGCCGGCTCAACGGCGAGGTGCGGATATCCGGCGCCAAGAACGCCGCTTTGCCCGAGCTGTGCGCCGCCTTGCTGAGCGCCGACACCGTAACGCTCACCAATATCCCCCGCCTGCAGGACGTGGCCACCATGGTCACGCTGATCCGCAACATGGGTGTGACCGTTGAGCAGGGCGATGACGCGTCCGTGCGCCTGAACGCAGGCGGGCTCAGCTCGCCTGAAGCGCCTTATGAACTCGTCAAGACCATGCGGGCCTCGGTGCTCGCGCTGGGGCCCTTGCTCGCGCGATTTGGCGAGGCCACGGTGTCGCTGCCCGGCGGCTGCGCCATCGGCTCGCGGCCGGTAGACCAGCACATCAAGGGCCTGCAGTCGATGGGCGCAGAGATCGTCGTCGAGCACGGCTACATGATCGCGAAGCTGCTCAAGGGCCGCACGCGACTGAAGGGCGCCCGCATCACCACCGACATGGTGACGGTCACCGGCACTGAGAATTTCCTGATGGCAGCCACCCTGGCCGAGGGCGAGACGATCCTGGAGAACGCTGCCCAGGAGCCCGAGATTGCCGACCTGGCCGAGATGCTGATCCGCATGGGCGCAAAAATTGAAGGCCACGGCACCAGCCGGATTCGCATCCAGGGCGTGGACAAGCTGCACGGCTGCACCCACCAAGTGGTGGCCGACAGGATTGAGACGGGTACTTTTCTCTGCGCCGTGGCGGCCACAGGCGGCGAGGTGCTGCTGCGCCATGGCCGAATCGAGCATATAGAAGCCGTGGTCGAGAAACTGCGGGAAGCGGGCGCGACGGTGACGGCCGTGGACGGCGGCATTCACGTGCGCTCGCAAGGCCGGCTGAAAGCACAGTCGTTCCGCACGACCGAATACCCGGGTTTTCCGACCGACATGCAAGCCCAGTTCATGGCGCTCAATGCCATCTCCGAAGGCGCCTCCCATGTGACGGAAACGATTTTTGAGAACCGCTTCATGCACGTCAACGAGATGGTGCGCCTGGGAGCGAAAATCCAGATTGATGGCCGGCAGGCCATTCTGGAGGGCGTTGAAAAGCTCTCCGGCGCCACGGTCATGGCCACCGACCTTCGCGCCTCTGCCAGCCTGGTGATTGCCGGGCTTGTAGCGGACGGTGAAACACGGGTCGACCGCATCTACCACCTGGACCGCGGCTACGACCAGATGGAAGCCAAACTGCGCGGGATCGGCGCCGACATAGAAAGGGTCAGTTGATGTCTTCGATGATTACCCTGGCGCTTTCCAAAGGCCGGATTTTTGACGACAGCCTGCCGTTGCTTAAAGCCGCCGGCATCGAGGTGCTGGACGACCCGGACACCTCGCGCAAGCTGATTCTGGCCACCAACCGGCCCGACGTGCGCGTGATCCTGGTGCGTGCCACCGACGTGCCCACTTATGTGCAGTACGGCGGCGCTGACCTAGGCGTAGTGGGCAAGGACACACTGCTGGAGTCCGGCAGCGAGGGCCTGTACCAGCCGCTGGACCTGCAGATCGCCAGGTGCCGCATCAGCGTGGCGGTGCGCTCGGGTTTTGACTATGCCGCGGCAGTCAGGCAGGGCTCGCGCCTGACGGTGGCGACCAAATACCTGGCCATCTCGCGTGAATTTTTTGCCGCCAAAGGCGTGCATGTGGATTTGATCAAGCTGTACGGCTCGATGGAACTGGCGCCGCTCACCGGCCTGGCCGATGCCATCGTCG
Organism: Ramlibacter sp.; assembly: GCA_014376765.1. Classification (GTDB taxonomy): domain Bacteria; phylum Pseudomonadota; class Gammaproteobacteria; order Burkholderiales; family Burkholderiaceae_C; genus JACMQX01. The sequence continues at coordinate 3,820 of JACMQX010000109.1, read as the reverse complement.
ACCTGGTGTCCACCGGCAGCACCCTCAAGGCGAACAACCTGGTTGAGGTGGAGCGCATCATGGACATCAGCGCGCGCCTGGTGGTCAATCAGGCGGCGCTCAAGCTCAAGCAGGCGCCGATCCGCACCATCATTGACGCCTTTGCCAAGGCTGTGGCACAACGCTGAATCCCCAACACCGCAAGACACATGGACCTGAAAGCAACACCGCTGCGCCTGTCAACCACCGCCCCCGGCTTTGAGGCGGACTTCCAGCGCCGGCTGCATTGGGCGGCCGACACCGACGCGGCCATCGAATCGCGCGTGGCCGACATCCTGGCCGACGTGCGCCAGCGCGGCGACGCGGCCTTGCTGGAATACACCGCGCGCTGGGACCGGCTGGACGTGGCCTCCATGCGCGAGCTTGAGCTCACCCAAGCCGAACTCAAGTCTGCATTTGACGGCCTGCCCACCGCCCAGCGTGACGCATTGCAGGCTGCTGCGCAGCGCGTTCGCAGCTACCACGAAGCCCAAAAACGCGCCAACGGTGAGAGCTGGAGCTACCGCGACGAAGACGGCACCCTGCTGGGCCAGAAGGTCACACCACTGGACCGCGTGGGCATTTACGTGCCGGGAGGCAAGGCAGCGTATCCATCCAGCGTGCTGATGAATGCGATCCCCGCCCACGTGGCGGGCGTCGGTGAAGTCATCATGGTCGTGCCGACGCCGGGTGGCGAGCGCAATGCGCTGGTGCTCGCTGCTGCCCATATTGCCGGCGTGACGCGCGCCTTCACCATCGGCGGCGCGCAGGCGGTGGCGGCGCTGGCTTATGGCACGGCGACTGTGGGCAAGGTCGACAAGATCACCGGCCCCGGCAACGCCTATGTGGCCAGTGCCAAGCGCCGTGTTTTTGGCCAGGTGGGCATCGACATGATCGCTGGCCCCAGCGAGATCCTGGTGCTGGCCGACGGCAGCACCCCGGCCGACTGGGTGGCCATGGATCTGTTCAGCCAGGCCGAGCATGACGAGCTGGCGCAGAGCATCTTGCTGTGCCCTGATGCAGCCTACATCGACAAGGTGCAGGCCGAGATTGACCGGCTGCTGCCTGGCATGCCGCGCGCTGACATCATCGCCAAATCGCTCAACGGGCGTGGCGCGCTGATCCAGACCCGCAGCATGGAAGAGGCCTGCGAGATCAGCAACCGCATCGCGCCCGAGCATCTGGAAGTTTCAAGCAGCGACCCGCATCGCTGGGAGCCGTTGCTCAAGCATGCAGGCGCGATCTTCCTGGGCGCCTTCACCAGCGAAAGCCTGGGCGACTACTGCGCCGGGCCCAACCATGTGCTTCCCACCTCGGGCACTGCGCGCTTTTCCTCGCCCCTGGGCGTGTATGACTTTCAGAAACGAAGCAGCCTGATCGAGGTCAGTGAAGCCGGCGCGCAGGTGCTGGGCCAGATTGCCTCCGTACTCGCGCATGGCGAGGGCTTGCAGGCACATGCCCGTGCGGCAGAGATGAGGTTGAAGTCATGAGTGAAGCGATGAACGATGCCACCAACGCGCAGCGGGACCTGATCCGCCGTTACATCCGCCAGGACATCCAGTCCATCGCCGGCTACGCCATCCAGGATGCGACCGGCATGACCAAGCTGGACGCGATGGAAAACCCCTTCCGCCTCTCGCCCGGGTTGCAAGCCGAGCTGGGCCGCCGCCTGGGCGCAGTCGCTATCAACCGCTACCCCACCACCTGCGTGGCCGATGCCCGCGCCGCCATTGCCCGTTATGCGGGCCTGCCGGAGGGTTACGACATCCTGCTGGGCAACGGCTCGGACGAACTGATCACGATGCTCAGCATGGTGCTGGCCCTGCCCGGCGCGACGGTCATGGCGCCTGTGCCCACCTTCGTGTTCTACGAAATGGCAGCAAAGCAGCAGGGCCTGAAGTTTGTCGGCGTGCCCATGACGGCGGAATTCCAGCTCGACATGCCCGCCATGCTGGCCGCCATCGCCGAGCACCAGCCGGCGTTGATTTACCTCTCCTACCCCAACAACCCGACAGCGAACCTGCTGGACGATGCAGACGTGCTGGCCATCATTGCCGCGACGCCCGGCCTCGTGGTGATGGACGAGGCCTACCAGCCCTTTGCCAGCCGCAGCTTCATTGGCAGGCTGACGCAGCACCCCAATGTGCTGCTGATGCGCACGCTGTCCAAATTCGGCCTGGCCGGCGTGCGCATGGGCTACCTGATCGGCCCGAAAGCTATGGTGGCCGAAATCGACAAGGTGCGCCCGCCATACAACATCAGCGTTCTGAACGCGGAGGCGACGCTCTTTGCCATCGAGCATGCCGACGTGTTCGCGCAGCAGGCGGCACAGTTGCGCGAGCAGCGGGGCCTCATCAGCGCAGCGTTGGCGGGCCTGCCGGGCGTGAAGGTGTTCCCGTCCGAGGCCAACATGGTGCTGGTCCGCTTTCCTGATGCGCACAAAACCTTTGAGGGCATGAAGGCGCGCAAGGTGCTGGTCAAAAACGTTTCTAAAATGCATCCACTGCTGGTAAATTGCCTGCGCCTGACTGTGGGCACCCCGCCCGAGAACGCGCTCATGTTGAAGGCGATCCAGGAATCCCTATGACCACTGCTTCCCCTGCACCTGCTGTTCCCGCATTGGCAACCATGCCCCGCATCGCCGAAGTCAGCCGCAATACGGCCGAGACGCAAATCCGTGTGCGCGTCAACCTGGACGGCACCGGCGTGGCCAAGCTGTCCACCGGCATTGGTTTCTTTGACCACATGCTCGACCAGATCGCGCGCCATGGCCTGATTGACCTGGAGATCGAGGCCAAGGGCGACCTGCACATTGACGGCCACCACACGGTGGAAGACGTCGGCATCACCTTCGGCCAGGCGGTAGCCAAGGCGGTGGGCGACAAAAAAGGCATCCGCCGTTACGGCCACGCCTACGTTCCGCTGGACGAAGCGCTCAGCCGTGTGGTCATCGATTTTTCGGGCCGCCCTGGCATGCTGATGAACGTGCCCTTCAAGAGCGGCATGATCGGCACCTTTGACAGCCAGCTGGCGCATGAATTTTTTCAGGGCTTTGTGAATCACGCCTTCGTGACGCTGCACATCGACAACCTGCGCGGCGAGAATGCGCACCACCAGGCAGAGACTGTGTTCAAGGCTTTTGCCCGTGCCTTGCGCTTCGCGCTGGAACTGGACCCTCGCTCAGCCGGCACCATTCCTTCGACCAAAGGGTCGCTCTGATCCCTTCTTTGGGCACTCCATGAGAACAGTCGCCGTTGTCGATTACGGGATGGGCAATCTGCGCTCGGTGTCGCAGGCCGTGCAAGAGGCCGCCAAGGGCAGCGGATTCGAGGTGATCGTCACGGCGCGTCCCGAAGAAGTGCGCGCCGCAGAGCGAGTGGTGTTGCCTGGCCAGGGCGCCATGCCCGACTGCATGCGCGAGCTGCGCGAGTCAGGCCTTCGGGAGTCAGTGATGGAGGCGGCCGCTGCCAAGCCGCTCTTTGGCGTCTGCGTGGGCATGCAGATGCTGCTGGACCACAGCCATGAAGGGCCCACCGACGGCCTGGGCCTGATCCCGGGCGAGGTGGTCCGCTTTGCCCTTGCTGGCCGGCTGCAGCCCGATGGCAGCCGCTTCAAGGTGCCGCAAATGGGCTGGAACCAGGTGATCCAGGCCCGCCCGCACGCGCTGTGGGACACGATTCCGCCGGACAGCTACTTTTATTTCGTGCATAGTTTCTACGCCAGACCGTCAGATGCGCGCCACAGCGTAGGGGAAGCCGATTACGGCGGGCGCTTTACCGCAGCGGTTGCGCGCGATAATATT
>JACMQX010000108.1 GCA_014376765.1 Ramlibacter sp. | reverse complement strand
TACCCCAGGATTGGGCACGCACGTGCCGTGCCACTTCATAACCTGTCATGCCCGGCATCCCAATGTCCAGAATCAGAACATCTGGCTGCAGTTGCATCGCCAGCTCTGCTGCCTTTGCGCCATCGTGCGCGGTATGCACGTCGTGCCCGTAGCTGCGCAGCAAGTCGGCCAGCGTCTCGGCCGAATCCCGGTTGTCGTCAGCCAGCAGCACCTTTCGGGCCGGTACCTGCGCTGCGTTGTGGCCGTGGCAGGCCGTTGCAGGGGGTTCCTGGCCATCATCAAGCGGCAGCCTGACGACAAAGCTGCTTCCCTGGCCCACGCCCGCGCTATGCGCCGACAAGCTGCCCCCGTGCAGCTGCACCAGGCCCTTGGCAAGTGCAAGGCCAATGCCCAAACCACCCTCTGAGCGCTCGATGGCAGTTTGCTCCTGGGCGAACATTGCAAAAACGTGCTCCAGCGCCAGGGGTGTCAGGCCGATCCCGTTGTCCATGACCGTCAGGCAGAGTTCGTTGCTTTCACGGCGCACTGCCAGCTGGATCGAACCACCGGGGTCGGTGTACTTCACGGCGTTGTTGAGCAAGTTGATCAGCACCTGGGCCATCCGGATGGGATCGGCCAGTACCTCCGCCTTGGAGTCTTGCAGAACCGCTGAAAGAAGGTGCTGCTTGGCGTCGGCAAGCGGCCGCGCAGCTTCCAGTACGGCGTCCACTATCGAGCCAACCTGCACCCGTTCTTTCTTCAACACCAGCTTGCGCTGGGTGATGCGCGCCACGTCGATCAAGTCGTCCAGCAGGCGAGCCATGTAACCCACCTGGCGGCCGATGACTTCTGCTGCCCGCGAACGGGTCTGCTCGTCTGCGTTGGGCCTGCCCAGTAAATGGACAGCGGTGCGAATCGGTGCAAGCGGGTTACGCAATTCATGCGCAAGCGTTGCGAGGAACTCGTCTTTCTGCTGGTCAGCCTGACGCAACGTTTGCGTGGCATGGCGGGCGTCGTCAATGTCGGTCGTGGTGCCAAACCAGCGCAGTAGCCTGCCGGATTCGTCCAGCTGCGGCACGACCCGGGCCAGAAACCACCGGTACACGCCGTCCTGGCGGCGCAGCCGGTACTCCGCCTGCCAGGCCTGGTTGCCGCCCCGCGCGGCTTCCCACGCCGCGCGCGCCTTGGGCAGGTCGTCCGGGTGCACGGCGCTCACCCAGCCATGGCCCAGCGCCAGCTGGGCGCTCTGGCCGGTGTAGTCCTGCCACTGCGCGTTGAAGCGTTCAAGCCCGCCATCGGGCGCGGCCACCCAGGCAATGGCGGGGATGCTGTCGGAAAACGCCTGCAGGACCTGCTGCGCACGGTGCTGCTCGGTGACTTCATGGCCCTGAATGAAGATGCCCTCGACCTGGCCCTGTGCATCGCGCAGCGGCTGGTACAGAAAGTCAATGATGGTTTCGTAGGGCGCTTTCCCCTCACCCTGATTCACCGTCACCGGGACCGAACGGCCCACGAAAGCCTCGCCGGTGGCATATACCTTGTCCAGCCAGCGGCCAAAGCCCTGCTCCATCGCCTCAGGCATGGCCTGGGCCACCGTCATCCCCACAAGCGGCCGGTTGCCGGTGAGGACCGAATACGCCTGATTGGCCATTTCGAAGCGGTGGTCGGGGCCGCGCAGCACGGCAGCGAACCCGGGCGCCTGGTGGAAAAGGGACTGCAACCATTCCTCTCGTGCCCGCAGTTGCTGCTGCGTCCGCACTGACTGCGTGGTTTCGATGCAGGTGCAGTACAGACCGGCGATTTGCCCGTCCTCGCCCACCAGCGGCGAATAGGAAAAGGTGAACCAGGTGTCTTCGTCAAAACCGTGCCGGCGCATGCGAAGCAGCAGGTTCTCAACGAAGAACGACTCGCCGGCCAGTGCCCGCGCGATCAGTGGCTCAAGATCAGTCCTGAGCTCCGACCAGATTTCCAGGATTGGCTGACCGAGCCCTGCAGGGTGTTTCTCTCCGCAAAGGACCGCATACCCATCGTTGTAGAGCGTGACGAGCTGGGGCCCCCAGCTGACGAACATCGGAAACGCGGAGCCGAGGACCAGGTTGACCACCGAGCGCAGCGACTGCGGCCATTCCTGCGGCGGGCCCAAGGGCGAAGCAGCCCAATCCGCCTCGCGCATGGCGCGTGCCATTGCGCTGGTTCCGCCCAAAAAAGCCAGTGATTCCTGCGGATTTGAAATACGGTCCATCGAATCAGTTTAAGCGCAACCGCCTTGGGTACCACTGGCGTTGAGGTGGTGCCGGGGCCCCCAGGTATCGCCCGCCAAAGAGTTTTCAGTTCGCCGTGACCTTGCCGAATTCGAGCCGGCGCGTCATGGCCGGGAACACCGCGCAAAAGCCTTCGCAGTAACGGCAGGCATTGCAGATATGCTGGCCGCTCAAGGTATGAAAGTCGCCATCTGCCACGAACCGCGTGCTTGCCCGATTGATGCCGGGTTGCAAACCGTGCATGATTTCGACTGCTTCTTTAATGTTTTTTCAGGAGACGGTCGTGGGTCATTTGCGCATTTTGAAATCAATTCTTGGCATTGCACTGGTCGCGGCAACCGCAAGCGCGGCCATCGCCCAGCCCAAGGCCCAGTACCTGCCGGTCCTGTCCTACCGCACAGGTCCTTATGCCCCCAACGGGACGCCCATCGTCAACGGCATCATTGACTACTACAAGGTCACCAACGCACGGGGCGGCATCAACGGCGTGAAAATTCTGTTCGAGGAATGCGAGACGGGCTACGACACGGCCCGCTCGGTGGAATGCTACGAACGCGTGAAAGACAAAAACGGCGGCGCTGCGGTGATCCAGCCCTGGTCCACCGGCGCGACCTTTGCCATCACTGAAAAAGCTCCGACTGACAAGATCCCAATCGTCACCCTCGGCTACGGCCGCAGCGAAAGCGCAGACGGCACCGTCTTCAAGTGGAACTTCCCGCTGGCGGGCAACTACTGGGTGGCAGGCGATGTGCTGATCCAGGCCATCGGCAAAAAAGAGGGCGGCCTGGACAAGCTCAAGGGCAAGAAGATTGCCCTGGTCTACCACGACAGCCCCTTCGGCAAGGAGTCATTCCCGATCCTGCAGGAACGCGCCCGCATGCATGGCTTTGACTTGCTAATGATCCCGGTGACTGCACCTGGTGTCGAGCAGAAAGCAGCCTGGCTGCAAGTGCGCCAGGCCCGGCCTGACTACGTGCTGCTCTGGGGCTTTGGCGTGATGAACTCCACCGCCCTCAAAGAAGCGCAAGCCACCGGCTTCCCGCGCGAGAAGATGTACGGCGTGTGGTGGTCCGGTGCTGAGCCGGATGTGAAAGACGTGGGCGAAGGCGCCAAGGGCTACAACTCGGTGGCCCTGCAAAACAGCTCCGACTACAACGCCAAGCTGGTCAAGGAAGTGCTGGCCACCCTGCACGCCAAGGGCGAGGGCACTGGACCGAAAGAAGAAGTCGGCCAGGTGCTGTACCTGCGCGGCGCCATGGCCGCCATGCTGACGGTTGAAGGCATTCGCGCAGCGCAGGAGCGTTATGGCAAAGGCAAGGTCATGACCGGTGAGCAGACGCGCTGGGGCCTGGAAAACCTCAACCTCACCGCAGCCAAGCTGGACGCACTGGGTTTTGCCGGCGTGTTGCGCCCGATCAGTACCTCCTGCAACGACCACATGGGCGCGGTGTGGGCACGCATCCACACCTGGGACGGCACGGCATTCAAGCTGACCTCCGACTGGATGCAGGCCGACGAGCAGATCCTCAAGCCGATGATCAAGGCTGCCGCGGCGCGCTACGCAGCCGACAAGAAAATCACGCCGCGTACGCCGGCGGAATGCCAGTCTTGAGACCCGGCTGAGAAAGCTGCCTGCCCCGGCGCTAACAGCGTTCAAGCGCTGTTAGCGCTGACTGCGTTCTGGGGCACCCAAACGCTGAAGTCGCCGTGAGCACGCGGCACGCTCCCACTGTAAAACCTGCACCGGGCCAGCCAGTGTACTGTACGCTTGTACAGTGTTTTACCTGGAGCAGTTTATGTCCCCGTATACCGTATGCCTGCATGACGCAGAGGCATTGCCTTCGAGCGCCCGCATCAAGGCCGAGTGCATTTTTGCCGGCGCGCTGGAGCGCCGGCTGGGTGGCGCACAGAGCGTGGCCACCACCTACAAAACCTGGATCGATGCGGCGGAATGCACTGCCGACATCCTGACCGCCGAGGCCGCAGAAACCGCATCCCGATGGCATGCCGCCGTGCGCGAAGCCGAGCAGGCCGCCCTGCGCGATGTGGGGCACTTTGAAGGTACGCCGCACTTCGACATCCGGCTGGCGAGGCCTTGACCAACGCCCGCTTGACATCGAAAAAAACATGCTTGCAGTTGTCTACAGGATGATGGAGCGCGGGACCCGGCTGGACCGCGCCATAGCGCTGCGCCAGCAGCCCGCGCGAGGAGAACTTGCCCTGCGAGCCCGGCTGACCAACCGCGGCCCGAACTGGGACGTGTACCTGGCCACGCTCATGACCCCGACGTACGCGTATGTGATCCCCCCACTGGACCGCGCCAAGCTCATCGCTGTGCGCGGCCGCTGGTTGCAACTGGTTGGGACTGAGGTGCATCCGCACAAGCGCAATCACAAGAGCCTGAGTGTGAGCAGGTTTGAGCAGGAGTGGTGGTGCAGGCCGGAGGGGGTGGTGGCGCAGCTGATGGTCGCGGCGGCAAACCCACCTTGTACGTAAGCGGGTTATTCCTGCCAGGGGTTAACGACCTCAAGCCCGCACCCCTTGAAGTCCACAACGTTTCGCGCAGCAGGTACGCCGCCATTGGCCGGCGTGATCGCGGCAATCTGCGCGTCGAATTGTGCCAATGGCGACCCGCGCCTGTCGCTGGAAGAGCGCTACCGCAATCACGCCGGGTATGTGGAGAAGCGGTGCGCCGCGCTACCGAGCTGGCCGAGAAGGAAGGCTTTCTGCTGCGCGACGACGCGCAGCGCCTGATGCGGATGGCCGATGAGAGTGGCGTGTTGCGCTGAGGCTTCGCATCTCAGCACCGCTGCTCGGCGTTTCCATTCATGCAGACCGACAGCGCCGAGCCACGCGCCAACAAAAATTGACGCAGCAGCAGCGCATAGTCTGCGCGGGCCGCCTGCTGCACTGACGGGCGCGCAGCCAGCGCCTGGCGCCAGGCTTGCACTTGGGGCAGGCCTGCCCAAAAGCCGAAGTCGCCCAATGTGTCGAACACATCAAAGTAGCGAAAGATCGGGCCGAACACGGCGTCGACCACGCTGAACGTGGCGCCGGAAAAGTAAGGCCCCTCGCCCAGCACCGCCTCCAGCTGCTCAAAACGTGTTCGTATTTCCTGGGCTCGGGCGAGCAAGCCAGCCTCATCCCTGGCGTTATAGAAAGCGGCAATGGTGTTGAGCAGTGCAGACCCGAACTCCATCCACGATCGATGACGCGCCCGCAGCAGCGCGTCTGCCGGATGCAGCCGGGGCATCGTCGTGTCGTCCAGGTACTCGCAAATCACCGCCGATTCAAAAATCGCCTCGCCACCAGCCAGCAAAACCGGCGTCTTGCCCAAAGGCGAGATGCGCAGGAACCAATCCGGCTTGTGGGCCAGGTCAATGTCCTGCCGGTCAAAAGCGATTCCTTTTTCGGCCAGCACGATGGCGGCCCTTTGTACGTAGGGGCACAGCGCGTGACTGATCAGCGTCAGCTTGCCGGGTAACGGGTGAAGCGGGCTGGAGTTCGGCGCGCGAGCTTCCGGGCGTTGGGATTCAACGACTTCAGCGGCGGGGGCAAGAAGGTGGTTCATGTGGGTGCTCCATAGGTTGGGAGAAATGAATGTAGTATTTCCAAAACAATTCTTGAATAAGCAAATATGAAACCATCTATTGCAAAAACGCAATACCAGATGACTGCCGCAGATCTTGAGATAACCCTCGCTTTATCGCGCGGTGGCACTCTCGCTGGCGCTGGTGAGCGGTTAAGAATGGACCCGTCCACGGTTTTTCGCTCCTTGCAGCGGATCGAACGCGGGTTGGGCTGCGCGCTGTTTGCGCGCAGCAGGTCAGGCTATGTGGCTACCGATCTGGCAGCCGAGCTGGTCGAGTATGCGGAACTGGCCGAGGCGGCCCTTGAATCGGCCCGTTCGTCCGTGCAGGCAGCGCCGTCGCTGGTCTCAGGCACGGTGCGTATTGCAACAACGGACACCGTGCTTCATGGCCTTGTTGCACCCGCACTCCGTGGCCTGGCGCGCTTGCACCCGCTGCTCGCCTACGACATTCATTCAGGCAACGAGCTGGCCAACCTGACGCGGCGCGACGCCGACATTGCCGTGCGCGCCACCAGGCGGCCGCCACAACACCTGGTGGGAAAGCGGGTGGGTTCTATCCGTGTGGCCTTGTATGCGGCAAGGCGCCTGGCTTCGCGTGCGCTGAAGGAGGTTGAATCAGGCAAGGCTGACTGGATAGCGCCCGACGATGCGCTGCCCGAGCATCCCTCGGTGGTGTGGCGCAAGCGCCATTACCCCAAAGCGGTTGCGCGTTACCGGGTGAACAGCATCCTGTCGGTACTTGAGCTGACTGCCCTGGGGCTGGGCGTGGGGATTGTGCCGATATTCCTGGCCGAGGGGCGCAGCGACATTGTGGCCCTGACAGAACCCCTGGAAGAAGCAGAGACTGAACTGTGGCTACTTACGCATCCTGAGGCCAGACATCTGCGGCGCGTGTCCACGGTCTACAGCTTCCTGGCGCAGACCCTGAAGCTGCCCTGAACACGGCGCAGGAGACTGCAACGAGCTACCGTGCGGAAGCTGACCTTCCCACAACGCCGCGCCCCTCAAGGCCGCCAAACTCAGCCTGCGTCACCCCCAGCATCTCGCTCAACACCTGTTCCGTGTGCGCCCCCAACATCGGCGCCGCGCCAGCAGGAATCCGCTTCATTCCTGAAAAATTCAGCGGCAGGCCGGCCGCGAGGCAGGGCCCCACACCCGGCTGGTCCACCGTG
>JACMQX010000107.1 GCA_014376765.1 Ramlibacter sp. | reverse complement strand
CTGCAGCAGATCACCGCATGAACGCCGGGCGCTTTCTGGACGACGTGTTCACCTGCGATGCATCGGGCACCTGACAGGACCAGCAAGCGAATGAGGCCCCTCGGGCTACAGGGCGGGTCGCGGCATCCGGGATAATCGGTGCTTGCCTTGCGTTGAGGCCATGCCGGCCGACGCGCGGTTTCCCCGCAAGAGCTGCGACTTTTCACCTCACCCGACGCGCCCCTTTCTCTCATGAACCTGCAGCTGCAACGATGGATAGACCGCTGGCCCGGCATCGTCCTGTGCGCCGCGGTCTCGCTGATCGAGCGCACGGGCAGGGCGCTGGGTCTGGAACGCAAACTGAGCGGCCCGCCGCGCGCCATCGTCATCATCCTGCTGTCCGAAATGGGCAGCCTGGTGCTGGCCCATGAGATGTTTGCAAGACTTGGACGCAAGTACCCCGGCTCCCCGGTGCACGTGTTGCTGTTCGAGAAAAACCGCGAGATCCTGGACCTGATGGGTGTGGTGGACCGCGCCAATGTCCACACCGTGAGCGACAAGTCGGGTGTGCTGCTCATCACCAGCCTGCTCAGGGCCATTGCCCGATTACGCCGGGTCGGTGTGGATGTGGCACTGGACTGCGAGCTCTTCTCGCGGATCAGCAGCCTGTTGTCCTGGGCCAGTGGCGCAAAGGTGCGCGTGGGCTTTCACCGCCATACCCAGGAAGGGCTGTACCGCGGCTCACACATCAACCGGCCGGTGCCCTACAACCCGTACCACCATATCAGCGAGCAGTTCATCGGACTGGTGGGGGCCGTTGACGCCACCACCTATCCCTTGACCAAGATCGCCATTGCGCGCAGCGTCAAGCCGCCGCCTATGGTGGCGCTGCCTGCGGGCCTCGTGCCGCGGATGCAGGAGCGGCTGGCGGCAGATTTCCCGGCGATCGCGGGCAAGCCGCTGGTGCTGGTGTATCCGGGCGGCGGCATCCTGCCGATCCGCGCCTGGCCGCTGGACTCCTATGTGAGCCTGTGTCAGGGGCTGGTCGAAGATGGTTGCGCCGTTGCGGTTATCGGGCTGAAGGACGATCAACCGCTGGCCCGCGAGCTGATAGCGCGCGTGTGGGCCACGTCGGCACCGGGCGATGCGGCAGCCAGCGCGCTTATCGATCTCACCGGTTACACAGCGTCCATCGCCGAGCTGCTGGCGCTGCTCAGCATCGCCCAGCTGCTGGTCACCAATGACGGTGGCCCCGGCCAGTTCGCAGCCCTCACGCCAATCTGGACGCTGATGCTGTTCGGCCCCGAAACACCCGCCCTGTATGCGCCCCACACCCCCCGCTGCTATTCCTTCTACAGCGACTGGCCGTGCTCACCCTGCCTCACCGCCTACAACCACCGCTCGTCGTTTTGCGATGGCGACAACCAGTGCCTCAAGGTGATCACGCCCGGGCAGGTGCAGGCCAAGGCGCGCGAATTTCTGGCCCAACCCGCATGACAGAGCGCATGAACCGGCAAGATGGCGTGGCCGAGTCCCTGCCTGTTCGCCTGTACCGGCGGCTGCCGGCACGCATCCGCCACATGATGGGATGGCGCTTCATCAAATTTGGCATGGTGGGCGCAAGCGGCACGGTGATCAACATTGTGGTGCTGTATCTGGCGCAGGAGTACCTGCTGCGCAGCATTGCGGACTTCAGCACGCGGCTGAGTTTTTCGATCGCGCTGGCCATCACCTGCGCGACCATCAGCAATTTTTTCTGGAACCGCAAGCTCACCTGGCACGACCGCCGCCATAACAATAGCGCGCCGATGTTGCAACTCTTCTTGAAGTACGTCATGGCTGCGGGCTTTTCCATCCTGTTGCAGACGCTGCTCACGCGCTGGCTTGCCGGCCACATGCACTACATCCTGGCCAACCTGGCAGCCATTGCGCTGGCCAGCGCAGGCAACTACCTGGCGAATGACCGCCTCACCTTCCGGCGCAAGGCCGGGCAAGGCCAGCCGTGAGTGTTGCGTGGTCCGATATGCAGGGCGGCAACGACCGCAGCCGCTACCTGTGGCTCGCCCTGGCGCTTGTCACGGCCCTGGCGTACCTATGGGGGCTGGACGGCATCTACATCCCCAAGTTTGGCGACGAAATGGTGTATGCCCACATTGCGCGGCTCACCGCCGAGTCCGGCCACTGGCTGCCGCTGCAAAGCGACATCCCCAACATGCGCAACACCAAGCCGCCCCTGCTTTTCTGGCAGGCGATGGTGGCGGGCCAGTGGGGGGCGGACTGGCGGCTGGCGGCATTGAGGTTGCCCAGCGTCATCTACACCTGGGGCACGGCCGTGATGGTGGTGCTGCTGGCCGCCAAACTTTGGAGCGAACGGCAGGCTGCAGGCGCGTGGACAGCCGGTTGTATCGCAGCCACGGTCTTTCTGCTTTTTTTCAGCACGGTCCGCTACAACCGCACCTATCTCACCAGCGGCCCCGAGACGTTCTGGCTGTTCGGGGTCATGGCCGCCGTAGCCTGGGCGCCGGCGCGCTTGCTGGCGTCAAGGCTGTGGTTTCCGCTGCTGGCGGGCATCGCCATCGCTGTGGGCTGCCTGTACAAGTCGTTCGTCATGGCGGGGCCGGTGGGGCTGGCGCTGTTCCTGTGCCATGTGCTGGCCGTTCCCGCTGGCGCACGCCCGCGCACAGGGCTGCGCCACCTGGCAGTCTCTGCGTTCACGTCTGGCCTGAGCGTCGCCCTCGCGGTGGGTGTATTTAGCCTCTGGCTGGTGATCGACCCCAGCCCCGGCGATGTCTGGCGGGAGTTCGTCATGGGCGAGAACATGGGCAAGATGAACAAGGGCACCAGCTACCTGGCCAAAGCCCTGAGCGGTACAGATGGCGTCTGGGTCATTCTTACCGCCTGCTTGAGCAATGCCGGCGCCCTGCTGCCGGTGGTGCTCGGCGCCGCGATTGCGGCGTTTCTCAAAGTCCGAAGCGCGGCCAGTGGCGACGCCTCGCGCGGCCCCGCCATGAGCCAGGGCGAGAAAGTGCTCTGGATCTGGATCGCCGCCCTCACCTTGTTCTTCCTGGTCCCGAGCCAGCGCACCACCCGCTACCTCGTGCCCGCCATGCCGGCGGTGGCAATTCTGGTGGCGCTGTACTGGCCGCGCATTCACCGCGGCTGGTTCATGGCGACAGCCGCGCTCAGCCTGGCCACCATCGCAGTGCTGGGCATTGCGGCATGGGGCGGAACGCGGGCCACGGGTGACGCAGCCCTGTACGCGCCGGCTTTCTGGGCCATGCTGGCTTTCATGGCGGTGGCGGGCATTGCAGTCTTTGCAAGCAGGCTTTTAGCGCCCGCCGCAAGCCTTGTGACGGCTCTGGGTGCCTTTGCTGCATTGACGGGTCTGTACGCCCCGTTCAACGCCTCGCTCGGCCAGTTTGAGCCCAGGGTGGTGGCGCAACTTCAGGGCAAGCTGGTGGCGGTGGCCAACCAGTTCAATGGCCAGTCCGAGCGATACCGCTTTTTGCTGCCAGGCGTGGCGGTCAAGCCGGTGGAGGCGCCGGCAACGCGGACCGACCAGGATCTGGCCAGGCTTTTTGCGGTGGCGCCGCTCGCCTTGGTCACCCGCTGGCCGGGCGATGCGCCGTGCCAGGGCTGCCGTGTCATCGCCAGCCGCTGGGAGCCGGCAAGCCGCCCCGGAGGCCGGCCGCTGGACGCGCTGCTGCACCCCGGGAATTTCTGGTTTGCCAGGGAGTACCTGGTGGAGCGACCGGCGCCCTGACCCCAACCTGGCGCCCGCCAAAGCGATATAATCCGGGGCTTTGCTGGCAAACTCCCAACGGCCTGATCAACACATAGTTGGGAAACACCGCAGACATGGAGCACAGGGCCCGATCTCCCTTGACCCCGCTGTCTGCACCTATCGGAACCTATTCAAGTAATGACGACCATCCGTGTAAAAGAAAACGAACCCTTTGACGTCGCGCTGCGCCGCTTCAAGCGCACCATCGAAAAGCTGGGCCTGCTGACCGACCTTCGCGCCCGCGAGTTCTATGAAAAGCCCACCGCCGAGCGCAAGCGCAAGAAGGCAGCAGCCGTCAAACGCCATTACAAGCGCGTTCGCAGCATGCAGTTGCCCAAGAAGTTGTACTAAAAAACACGGCGCCGCAAGGCACCATAAAAAGCTCGCCTGGGGACGCTCAAGCGGGCTTTTTTTATTTCCCCTGACCCACCTCAACCGGGACCGACCATGAGCCTCAAAGACCAGATCACCGAAGACATGAAGACCGCCATGCGCGCTAAGGACAGCGAGCGCCTGGGCACCATCCGCCTGCTTCTGGCGGCCTGCAAGCAAAAAGAGGTGGACGAGCGCGTGGTGCTGGACGACGCCGCCGTGGTCGCCATCGTCGACAAGCTGATCAAGCAGCGCAAGGACTCGATCGAGGCCTTCACCAAGGCGGACCGCAAGGACCTGGCCGACAAGGAGTCAGCCGAGCTGGCCGTGCTGCAGGCCTACCTGCCGGCGCGTCTGTCGGCGGATGAAGTAGCAGCCGAGGTCAAAGCCATCGTCACCGAACTCGGCGCCAAGGGCCCGGGCGACATGGGCAAGGTGATGGGCGCCGTCAAGGCCAGGCTGGCCGGCAAGGCGGACATGGGGCAAGTGTCAGCAGCTGTCAAAGCGGCCCTGGCCACCTGAAGTGTCCTGGCTCCCTCCCCCCTTCCACCCTCCCCCAGAGGGGAGAGGAGCCTGAGCGTCAGCTTCCGGCTACCTTCATGCGGTTGACGAGAATGGAGCCCACGGTTTTCGCCCCATAGTTGTACGAATCTGCCCCCACCGCCTCAATCCCCAGCAGTATGTCCTTGAGGTTCCCCGCGATGGTGATCTCTTCCACCGGGTAGGCGATCTTCCCGTTCTCGACCCAGAAGCCGCTCGCACCGCGCGAATAATCGCCGGTGACGTAGTTGACGCCCTGCCCCATCAGCTCGATCACGAACAGGCCCGTGCCCAGCTTGCGCAGCATTTCGTCCAGGTCGTCGCCCTTGCGGGTCAGGCGTGAGGACAGCATCAGGTTGTGCGAGCCGCCGGCGTTGCCGGTGGTCTTCATGCCCAGCTTGCGCGCCGAGTAGCTGCTGAGGAAGTACCCTTCAACCCGCCCTGCATCTACCACCTTGCGGGCAGACGTCTTGACGCCCTCTTCGTCAAATGGCGAGCTGCCCTTGCCGCGTTTGGCAAAGGGGTCTTCCACAATGTCGATATGGTCGGGGAACACCTGCTTGCCGAGCGAATCCAGCAAGAAGGTGCTCTTGCGGTAGAGGGCGCCGCCGCTCACCGCCTGCACAAAGCCGCCGAGCAGTCCGGCAGCCAGAGGCGATTCAAACAGCACGGAGCATTGCGTGGTGGCGATCTTGCGCGACTTCAGCCGGCTGAGCGCGCGCTCGGCGGCATAGCGGCCCACAGCCTCGGGGGAGGCCAGTTCGTCTGCGTTGCGCATGGAGCTGTACCACGCGTCGCGCTGCATGTTGCTGCCCTTGCCGGCAATCGGCGCAACCGACATCGAGTGGCGCGACGCCGCATAGCCCCCACGAAACCCATGCGTATGGGCGCTGAAAAAATGCGACTGCTGCGCCGACACGCCCGCGCCTTCGCTATTGGTGATGCGTTTGTCAGTGGTGAGGGCGGCTGCCTCGCAGCGCATCGCCAGCACAGCTGCTTCCTCGCTGGTAACGGCCCAGGGGTGGAACAGGTCCAGGTCGGGCTGCACGGTGGCAATGTCGTCCTCATCCGGCAAGCCGGCCACCGGATCTTCGGCGGTGAAGCGGGCGATGTCCCAGGCCGCCCTGACGGTCTGCGCGATGGCTGCTTTGGAAAAGTCGGAGGTGCTGGCATTGCCGCGCCGCTGGCCGCTGTAGACCGTCACGCCCAGCGACTTGTCGCGGTTGCGCTCCACAGTTTCGAGCTCGCCCTTGCGTACCGAAACGCTCAGGCCGCAGCCCTCGGAGGCTTCGGCCCCGGCGTCGGTGGCGCCAAGCTTTTTGGCTTCAGCCAATGCGGTGTCAACCAGTTCTTCAAAAAACGCGCGGCTGTAGCTGAAGCCGCTGTCGGGTCGTGGGGCTCGTGGGGATGGTTTGGTCATATCGGCGGCTATGATACTTGGCTGCTCCCACCCAGGCTGCCAACGGCCGCCGTATCCCTTCTTAAATGTCACGCAAACCCAAAAAAGGCTACTACGTTCAGGGCCAGTTCGTCGCCGAGGGCAGCGAACTCGACCTGGAACTCAAGCGCGAGCTCAAGGGCGGCACCGACGACGCCAGCCGTACCGAACTCAAGCATGAAAGCACCGAGCTGCAAAAGCTTGGTGCGGACCTGCTCGATCTGCGCTCTGCGCTGTTTGAACGCCTGAACCTGCCCGAGAAACTGGCCGACGCGGTACTCGAAGCCCGGCGCATCACCAACTTTGAAGGCAAGCGCCGCCAGATGCAGTTCATCGGCAAGCTGATGCGCAAGCAGGAAGACACCACGCTCGCCGCCATTCGCGCCGCGCTGGAAGAGCAGCACCGGGGCTCGGCCAGCGACACGCTGTCTCTGCACCAGGCCGAAACCTGGCGCGACCAGCTCATCAACGACGAAGACACGCTGGACGCCTGGCTACGTGCCTACCCGGCCACCGACGTGCAGCAGTTGCGCACGCTGATCCGCCAGGCACGCAAGGACGCCAAGGCCGGCAAGCCGGGCGAGGCGCCGCGCCAGGGCCGGGCCTACCGCGAGGTCTTCCAGCTGGTGCGCGAGCACCTGTCGGGCATCCCTGCCCCCGAGCCTGAGGCCGGCCCGGACACCACCAACCTGTCCTGAGCGCAACATGAGCGATCCCGCCACCCCTTTGAACTCCGTCACCATGGACCCCGTCACCATCGGCATCGTCTCCATCAGCGACCGCGCCTCGGGCGGCGTGTACGAAGACAAGGGCCTGCCCGCGCTGCGCGAGTGGCTGGGCAAGGCGCTGAAGAACCCGGTCCAATTCGAGCCCCGGCTCATCCCCGACGACCAGTCCACCATCAGCGCAACCTTGATTGAACTCGTGGACGCCGGCTGCGCCCTCGTGCTGACCACAGGCGGCACCGGGCCCGCCCTGCGCGACGTCACACCCGAAGCCACGCTCGCCGTGGCTGACAAGGAGATGCCCGGCTTTGGCGAGCAGATGCGCCAGATCAGCCTGCG
>JACMQX010000106.1 GCA_014376765.1 Ramlibacter sp. | reverse complement strand
TCGTTGTAGGGCAGGATCTCGGCCACGCGCGTGGGCCGCTTGGTCAGCAGCAGCACCTCGTCAGCCAGGTACACCGCTTCCTCAAGATCATGCGAGACCAGCAGCATGGTGGTGCCGGTCTGCATGAACACCTCCTGCAGCTTCTCGCGGATGAAAAGCGTCATCTCGAAGTCCAGCGCCGAGAACGGCTCGTCCAGGAACAGCACCTCGGGGTTGGGCGCCAGCGCCCGCATGATGGAGGCCGTTTGCTGCTGCCCGCCCGAGAGCTCATAGGGGTAGCGCTTCAGGTCAAACTTCACGTCAAACGAAGCAACCAGTTCAGCCATGCGCCGGTCCACCTCGGCCTTGGAGCGGCCTTCCAGCTTGAGCGGGTAGGCGATGTTGTCGATGGTGCGCATCCACGGGAACATCGCCTCGCGATAGTTCTGGAACACATAGCCGATCTTGGTGTCCTTGAGCGACTTGCCATCAAACAAAATCTCCCCCGCGTCGATCGGCACCAGCCCGGCGATCATGTTGATCAGCGTGGACTTGCCGCAGCCGTTTGGGCCAAACACCGAGACGATCTTGTTCTTGGGAATGTCGAGGTTGAAGTCCTCATACAGCGGCCAGCCCGCAAAGTACTTGGTCAGGCCCCGGATGGTGATGTGCGTGCCGGCCGGGCCGGGCTGGAATTGCCGGACCGGAACGTCGGCAAACACCGGTGCATTGATGACGGCGCTCATCGCCCGCTCCAGTGAACGATCTTGCGTTCGGCAATTAAAAACAGGACGTTGAGCGCGTAACCCAAAGCACCCGCAGCCAGAATCGCCGCATACATGCTCTTCACGTTCAGCACCTGCTGCGCGTCGATGATGCGGTGGCCCAGGCCCGTGTCCGAACCGATGAACATTTCCGCCACGATCACGATCACCAGCGCCATGGACACCGCCGACCGCAAGCCGACGAACGAAGGCTGCAGGCTCTCCCAGATCAGCACGTCCTTGAACACCTGCCAACGCGACGCGCCCATCACCTTGGCCGCCATCACCCGCTGCTTGCGCGCGTTGATCACGCCGTAGGCGCTGTTGAAGATCACGATCAGGAAGGCGCCAAATGCGGCAATCGCCACTTTGTTGACGTCAGACACGCCGAAGACCAGCAGAAACAGGGGGATCAGCGCTGACGAAGGTGTGGAGCGAAAGAAGTCGATCAGGAATTCAACGCTGCGGTAGGCCTTCTCGTTGCTGCCAAGCAGCACACCCAGCGGCATGCCAAGCACGGCGGCAATCAAAAAGGCCTGCAGTGTCCGCATCACGGTGACGGCGAAGTCAGTGAGCAACGGCCCGCCGGCCAGGCCAGTGATCAAAGCGCCGATGGTCGCCGCAGGGCTGGGCAGCAACACCACCCTGATGAAGCCAAACCGGACCACGACGTCCCAGACGATGAAGAGCGCGACCGGGCCGATGAAGGGCAGCAACCTGGTCCAGTCGAATTTCTTCGCCGCCACCGGCGCGGCGCCTGCGGGGGGTGACCAGGGCGTGGCGGCTGCAGTTGCGCCTGCAGAGGCCGCAGGCGTGCGTAGTTTCGGGCTGGCAGCCGGCGGCGTCATCGGGACGCCACCGTGCCCCGACTGATCAGCTGTGAGGGCGGTGTCCACCATGATCAGCCCCGGTACAACAGGCTGTCGACCGAGACCTTCCTGTCGAACACGCCTTTTTCGGTGAACAGGTCGTAGAACTTCTGGAAGTAGGCGACGTCGGCCGGCTTGAACTCGTTGTAGAGCATGTACAAGGTGAGCGGTACCTCGGCCGTGAGTGCACCTTCAATCGCGGTGTAGCCTTTGAGGTACTGGCGTGCATCGTCGGGCGCAGTGCGCACCAGCTGGATGCCCCTGGTGTAGGCCGCGATGTATTTTTTGGACACCTCCGGGTTCTTCTTCAAAAATTCACTGGTGAGGCTGGCGGCGCCGCCGTGCCAGGGCGCCATGGGGTCGCCCAGGATATAGCGGGCCACCACGCCGGCCTCGATCACGCGGGTGGTGCCATTCATGCGGCCGATGGTGCCTGTGGGCTCCAGTGTGTAGCAGGCATCCACCTGCCCTGCGACGAGTGACGCAATATGCTGGCCGATGGGAAGCTCGATGACGGTGGCGCCAGTGGCACCTGCACGCTCCAGCATGGTTCTGGCAAGCGTCATGTTCTGGATGCCCGGGCCGGAGGCGACCTTCTTGCCTTTGAGTTCAGACACGGCCTTGACGGGGCTGTCCTTGGGGACGATGAACTCGTCCAGTACAAATTTGGCATTGCTCGGGTTGGTCGCAAATATCTTGAACAGGCCGGGCTGCGCAATCTCGCCGATGCCCAGGTTGGCCGAGCCCGTGCCGTTGGCGCTGCCATCGGAGCGGCCTGCCAGCATGGCCTCCATTATTTGTTGGGCGGCAGCGAATTTGAGCGGCTCCACGTCAATGCCCGCCTCCTTGAAGTAACCCTTTTCAACTGCAACGAAGAACGGCAGGCCAGCAGCGACTGGCCAATACCCGATGCGGACCTTTGGCCCGGCTTGGGCGCGCAGGGCCGGCGCGGCGAGGACGGCGATGCCTGCTGCGGCAGATTTGAGGACGGTACGGCGCGAAGCTGCCCTTGTTGCAGAAGCTGCCGTCAGGCTTGTGGCCGTGGCGTTTGCGTTGTGGTGCGTTGTCATGGGTCGCTCCTGTGAAGGGTGGTGGATGCAGAAAACGTGTGAGCCGGGGTGGTGCTCAGGGCGCAGTGGCCGGCTTGAGCGACGAGATGTAGTTGCGCCAGCCACCCAGATGGGTGATGTCCTGCGCGCCGACCAGTGCTTGTGATTCGCAAAGAAAGCCCTGGACCTGGCCGCCACCTTGCAGCGCAATCGTCCCGATGCCCAGCGGCGCCGGGATGAGCGCGACGAAAGAACCGTAATGCTCCACAGGCATGCGCCAGATTTCAAGCGCGATCGCTGCGCCCTCACCCTGTGCAACCCGCACCAGGCCCGGTTTGGGTGGCACAGTGCCGGGCAGTGCGTAGAAGCGGTAGTCGGGTGCGGTGTGGGCAGCAGACACCAGCGTGGCGTCGCGTTCCACGAGCTGGCTGTTCAATGGCATACCTGACAAATGGGCGCCGACCACCGCCACGTTGATGCAAGCCACCGGTTTGAGCCCGGGGATGTCTTGCAGCTCGCCTAGCGCAGCGCCCGTCGCGCCCTGGGTGAGGCCGCTGGCCTGGTGGTAACGCTGGCCCAGCTCGGCCAGCTGCCAGTCACTGCCGCACAGGCCAATGAGCGTGATGCCAAACGGCAGGCCGTCCGGGCGGATGCTGCTGGGCACCGAGATGGCGGCGTAGTCCAGCAGGTTGACGAAGTTGGTGTAGGCGCCCAGGTTGCGGTTGAGCATCACCGGGTCAGCCTCCATTTGCGCAATGGTGTAGTGCGTGGGGGCGGTGGGCACCAGCAGTACGTCAATGCTGTCCCACATGGCGGCCGCCTGCTGGCCCAGCGCGCGCAATTTCGTCTGGGCATCGTACAAGGCGGCTGCGCTGTAATTGCGCCCCTTGGCGATGATGCTGCGAACCGGCTCGACCACGGCGTGTTCATTTGCGTCAAAAAAAGTGCGTACAGCGGCGTAGCGCTCGGCCACCAGCGCGCTTTCATACAGCATGGTGGCGGCAGTGTTCAGCGGTGTGTAGTCGATGGTGACGGGCTTGCCGCCCAGGGACTGCAGCCGGGCCACCGCCTCGTTGAACGCGGCCTGCGCAAGGGTGTCGCCATAAAACTCCAGCGACGCCGGCACGCCGAAGCGAAAGCTTGGCGGATAAGGCGCGGACGCCATGGCCAGCTTGCGCGAGTAGGGGTCGGCCGCGTCATACCCCATGGCGGCAGCCAGCGCCCGCGCTGCCACCGGTACTGTGCGCGCCATGATCGACACACAGTCCACACTTTGCGCCGCAGGCACCACACCGCGCGCGCTGATCAGGCCCCTGGATGGCTTGATGCCCACGATGTTGTTCAGGCCCGCAGGCACGCGTCCCGAGCCTGCTGTGTCGGTGCCCAGCGCAAAGTCAACCTGGCCCGTGGCCACGACGTAAGCCGAGCCGGCACTGGAGCCGCCTGATACATAGCGCGCATCAAATGCATTGGGTACCGCGCCATAGGGCGAGCGCGTGCCGTTCAGGCCGCAGGCAAACTGGTCAAGGTTGGTTTTGCCCAGGACCGATGCACCAGCATCGAGCAGATTCTGCACAGCAGCGGCATGGGCGGCCGGCATGAAGGCGAAGTCAGGGCAGGCGGCGGTGGTCTGCATGCCCGCCACGTCGATGTTGTCCTTGGCCGCAAAGGTGAGGCCGGCAAGCGGGCCCTGCGCCGCGCCGGGCAGTGCGGCAGAGGCGCGGGTGATCCAGGCTTGTGAGGCCAACGCCAAAGCCGGTTCAGGTGGAGAGACAGCGTGCACCAACTTTAAGCATCCAATCTTGTATTCAAGATCAGTTGCAAGGGCTGTGCCAGCGACCTCAGGCACGGCGGCTCACCGGCGCCGGCTAACGTTCGGCGATGACGATGTGCGCCTGGATCTTGCCGTCAACCGCGCCAGAGCCGAAGCGCTTGCCGATGGCCGCAGCCGTGGTTGCCTCCATCACATAGCGCCGAACTGGCACACCATCACATCAAAGCTCTGGTCCGTGAAAGGGATCTGCATGGCGTGCGCCTGGCGCCACTTTACAGGCCGGCTGGTGCCGACTACGCCTGCGCGGTCCAGCATCGCCTGATTCAGATCAGTCGCCACGATGAGGACCTGTGGCGCAAGCACGTTGGTCAGATGGCGCGTCACAACACCGGTGCCTGCTGCCACCTCCAGCACGCTGGACGGCTGGCGCATCGCGACTCGTGAGGCCAGATCAACCGCATACGGCTCAAAGATCAAGGGAACCGCATGTGTGTATAGCGAATCTGGGAGTCCAACTAAAACGGCGCCCGAAGGCGCCGTTTTAAACCAGGACAGACAGAGAAAGTCACTCCTCGACGAATGCCTCTTCCCGCTTGTTCTTCACCGCAGGCAACAGCACGATCACCAGCAGCAACGCCGCAGCTACCAGCAGACCCGCTGACAGCGGACGGGTCACAAACACGCTCCAGTCGCCGCGCGAGAGCAGCAGCGCGCGGCGCAGGTTCTCTTCCATCATCGGCCCCAGAATGAAGCCCAGCAGCAAAGGCGCAGGCTCAGCCCCAAGCTTCACAAACATGTAGCCGATGAAGCCAAACGCGCCCACCATCCAGATATCGAATGTGTTGTTGTTGGTGGAGTAAACGCCAATCGCGCAGAACAGCACAATCGCTGGGAACAGGAAGCGGTAAGGCACCGTCAACAGCTTGATCCACATGCCGATCAGCGGCAAATTCAGGATGATCAGCATCGCGTTGCCGATCCACATGGAAGCGATCAAGCCCCAGAACAGCTCCGGGTTGCTGGTCATGACCTGCGGGCCCGGCTGGATGTTGTGAATGGTCATGGCGCCGACCATCAGTGCCATCACGGCGTTGGGTGGGATGCCCAGCGTCAAGAGCGGGATGAACGAGGTCTGCGCGCCTGCGTTGTTGGCTGACTCGGGCGATGCAACGCCGCGGATGTTGCCTTTGCCGAAGGGCACTTCGCCCGGCTTCATCTTGATCTTCTTCTCGAGCGCGTAGGCTGCAAAAGCGGCCAGCAGGGCGCCGCCGCCAGGCAAGATGCCCAGCGCCGCGCCCAGGAAGGTGCCGCGCAAGACGGCAGGCGTCATGTTGAGGAAGTCCTGCTTGGTGGGCCACAAGCCCGTCACCTTGGCGGTGAACACTTCGCGCTCGTCTTCGGGCTGCGACAGGTTGGAGATGATCTCGCCATAACCGAACACACCCATCGCGATCACGACAAAGCCAATGCCGTCAGTGAGTCCAGGAATGTCGAAGCTGAAGCGCGCCACGCCGGAGTTCACGTCCGTGCCGACCAGGCCCAGCAACAGGCCAAGCACGATCATCGCGATGGCCTTGATGAGCGAGCCCGAAGCCAGCACCACGGCGCCAATCAGGCCCAGGATCATGAGCGAAAAATATTCTGCCGGGCCGAACTTGAAGGCCAGTTCCGTCAGCGGCGGTGCGAACGCAGCCAGGATCAGCGTGCCGACCGAGCCTGCAAAGAATGAACCCAGTCCAGCCGCAGCGAGCGCGGGCCCAGCTCTCCCCTGCCTTGCCATCTGGTAGCCGTCAATGCAGGTCACGACCGATGACGACTCACCGGGCAGGTTCACCAAAATGGCGGTGGTTGAGCCGCCGTACTGCGCGCCGTAGTAAATGCCAGCCAGCATGATGAGGGCCGACACGGGTGGCAGTGCATAAGTGGCAGGCAGCAGCATGGCTATCGTTGCCACCGGGCCGATGCCGGGGAGCACGCCAATCAGCGTGCCCAGAATGCAGCCGATGAAGGCATACAACAGGTTGATCGGCGTGAAGGCGACGCCAAAGCCGAGGGAAAGGTGCGACAGCAGTTCCATGTTTTTTTCTCCTCAACCCGTGATGAATGTGGGCCACACCTGGATCTGCAACTTGAGCAGAACGATGAAGGCCAGATAACTGCCAACCGAGAGAATCGTGGCGAGGATCAGCACGTCGCGCAGTTTGAAGCGCTCACCTGCCAGGCTGGAGACGATGGTCAGCGCGTAGATCGCGGCGATCATGCCCATGGCCGGCACTTTCATGCTGGGCAAGCCGCCCAGCAGGATGCCGAACAGCAGGTTGGCGCCGATGATGTAGCCGAGCGGGCGCCAGGCCCAGCGGCCGATCGGCTCACCGTCTTCGGTCTCGACCACCAGAGAGGTGAATACGACGACGGTGCCGAGCACGGCCAGCACGATCCCCAGCATCAGTGGGAAATAACCGGGGCCCATGCGGGCGCCCTGGCCGACGTTGTAGGTGGTTGCGCCCCATGCGAACGCGGTGCCCACAATGGCGAACATGATGCCGGAAAAGAAATCTTTCTGGCTCTTGATCTTCATGATGAATGTCTCCTGGTGGTGTCCGGGAGGCAGCCTCCCGGGACAGTTTGGCAAGCGCAATGACAACCCCTGTTGCACGGCTCACCTGTCGTTCGTTTATCGCCTGCAGGCACTGACCTCACACTGACGGTCGCGCTACGCATAAATGCGTAGCGCGTGCCGTGGATACTGAGCTAAGGTCAGTCCCCACATGCGCATACTCCTTGTTGAAGACGACGTCGTCCTGCGGGACGTGATGGTCCGCAGCCTTGGCGATGCAGGCCACCGTGTCGACGTTGCCGAGACGCTGGAGCAGGCCGAGCACTACTGGCTGGTCCAGCCGTTTGATGCCGTACTGCTGGACCTGAACCTGCCGCTGACCGACCACCCCCTGAGCGGCTTGGGCAGTGGGCTCAAGGCCCTGCGCAATGCACGCGCCCGTGGGGACCGAACGCCTGTGCTCATCCTCACCGCCCGCAACCGCACCGACGAACGCATTGCCGGGCTTGACGCCGGCGCAGACGACTACATCGGCAAACCGTTCGAGCTGGCAGAGGTGGAAGCCCGGCTGCGGGCCCTGGTGCGGCGCACACAGGGCACCGACGACCGGGTTGAGGTCGGCATGCTGACGCTGGACCGCAAAGCCAGGCGCTTCCTGCTCGGGCCGCAGCCGCTTGATTTGCCGGCGCGCGAGTTCGAGGTGCTGTGGGAACTGATGACGCCGCCAGGCCGCGTGGTGAGCAAGCGGTCGCTGTCCAGCAAGCTGTCCGATGTGGATGAATGGCTGGGCGACAACGCGCTGGAGGCCTTCATTTCGCGCCTGCGCAAACGGCTACCCGGTTCCGGCGTTCGCATCCGCACGCTTCGGGGCCTGGGCTACGTGCTGGAGCCTGACCAGTGACGAGCAGGCAGGACCCAGGCAGCAGACCTTCGCTGCGCTCACGTGTCCTGCGCAATGTGATGATGCCGCTGGCCCTGACCTGGCTGGCCGGCACCCTGGTCACCCTGCTGGTAGCCAACGCTTTCATGGTGCAGGCCTTTGACCGCTCGCTGCTGGACGACGCCTATGTGGTGGCTGCCAACGTGAAGAAGCAGGACGGCGCGCTCGAGCTCAGCCTCTCGCCCCGCGAGCTTAAAAGCGTGCTGTTCGACCCGGTGGAGTCGGTGTTTTTTGCAATCTTCTCGAACGAGGGAAACCTGGTGGCCGGCCAGCCCGGCTTGCAGGCGCAGTCATGGACAGATGGCGCGCCGCACAAGTTTGCCAACATCACCTTCAACAACCAGAGCGTGCGGGCCGTCACGCTGCACGTGGAGACGCCCGCCCCGTTTAACGTGGTGGTAGCCGAGACCACGCAGAGCCGCAACTCGCTTTTGCAACGGCTGCTGGCTTACTGCATCGCGCCACAGATCGTGTTTTTGCTGTTGCTCGCAGTGTGGCTGCGCCGGGGCATTGCGCGTGACCTGCAGCCGCTGGTGCAGTTGCAGACTGCCATGGAGCAGCGCGACGCGACGGATCTCGCGCCGGTCAAGGTGGACGCCAGCTCGCGCGACATTGAGCGCTTGGGCGGCGCGCTCAACTCGCTGCTCGAGCGGCTAGACGAAAGCGGGCGGGCGCAGCGCGAGTTCACCGGCAACGTGGCCCATGAGATGCGCACGCCGCTGGCCGGCATCCGCGCGCTGGCCGAATATGGCCTGGCGCACAAGGAGCCGGCGGTGTGGCAGGCCCAGCTGCAAGGCATCATCGCAAGCCAGGCACGCGCCAGCCGCCTGATCGACCAGTTGCTGGCCCTGGCACTGGCCGACGGGGCCAAGGCCGGCATCCAGCTGGCGCCCGTGGCGCTGGATGCCATGGTCCACGACAGCGTGATGCGGTACCTGCCCCAGGCCGATGCCCAACAGGTGGACCTCGGCGCGCGGGGCGTTGATGCGGCCGTGAGCGTGATTGGCGACGCCTCGCTGATTGAAGGCATCCTCAACAACCTGCTGGACAACGCGCTGCGCTACGGCCAGAACACCCAGGGTATGGTGTCCAGCGTGACCGTGGCCTTGTCGCGGGCGGTAGATGGCGTGACGCTGTCGGTGATCGACAACGGGCCGGGCCTGAGTGGCGACATGCGCAGCCGCCTGACACAGCGCTGGGTCCAGGGGAGGGCGGGGCAATTGCTCGGGCAGGGGGTTGGCCTGGGGCTGGGTATCGTCGTGCAGTATGCGCAACTGATGAACGCCCGGCTTGAGCTGGGCCCAGGACCGGATGGCCAGGGCCTGACAGCCAGCGTGAAATTTCTGGACGCCCCCGAAGCGGTTTGAAGCCGCCTCCTTCACTGGGGGCAATGCAGTGGCCCGGCAAAGCCGGTTCCACGCGTTCCCGAATAGGACACGCCTGGCGCTGCAGCTCAGCCGCGGCGGGCCTGCTCGTACAGCCCCTGAACCTTGGGCACGTTGGCCTGCAGCTGAGCGATGCGCTCCGGGCTGTTGGGGTGGGTGCCAAGAAAGCTTAGCGCCGTCCCGCCGCTGCCACTGCCGCCACTGGCAGCGGCCATCTTCTTCCACAAGCTCACGCTTGCAGCAGGCTGGTAGCCAGCGCGCGCGGCGAGCTCAAGCCCCACCAGGTCGGCTTCGGTTTCGTCCTGGCGGCTGAATTTCAGGCTGATCAGCTGGGTGCCGATGTTGGCCGCCGCATTGCCCAGGTCGCCCAGGCCCAGCAGCCGCGCGCCGATGGACAGCCCCATGCCGGTGGCCTGGGTCTTGGCAATCCGCGAGCGCGCATGTTCGCGCAACGCATGCGCCATCTCGTGGCCCATCACCATGGCCGCCTCGTCGTCGCTGAGTTTGAGCTGGTCGAGGATGGCGGTGTAGAACGCGATCTTGCCGCCCGGCATGCAAAAGGCGTTGATCTGTTTGCTGCCGATGAGGTTGACCTCCCACTTCCACTGCCTCGCCCTGTCGTTCCAGCGCGGCGCGATGGGTATGAGGCGTGAGGCGATGGCGCGCAGCCGCACCAGCTGGGCAAAGTTGTCTGGCGCCAGGGCCCCCTTGGTGCGGGCCTCGGCCATCATCTGCGCATACTGCTGGTTGGCCGAAGACTCCAGCTGCTCGGCCGGCACCAGGTTGCGCAGGCTGGAGCTATTGCCCACATCGACCTGGGCCGTGGCGGGCAACGCCGCAGCTGCAGCAGCCCCCAGCACCACGGCGCGGCGGGTGAGCAAAGGGGTGAAAAGGTTTGATGCCTTTGCATCGCAGAGGAAACACATGCATGAATAATAGTCATAAATGAATGTCCCACCATCACGCGAGATTACGCCGGCCGCTGGCGCCGCCACTGCAACCGTTACAGGCATATCTTCACCGGCGGCCGGTGCCAAGCCCACTTGGCGCGATGCCCTGCGGGTCTACCTGGAGCCCGCCAGCCTGCGCATGCTGTCGCTGGGTTTCGCGGCCGGGTTGCCGCTGTTGCTGGTGCTGGGCACGCTGAGTTTCCGGCTGCGCGAGGCGGGGGTTGACCGCTCCACCATCGGTTACCTGTCCTGGGTGGGGTTGGCGTATGGCTTCAAGTGGTGCTGGGCCCCGCTGGTGGACCGCATGCCTATTCCTTTGCTCACACGGGCTCTGGGCAGGCGCAGGAGCTGGTTGCTGCTGTCGCAGTTCGCCATCATGGCGGGGCTGGTGGGTATGGCGCTGTCGGACCCGCGCCAGACGCTGGGGCCCATCGTCTGGTGCGCGTTGGCGGTGGCGTTTGCCTCGGCCACGCAGGACATCGCGCTGGATGCCTTCCGCATTGAATCGGCAGGCACCCTGCAGCAAGGGGCACTGGCGGCGACCTACCAGACGGGTTACCGCATTGCGATGATCTGGGCCGGCGCGGGCGTCTTGTGGATTGCGGCCCGGGCCGAGGTGGCGCCTGTAGCGGGAGTGGTTGCTGGCGCGGCAGTTGCAGCTGCCGGTGCAGCAAGTGCAGCTGCTCGCGCAGCGAGCTACCAGCAAGCCGCCTGGGCGACCGCCTATCTTGTCATGGCCGCGTCAATGCTCGTGGGTGTGCTCACGGTGCTGTTCTCACGCGAGCCCGCGCGCCTTGAGCTGCCGCCCGCACGCAACGCGGCGGAGTGGTTGCAGGGCGCATTGATCGAGCCGTTTTCCGACTTCATCCGCCGCTACCGCTGGCAGGCCGCGCTCATCCTGTCGCTGATTGCGGTGTACCGCATCAGCGATATCGTGATGGGCATCATGGCCAATCCGTTTTATGTGGACATGGGCTACACCAAGGATGAAGTGGCCGCCGTCACCAAAATTTACGGCGTGATCATGACGCTGGTGGGCGCCTTCATCGGCGGCATGATGTCCATGAAGCTCGGCGTCATGCGCGTGCTGATGCTGGGCGCCCTGCTCAGCGCCGCCAGCAACCTGCTGTTTGCCTGGCTGGGCGGGCGCGGGCATGACGTGAATGCGCTGATCTTCGTGATCTCGGCTGACAACCTGTCCAGCGGCATCGCATCGGCGGCCTTCATCGCTTACCTCTCATCGCTGACCAACATCAAGTATTCAGCCACCCAGTACGCGCTGCTCAGCTCGATGATGCTGCTGCTGCCCAAGTGGCTTGCGGGCTTCTCGGGGGTGTATGTCAATGCCTATGGCTACCCCCAATTCTTCACGGCCACCGCCTTGCTGGGCCTGCCTGTGCTGGTGCTGGTCTGGCTGGCATCACGGCTCGTGCCTCGGGATGTGCCTCGGGATGTGCCTCGGGATGTGCCGTAGGCGTTTACCAAACTTTACCGCCGCTACAACGCGGTGCGGCCTGTCCCAGCCCAAGATCAAAACTGCTTGGCAAATAGAAATCCGGGGCATCCATGAACAACGAATACGCCTTTGCCGAAGCCGGTGAAGCAAGGCCCCGTACGGGCTTCCGTCATGGGGGCGGCGCAGTTACCATCAAACCCATGCAGCAACTTCTGATGATTGAAGACGACACGCGCCTGGCGCAAATGGTGGGCGAATACCTGGGTCAATCCGGTTTCGGCTTCCAACATGCGGCCAGCGGTCTGGCGGGCTTGGCGCAGTTGCAGGGCAACGCGGCGGGCAGTGTCCCCGAACTCGTCATCCTCGACTTGATGCTGCCCGATCTGGACGGCCTTGAAGTGTGCCGGCGCATCCGCGCCCTGCAGGGCCCGATCGCCCAGGTGCCGGTGCTCATGCTCACGGCCAAGGGCGACCCGATGGACCGCATCATCGGCCTCGAACTCGGCGCGGACGACTACCTGCCCAAGCCCTTTGAACCGCGCGAATTGCTCGCGCGTATCCGCGCCATCCTGCGCCGCCGCGTGGAGGGTGCTGTGCCTTCAGCCAAGCTGCTGCGCTTTGGCTCGCTGGAGATTGACCGGGACGCACGTACCGTGACCGTGAGCGGCCAGGCTTGCGACCTCACCTCTTACCAGTTTGACCTGCTCATCACCCTGGCCGAGCGGGCCGGCCGGGTGCTCACGCGCGACCAGATCATGGAAGCCGTGCGAGGCCGGGAGCTCGAAGCGTTTGACCGGTCGATCGACGTGCACATGGGGCGTATCCGCGCAGCCATCGAGGCGGACGCCAAGAATCCCAAGCGCATCCTGACCGTGCGCGGCGTAGGCTACGTATTCGCCAAACAGCAGGATTGACGCAATGGCCTTTTGGCAAGCGTTCCACCTGCCAAGGTATTTGCCCATCTATGTGCGCTTGTGGCTGGCTGTGGTGCTGGCCGTTGGCGCGCTCACGCTGATTTTTGGTTGGCTCTGGCAAGCCAATGCCGAGCAGACCCCACCGCGCGAAGTCGTGATCCGTGATGAAGCCGGCCAGGTGGTCGGCCAGGCGCTGGCCCGGCCGGTGCGCGTACCGGGCCAGGGCATCGAGTTCCAGGTCGCCATGACGGATGGCAGCTCACTCTTTGTGCAAATTCCCCCGCGGCCGCGCCGCGCCGGCGAGCCGCCACCGCCCCGGCCCTGGGCCCGCGGCTCTACTGGCCTGCTGTGGATGTTGGGCATCGTGGCGCTGGCGGTGGCTATCGGCACCTACCCCATCATCCGGCGGCTGACGCAGCGGCTGGAAAATCTGCGCCGCGGGGTGGAACGCTGGGGGGAAGGGGAGTTGAGCACGCGGGTGCCGGTGTCTGGCACCGATGAAGTGGCCTTTCTTGCGCAACGCTTCAACAAGGCCGCCGAGCGCATCGAGACGCTGGTCAAGTCGCACAAATCACTGCTGGCCAACGCCTCGCATGAGTTGCGCTCGCCGCTCACGCGGATCCGCATGGGGCTTGAACTGATGGGCGCGCAAACGTTGCCGACCTTCAAGAATGAAATCTCGCGCAACATCGCAGAGCTGGACCAGTTGATTGACGAGATCCTGCTGGCCAGCCGGCTGGACGCCCGCGAGGCCGATGTGGGCACCATTGAAACCGTCGACCTCACTGGCCTTGCCGCCGAGGAATGCGCCCGGCTGGACGCCGAGCTGCAGGTGGCAGACAGCTCACAGGCGGTCATGGTGCAAGGGGTGGCCAAGCTGCTGCGCCGGGTGATACGCAACTTGCTGGAAAACGCCAGGCGCTACAGCACCGGCCCGATCACCGTGCAGGTGCGCCGTGAAGGCAGGCGCGCCATCATCAGTGTGGGTGATCGCGGCCCCGGCGTGCCGCCAGACCAGCGCGAACGCATCTTCGAGCCCTTCTACCGCCTGCCTGGGGCCAGCGAGCAGGAAGGCGGTGTCGGGCTGGGGCTGGCTCTGGTGCGCTCCATTGTGCAGCGCCACTCCGGCGCGGTGCATTGCGATGACCGTGAGGGCGGCGGCGCCTGTTTTGTCGTTGAATTGCCCCTGCGCGACATGTAATCAGCTGTAATAAATTTTGGAATCTGCAAATCTGCGTGCAATAAATCACAAGGCCAACAGGTGGTTGCAACATTCGCTTGTTTTGTCCCTTATTCAGGGGATGCGCGTTCACAGCACAGGACGTACATTCAGTCCGTTAGCTGTCACAACATCACTTGGTATCCCCAAAAAAACAAGTCGAAGTACCAGATTACCGGTCTCCCAACGACGTCCTCCCAAGGACTTTACACAGCCACCGCAAGGTGGCTGTTTTTTTTGTCGTACAAGATTCGCGCTGCGCTGGCGCCGCTGCCTATGATGAGCCGGGCAAGCGTTCCCCGCAGTACTGAAGGACTCGACACATGACCCCCACGGCCTCTTCCACCAACCCGGCATCTCCTGTACCTCAGGGCCATGCCCGTGATCCCGCCGACCGCATGCCTCTGCCGGCCTCCGATTCGATGACGCCTGCACAGCGCGCGGCCGCAGAGGCCCTGATTGCCGGGCCGCGCAAGGCCGTGTTTGGCCCCTTCATTCCCTTGCTGCGCAGCCCCGAACTGTTGGGCCGCGTCGGAAAGCTCGGCGAATACCTGCGCTTTGACAGCGTGCTGGACGTCCGCATCCGCGAGCTGGCCACCTGCGTGGCTGCACGCCACACCTCCAACCAGTTTGAGTGGCTGATGCATGCGCCGGCTGCCTTGAAGGCTGGTGTGGCGCACGCGACTCTGGATGCCATCGCACAGGGCAGGCAGGCCAGGGACCTGCCCGCCGATGAAGCCTGCGCGATGGACGTAGCGCTTGAACTGCTGCAACACCACGGCGTGAGCGATGCGACCTATGCCCCTGCTGTTGCGCTGTTTGGCGAACAGGGCGTGGTCGAACTGGTCACGCTGATTGGCTACTTCGTGATGGTCTGCTGGGTCATGAATGTGGCCCGCACGCCGACTGCCAATCCCTCGGGCGCTGCGGCGCTGCCGGCGTTTCCGCTCTAACGCTTTGAAGCTCTGATCCCGCGCGGGTCTGCGGTCCGACCTTTTCAGGCGCCAGGCTGAAGCTCGCGTAGCGCCGCCAAAACGCGCGACGCGGGAATGTCGTTCAGGCAGCGCGTGTGGCCCAGCGGGCACTCGCGTTGGAAGCAGGGCGCGCAATCAAGTGGCGGTGTGTACAGCGGATCGTCCTTGAGCCAAAGCACCCGTGCCCGCGCATTGAGCGGCGGCGTGTGCAGCGGGCTGGATGAACCAAACACCGCCACCTGGGGCACGCCAAAGGCGGCTGCCACATGCATCAGCCCGGAGTC
>JACMQX010000105.1 GCA_014376765.1 Ramlibacter sp. | reverse complement strand
CCCTGCGCGACGACATTTCTACCGACGAGATCACGCCGGTACCCATCCTCACGCACTATGACGACAAGCTGGGCCGCTACCCCTACACCGGCTTCAAGACAACAGACGAGCTGCCGTTCACAACCGACGCCGTACGCAATGCCGGCTTCAGCGTCACCGTGGCCGGCAAGCGCTACGGCAAAGGCTCCTCGCGCGAACACAGCCCCGCGGCAGAAAAGCTTGCGGGCATCCGGCTTGTGATCGCAGAGAGCTTCGAGCGCATCTACCGGCAGAACGCCGACAACATCGGCCTGTTCACCTCCACCGACTTCTCCCTCGTCGCGCGCATCCAGGGCGGAGAGCCCATCAGCATCGACGAACTCGTGGCGGGCCGTGATGCCCTCGCCGCCGCCATTCTGCGAAGCGGCGGCCTGCTCAAATTCGGCCAGGCGCACATGCGCAACATCCACATCGCGCCGCAAGTTGCAGCTGCCCAGCCGCAAACCCTGTTTGAAAAAATCATCGCCCGCCACGCCCTGAGCACCGAGTTGACTGCAGCCAACCCCGCCCCCGGCCAGGGCGCTTTCGTACGGGCCGACTGGCGCTTCATCCACGAGTACTACACCGGCATGGCGGTGCACATGCTGCACGCCACCTTCAGCCAGCCGCTGCCCTTGCACGATCGAGGATCGATCGTGGTGTTCGAGGACCACACCTCCTACGTCGCCCAGAGCCCTGCCCATGTGCGCGGCGGCATCGTGACCAACGTACGGGCAATGTGCCAGGCACAACGCGACTTTGCTGCGGTCGAGGGCCTGCGCTTTCACCGCACCCTCACCGAGGCCGAGGCCGCGCTGGACGACGGCTCCAACGTGGCCGGCATCTCGCACGCGATGATGGCCGAGCACTATGCGCTGCCAGGTCAGGTCGTGGCCGGTACCGACTCGCACACCCCCCACAGCGGGGCCCTCGGTTGCGTGGCCTTTGGCGTGGGCACGACGGACATGGCCAACGCCTTTGTCACCGGCGCGGTACGGCTGACCGTGCCCGAGTCCCTGCGCATTGAACTGGAGGGCCCGCTGGCACCGGGGATCACTGCCAAGGACATCGCGCTGCACCTGCTGGCCGAGCCACGCATCCGCGCCGGGCTGGGCGTGGGCAAGGTGTTCGAGTTCGCGGGCAGTGCCATCAAGACACTGTCCACCGACGAGCGCGCGACGCTCACCAACATGACGGCTGAGCTGGGCGGGTTCACCGGCATCGTCGCGCCTGATGAAGAGACGGTGCGTTTTCTGCACGAGCGGCGCGGTGAGGAGTTTGCGGTGGAGGCGTGGATGCACAGCGACGCTGATGCACGCTACGCCGGCAAGATTTGCGTAGATTGCAGCGCCTTGTCGCCCATGGTGGCCGCGCCCGGCGACCCGGGCAACGGCGTCGCGCTGGATGAATTGAAGCAACCGGTGAAGATCAGCATCGCCTACGGTGGCTCCTGCACCGCCGGCAAGCGGGAGGACTTTGACCACTACCACGCCGTCTTGTCCTGGGCCGTGCAGCACGGCCTGAGCGTGCCGCCAGGCGTCACGCTCTATCTGCAGTACGGCACCACCGCCGTGCGCGACTACTGCATCGCGCAGGGCTACGACACTGTGTTTGCCCAGGCCGGCGCGCAGATGCTGCAGCCCTCGTGCGGCGCCTGCGCCAACTGCGGGCCGGGCTCGTCCAGCGAGAGCGGGCAGGTCACCGTCAGCGCCATCAACCGCAACTTCCCCGGCCGCTCGGGCCCGGGCCAGGTGTGGCTGGCCAGCCCGCCTACCGTCATGGCAAGCGCTTTGGCCGGAGAGCTGATGTCGTTTTCAGCGCTGCAGGCGAGCACAGTGAGGGATTCCATCGGGAATCTTTAAGATCAGACTCTTGAGCCCAGCACCCAGCGCCCAGCGCGCGGAGACAAGCATTGCCTGAACCAGCCACCCCCACCCTGCCCGCCAGGGCCATCATCCGCAAGGTGGGCCTGCGCCAGCAACTGGCAGGCTGGCTGGCCGGCGAAGAGCTGCACGGCACGCTATGGCGCGCAGGCCTGCCCAAGACTTTTGAGGCCGCCCTGTGAGTACTGCAACACCTCAACACCGCCTGCCGCTGGAAGGCCTGCGCGTCGTGGAATTCACCCACATGGTCATGGGCCCGACCTGCGGCATGGTGCTGGCCGACATGGGCGCCGAAGTCATCAAGGTCGAGCCGCTGGAGGGCGACCGTACACGCCACCTGCTGGGGGCAGGCGCCGGCTTTTTCCCGATGTTCAACCGCAACAAGAAGAGCATCGCCATCGACCTGCGCCACCCCGCAGGCGCCGAGGCGGCACGCAAGCTGTGCGCCGGCGCCGACGTGGTGGCCGAGAATTTCCGCCCCGGCACCATGCGCAAGTACGGGCTGGACTACCCCTCGCTCAGCGCCACCAGCGACAGGCTCATCTACATCAGCCTGAAGGGATTCCTGCCCGGCCCCTACGAGCACCGCACGGCGCTCGATGAAGTGGTGCAGATGATGGGGGGCCTGGCCTACATGACCGGCCGCCCCGGCGACCCGCTGCGCGCGGGCACCAGCGTGAACGACATCATGGGCGGCATGTTCGGCGCGATAGGCGCGCTGGGCGCCTTGATCCAGCGCGGCATCACCGGCAAGGGCCAGGAGGTGCAAAGCGCCCTGTTCGAGAACAACGTGTTCCTGGTGGGCCAGCACATGCTGCAGTACGCCATCACCGGTCAGGCGGCCCAGCCCATGCCTGACCGCATCTCGGCCTGGGCGCTGTATGACGTGTTCACCGTGAAAGACGGCGAGCAGATTTTTCTGGCGGCGGTGAGTGATTCGCAGTGGGTCACCTTCTGCGACGCCTTTGGTTTTGCCGACCTCAAGGCCGACCCCGCCCTCGCCACCAACAACGACCGGGTGCGGGCCCGCCCCTCCATGCTGCCGGTGCTGCGCGAGCGGCTGGCGTCGTTCAGCGCGGCCGAGCTGGCGGCGATGTTTGAAGCCAAGGGCCTGCCGTTTGCACCCATCGTGCGGCCTGAAGATTTGTTTGAGGACCCCCACCTGCTGGCCACAGGCGGCCTGGCCGACATTCGCCTGCCCGATGGCGAGCGCGCCGGCCAGACGGCGCAGACCACCCTGCTGCCGCTGATGCTGGACAACCAGCGCCTGGGCGTGCGCAGCAACCCGCCGACAATGGGTGAACACACAGGGGCGTTGCTGCAGGGGCTGGGTTACAGCGCTGCAGAAATTGCTGAATTGATACGCAGCGCCGCAGTGGCGTGAACCACACCCACCAAGGAGACTCCCATGACACACACACAAGCACTTTCCCGCCGCAGCATCATCGCCGCCGCGCTCGCCTCCAGCCTGGCACCCTTGGCCGTACAGGCGCAATCGGGCACCGTGCGCATCATCCTGCCCAACGCCACGGGCTCGGGTGTGGACGCGATCACCCGCGCGGCGCAGCCTGCCCTGGCCAGGGCGCTCAACGCATCGGTGGTGGTGGACAACCAGGCCGGCGCCGGTGGCGTGGTGGGCCTCAATGCGCTGGCGCGTGCGCCGGCTGATGGCACCGCGCTGTCTGTTGTGTCCAACAATGTTGTGATCCTCCCGAGTGTGATGAAGTCCCTGCCTTTTGACATGCCGGGCGACTTTACGCCCATCGCCATCGTGGGCGCCACGCCCATGGTGCTGGTGGTCAACCCGGCCAGGGTGGCCGCGACCAACTCGAAAGAATTCATTGCGCTGCTCAAGGCCAAGCCGGGCACGCTCAACTTTGCATCGGGCGGCACGGGCACCATCCTGCACCTGGCCACCGAACTATTCCTGGAAGAGTCGGGCGCCAGTGCCCGGCACATCCCCTACAAGGGCGTGGGCCCGATGGTCACTGACCTGATCGGTGGCCAGGTGGAGTTCGGCACCGCAGCGCTGCCCAGCGTGCAGGCGCACATCAAGAGCGGCGCATTGCGCGCGATCGGCATGCTGACGGCGCAGCGCTCGCCAGCTGCGCCAGAGATCCCGACCTTTGCCGAGCAGGGCATGCCGAACTTTGTGGTGGAGGCGTGGTTTGCGGTGATCGGCCCGAAGAACTTGCCTGCGGTGCAGGTCAAAAAAATCAACGAGGCCTTCGTCACGGCGTTTGCCGACCCGACTGTCAAGGAAGCGATGGCCAAGCAAGGCAACAGCATCAACATCAGTACGCCGGAGCAGGCGCAGACTGCATTCCGGCGTGAGTTGGCCAAATACGCTGCGCTGGTGAAGAAGGCCGGCATCGAGCCGCAGTAAGTTGTTATGGACGTGGTGGCTTGGGGCTCTATGACCATCGCGGCGGCAAAGCGGTCCGGCGTGAACCAGGCAGGCGCCTAACTCTCGGTATGACGCCGCTTCATGATCACGATGCCATCACCGTCGGCATACACCCACAGCCCAGGCTCCACAAAGGCGCCCAGCAGCTCGAAGCGGATGGCTGCAATCGCAGGTTGCATGTTGGCTGAGCGATTGGGCCGCGCGCCAAGCGCGTGCACGCCGATGGGCATTCGCGCCAGGTCGCGTGTGTCGCGTACATAACCGTTGAGGATGATGCCGCTCCAGCCGTTTTGTGCCGCGAGAGCGACCATCCGGTCGCCCACCACAGCATGCGCCGCGTCGCCGAGCGCATCGGCCAGCAAAACACGCCCCTGGCCGGGAGAACTTACGATGTCAATCAAGGACATGGCTGTACCGGGCGCAGTGCCGGCCGTCGCCACCTCACCAAAGTACCAGGACCTGCCGCCGTAACTGTGCAGGCCCGCACCCACGATCTGCATGCCCCAGGCCGGATCGGCCAGGTGTGCATCGCACAGGTCGGGGGTCGTCCAGGTGAAATCAGGAAATGAGCCGTAGCTCGGGGGCTGGAACATGGTCGTGTATCTCTCAGAGGTTTTGCGGAGTG
>JACMQX010000104.1 GCA_014376765.1 Ramlibacter sp. | reverse complement strand
CTCAACACACTCTCGCACAAGTGGATGACAGCGAATCCCTCAGTCATGATGTCCATCGCTACAGAGCCGATGTCACATGCCGCCCATCGGCATCATCGCCTTTTCGCGTTGCATCATCTGGTTCATCATCTGCTGCATCATGTCCATCCGCTTGTCGGCCATGTCCTGACGCATCTGCATGTCGGGCTTGGGCGTGCTTGGCCTGTTGCCCATTGCCCATTGCCATGGGGGCGGACCCGCCTTTCATACTTGAGCCGCCCATTTCGCGCATTGCCTTCATGTTCTCCTGGATCGTCTGCATATGGGTTTGCATCAGCTTCTGGCGCTTTTTTGGATCAGTGGTCGTTGCGATTGTGTCCATCTGTCGCTGCATCTTTGCCATGTTGGCCATTGATGGCGTTCAAGGCTGTGGTCTGGTGGCGCTGCCCAAAAGCGGGGCAACGTACAGACACGCTTGGATAGCCGGTTCAGCATATATTTTGAATATCACTTTTTTCATCATCACCTGTTTTCGAGATTTTTATGAAAACCACATTACTGGCTTCCTTGATTCTTGTTTTAAGTACCGGCCTTGCAACCAGTGCTATCGCCCAACGTCACGACTCACCTGGCAGCCAGCACGGCATGAAAACCGGTGAGTGCCTCGGATCCTGGCAAGAAGTAAGCTTTCGGCCAGACGCGTGGGCTTGACCAAATTAAGAGAGGCCACGGGTGCATTGAAGGATCAGGCAATATTCACCTGCCCCATGCACCCCGAGGTCCGGCAGGACCACCCCGGCGTCTGCCCCAAATGCGGCATGGCCCTGGAGCCCGAACTGCCCACGCTCGACGATGCAGAAAGCCCCGAGCTTGTGGACTTTCGCCGGCGTTTCTTCTGGACATTGCCACTGACCGTTGCCGTCACGTTTCTGGCCATGGCGGGCCACCGGCTGCAGTGGTTTGATATGGCGCGGCAAAGCTGGATCGAGCTGGTGTTGAGCGTACCCATCGTGCTGTGGGCGGGATGGCCATTTTTTGTACGCGGCTTCCAGTCTGTCATTCATGCGAGCCCCAACATGTGGACGCTCATTGGCCTGGGCACCTCGGCTGCGTTCATCTACAGCGTTGTAGCGACTGTTGCGCCGGGCGTCTTTCCTGCTTCGTTTGTGGCGATGGGGCGGGTGTCGGTCTACTTTGAGGCTGCCGCCGTCATCATCTCGCTCACCTTGCTGGGACAGATTCTTGAACTCAAGGCGCGATCCCAAACTTCGGCTGCCATCAAGTCGCTGCTCGGCCTGGCGCCCAAGACGGCACGCCGCATCAACACGGACGGCGGTGAAGAGGACGTACCCCTGGCGCATGTTCACGTCGGTGACACGTTGCGAGTGCGGCCTGGCGAGAAGGTGCCGGTGGACGGCATCGTGGTGGAAGGCTCCAGCGCGGTTGACGAGTCCATGCTCACCGGCGAGCCCATGCCCGTCACAAAAAGAAGCGGCGACAAATTGATTGGAGCAACGCTCAACACCAATGGTGCGCTGGTCATGAAGTCTGAACGGGTCGGCTCGCAAACCGTGCTGGCCGGGATTGTGCAAATGGTGCTGCAGGCCCAGCGTTCCAAAGCGCCGATGCAGCGCATGGCTGACCAGGTGGCCAGGTACTTTGTCATGGTCGTAGTGGCTATTGCCGTGGCTACGTTTTTTGCGTGGGGAGTGTTTGGCCCGCAGCCCAGTTGGGTCTACGGCCTGGTCAACGCGGTAGCCGTGCTCATCATTGCCTGCCCTTGCGCACTGGGCCTGGCGACGCCGATGTCCATCATGGTGGCAACAGGTAAGGCGGCGACGCAGGGCGTGTTGTTCCGTGACGCAGCGGCCATTGAAAACTTCAGGAAAGTCGACACCCTGATCGTCGACAAGACAGGCACGCTGACCGAGGGCAAACCGCGCTTTGACCGCGTGCTGGCCGCTCCCGGTTTTGCTGAAGATGAAGTGCTGCGCCTGGCCGCCAGCCTGGACCAGGGAAGCGAGCATCCGCTGGCCGATGCAATCGTCCGCGGGGCTCGCGAGCGTGGCCTGACGCTTGAAAAGGCCGAAGGGTTCGAGTCAGGCACTGGCATTGGCGTTCGTGGCTCCGTGGCTGGCAAAAAGCTGGCGCTTGGCAACACCGCACTGATGAATCAGATGAACATTGCGGTTGACACACTCACCGCTCAGGCAGAAGCGCTGCGCACGGAAGGCGCCAGCGTCATGTACCTGGGCGTTGACGGCCAGGCGGCAGGGTTGTTGGCGGTCTCCGACCCCATCAAACCCAGCACGATGGAAGCGCTTGCAGCCTTGAAGGCCACCGGCATGCGCGTGATCATGGCAACTGGCGACGGCCTGACAACAGCGAAGGCAGTGGCAACCCGGCTTGGCATCGACGAAGTGCACGGCGAAGTGAAGCCCGCAGACAAGCTTGAACTGGTCGGCAAGTTGCAACGAGATGGCCGCATCGTGGCCATGGCGGGCGACGGCATCAACGACGCGCCTGCCCTGGCCAAAGCCGATGTGGGCGTGGCCATGGGCACCGGCACCGACGTGGCGATGAACAGCGCCCAGGTCACCCTCGTCAAGGGCGACCTGCGGGGCATTGCGCAGGCCCGCATCATCTCGCAGCAGACCATTGCCAACATGAAGCAGAACCTGGTGTTCGCGTTCATCTACAACGCATTGGGCGTGCCGCTGGCAGCGGGGTTGCTCTACCCCTTCACCGGCTGGCTGCTGTCACCGATGATTGCCGCGCTGGCCATGAGCCTGAGTTCGGTTTCCGTCATCACCAACGCACTGCGCTTGCGGAAATAGCAGTGGGCCCTGGCTAACCCCCGGCGGGAGGACTGCTTCGCAGGATGGCGGCGCTCTTCATCGTGGCTTCAGCCATCGATTCGCCCTTTACGAAAGTCTTCATGTCATCCACCCCTGAATGCGCAACTCTGACTGCAAGCGACGCCCTGAATAGCGCCTGCTTTTGCCTGAACGTGGACAAAGACGCGCTGGCCCATGCGCTTGATTCAGAGCTGGGTCGGCCCGGCCTCGCCGAGTTGGTGCGCCAGCGTTGCCCTTTCATGTTTGCTGCGCGCGCGGTGTTTGTGGCGGCGCCGCAGTTGCAACGCATGGCTGAGGTGGTGCGGGCGGTTGAATCGGTTGTGCAATTGCCCGCCTACCGCGAACAGGTCCTGAGCGCCGCGCCTGCCATTGCAAGGCTTGGCAGCGGCGGGCCGCTTGGCGCGTTTTTTGGTTATGACTTTCACGTCAGCCACGGCCAACTCGGGCTGATCGAGATCAACACCAATGCCGGCGGCGCAATGTTGAACGCCGTGCTGGCGCGTGCCCAGCGCGTCTGCTGTGCAGCGACTGATGGCATGGTGCCCACTCACGAGAGCGTGGCGGCTTTTGAAAGCAGCATGGTGGAGATGTTTCGTCATGAATGGCGCCTGGCAGGAAACACCCGCCCGCTGGGCAGCATTGCCATCGTCGACGAAGCGCCTGAAGAGCAATACCTCTACCCTGAATTCCTGCTGTTCCAGCAGTTGTTCGAACGGCACGGCCTGCGCGCCGTCATTGCCGGCCCGCAGGACTTTGAATGGCGAGACGGCCGGCTATGGCACGCCGGGCTTGCCATTGATCTGGTCTACAACCGCCTGACCGATTTCTACCTTGAGCAACCAGCCAGTGCCGTGCTGCGGGAAGCCTACGAGCAGCAAGGCGTTGTGCTCACGCCCCATCCACAGGCCCACGCCCTGTATGCAAACAAGCGAAACCTTGTGACCTTCAGCGATGCCGCGCAGTTACAGGCGCTTGGTGCGTCTGAGACATCGCAGCGAATACTGCTGGAACACGTGCCACACACCGAGCTTGTCAAACCCGCCGATGCACAGCGCCTCTGGGATGCGCGCCGCAGCCTCTTCTTCAAACCGGTTGCCGGATTTGGCAGCCGCGCCGCCTACCGGGGCGACAAGCTGACGCGGCGGGTCTGGCAAGACATCCTCGCGGGCGACTACGTGGCCCAGGCCATCGTCTCGCCAGGCGAACGGATCACGGCTGATGAGGGAGACGGCCAGGCGATGAAATTCGATCTGCGCGCCTTCACCTACGATGGCGCGGTGCAGTGGACGGCCGCGCGCCTGTACCAGGGCCAGACGACGAACTTCCGCACGCCTGGCGGTGGCTTTGCGCCGGTCTACAGCACTGGTGATTCAACAGCACGCAGCCTGGCGGCGACAGACACCGTTCGCAGCGATGAACCGGCTTATGCCTCCTACATCTTCCTGCTCGATGAATCCGGGGGCGTCCACCCTATACCGCACAGCCTGTATGTGGCGTTGGCACGGGGCCAGGCCGACGCGCCGTCACTGGCCGGGCGGACTTTACGACTGGCGGACTGGTATGTACGGATGAACGACGGCCAGCCCGGAAGCGTCGTCAACGAGACCTACCACCTCGTGCACTTCGACCCAACCGGAAAAGTGGATTGGCAAGCCAGCCCGGCCCCCCATCCCCACCGCTTGAATGACATGCCAGTGCCGCAAGAGGCTGCCCTTCCCACAACCGCGGAACGTGCAGCAATCCGGTCGATCCTGTCCGGTGGGACAGCGACAGCGGGCACCTGATATCCATCACGTCCAGTGCATCGCTTTCATGCGAGGTTTCCGGGATCGTGAACGCAATCAAAAGGCGTTGATTGGAATCTTCAAGTACGACACTCCGTTGTCCTCCTTTGGCGGCATTTCGCCAGCGCGGATGTTCACCTGCACCGACGGCAGGATCAGCACCGGCATCTCAAGCGTGGCATCGCGCGCCGTCCGCATCTTCACGAAATCGTCTTCGCTCACGCCGTCATGCACATGGATATTGCCGGCGCGCTGTTTGGCAACGGTGGTTTCCCACGCGGCCGGTCGGCCCGTTGGCGGATAGTCGTGACACATGAAAAGCCGCGTCTCGGGCGGAAATTCCAGCAGCTTGCGCATCGACCGGTACAAGGTGTGCGCATCACCGCCGGGAAAATCACATCGCGCCGTTCCCACGTCAGGCATGAACAGGGTGTCACCCACGAACACCGAGTTGCCGACACAGTAGGCCATGCAGGCGGGCGTGTGCCCCGGCACCGAGAGAGCCTCAGCAGTGAGCGCGCCGATGGAAAACCTTTCTGCGTCCTGCCACAGGCGGTCGAACTGATGGCCGTCCGGCACGAACTCAGGCTCCAGATTGAAGATGCGTTTGAACACATCCTGCACGTGGGTGATCTGGCCGCCGATCGCAATCTTGCCGCCCAGCTTCTTCTTCAGATAGTGAGCCGCGGACAGGTGGTCCGCGTGGGCGTGGGTTTCGAGGATCCACTCGACGCGAAGTTTGTTCTCATGCACGAACGCAATCAGCTTGTCGGCCGAGACCGTGCGGGTGCGGCCGGACTTGGGGTCGAAGTCCAGCACCGGATCGATAATGGCGCAGGGCGATTCCTCTTTCTCGAAGACGACGTAGCTGACGGTCCAGGTTGCCGGGTCGAAGAAGCTTTGAACAGTGGGGTTCATCTACGGTCTCTCATTAGGGGCGCGGGGTGCAA
Organism: Ramlibacter sp.; assembly: GCA_014376765.1. Taxonomy (GTDB): domain Bacteria; phylum Pseudomonadota; class Gammaproteobacteria; order Burkholderiales; family Burkholderiaceae_C; genus JACMQX01. The sequence goes on along the minus strand of JACMQX010000104.1, from coordinate 2,753 downwards.
TTCATTCTATTGATACACAAACGCTACATACCGTGACGGCAAGAATATTTACCACCAGGTCGACAGCCCACAGGCGCTCGCCGTGATGACCCTGTTGTACGAACAACTTTACGGAAAACACAAAGGGAAAATGAGATGACCATTGACTGGAACCATTTCACGCCGTGGGCCTCTCTGGCCGGCGGAATTCTGCTGGGGCTCGCGTCGGCCATCTTCATCCTGGTGAACGGGCGCATCCTAGGCATCAGCGGCATTGTGGGTGGCCTGTTCAGCCCGAAGAGCGGAGATGTCAGCTGGCGCCTCACCTTCCTGCTAGGCCTGTTGGCGGCGCCGATCATCTACGCATTGGCGGCCGGACCGATCGCGCCGCGCATTGATGCCGGCTGGGTGACCGTAGTGATCGCTGGCCTGCTGGTCGGCGTGGGAACCCGCCTGGGCTCCGGTTGCACCAGCGGCCACGGCGTGTGTGGCCTGTCACGCCTTTCGCCACGTTCGCTGGCCGCCACGCTCGCTTTCATGGGCGCGGGCTTCGTAACCGTGTTTGTGATGCGTCATGTGCTGGCGTGATGAAACAAGAAAAGGAAATTGCAATATGAACCGCATTTCAGAATTCGTGGTTGGCCTGCTGTTTGGCGTCGGCCTCATCATCTCGGGCATGACCGACCCGGGCAAGGTGATCGGCTTCCTTGACCTGTTCGGCGCCTGGGATCCGTCGCTGGCATTGGTGATGGGCGGCGCGATCCTGGTCGGCCTCCTCGCCTTCACGATAGCGAAGAAGCGCACCATCACTTTTTTGGGCGGCGCACTGCGGCTGCCCGCATCCACAACCATCGACAAGCGACTCCTGGGGGGCGGCCTGCTCTTTGGCGCCGGCTGGGGACTCGCTGGCTTTTGCCCCGGGCCGGCACTCGTTTCGCTCGGTTCTGGCCAGCCCAAGGCGCTGGTATTCGTGCTGGCCATGCTCGCAGGCATGCTCGCATTCGAGCTCACCGAACGGCGCGCTCTGCGGCTCGCGGCACGGCGCACGGCGTAATGAACTTGATACCGGACTGGTTGCGCCGCTATCAGCCGGCATGGCTGGCAGACGACCTGACGGCAGGAATGATCGTCACCGTGATGCTCATTGCGCAGAGCCTGACCTGCGCGCTGCTGGCAGGCCTGCCGCCCGAGGTGGGGCTGTACGCAAGCATCCTGCCGATCGCGGCTTATTCCCTGTTCGGATCGGGCATGCATGGCCAGCGCCGCATTCCCAACGCCTTGCGCTTGTGGAAATAACAGTGGGCCCTTGTCAACCCCCGGTGACAGGACTGCTTCGCAGGATGGTGGTGCTCTTCATCGTGGCTTCAGCCATCAACTACCCCTGGGAAGTTCTACAAATGCCGCTGTACACCGGCCAGGGGGACTGGCTGACCTTCGCCCGGCATTGCCTGCTACCGAGCCTGGGGGACGGCGTCATTCTCGAGATAATTTTTCTGTGCGGCGTGATCGTCTTTGGCAGCGCAAGCTGGGCTGACCGGCCCGGGCTCACCGGCTACGCGGTGATGCTGGGTTTGGGGGCTGTTATTTCAGTGGCTGTCGAATGGGGCGCCGTCCATGTCCTGGACCGGTGGAGTTATGCCCCCGGCATGCCGCTTTGGCCGGGTGTCGATGTCGGGCTGGTGCCGGTTTTGCAGATGTTGGTCCTTCCACCCATTGCATTTGCATTGACGGCGAGGTGGCTGCGCCAATGATCTTTGAAATCATTGCCGAACTCGCGATCTTCGCCCTGCTTGTCAGCTGCGGCTACGCCGGCATCCGCGCGTATGTGAGTTGGCGCCAGCCCCGGTTCGCGGACCTGTTGTCCAGGCGGCGGTTGGCAGTTCTGTGCTTGTTGATGCTGCTGATCGTCTGCGCGAAGCTATTTGAAGATGTGCTGGGCGGGGAATCGAGTGTTGTGGACACGCGCGTACTGTTGGCTATCCGCGCCGTGCTGCCAGCGGGCCTGGGGCCTTTTTTCTCGACGCTCACCATCGCTGGCTCAGCTGTGGTTGTCATCCCGGTCACGCTGGCCGCGTCTGCCCTCTTCGCAGGTTTTGGACGCCGTTTTGAGGCGGGTTTGACCATGGCTTCGCTGGGCGTCGCGGCCGCACTGGTCTACGGCATCAAGACCGTGGCGGCGCGGGCTCGCCCCGCCTTGTGGGATACCCAGTGGTATTGGGGCTCGAGCTTTCCGAGCGGCCACACACTGCACACGGCTGCGCTGTCGACGGCGTTGGCACTGTGCGTGGCGCGGATCGCGCCGCGCTGGGGAAACCGCGCGATGGCGGCAGCCGTGATCTGGACCCTGTTGATCGGGGTGTCGCGCCTGGCGCTTGGGGTGCATTGGCCCACAGACGTTCTTGCGGCCCTGGGTCTGGGCTGGCTCGTATCCCTTTCCATTGCCATGGCCATGGAGTTGCGCGTAGAGAGAAAGCGATGCATAAACAAGTGACCATGATTGAATTCGAACTGAAACTGGAGATCCCCCCAAGCAGCCTGCCGCCGCTGATAGCGGCGATGGGACGAGGCGATGTGGTCCGCCAGCGGTTGCGGGCGACCTACTTCGACACCCAGGATGGAGCGCTGGCCGCCCGGGGTGTCGTGGTGCGGATGCGCCACGAAGGCCGCCAGTGGGTACAAACCGCCAAGGCCCCCGGCAGCAGTCCGCTTGCGCGGCTGGAGCACAACGTTCAGGTGGAGGCCGAACCAGACGGCACGAGACCGGTCGTGGATCT